>NZ_QUFR01000006.1:0-193897 GCF_003478575.1 Dorea sp. AF24-7LB
TATGGAAACTAACTGCCACGTCCTACTTTTGAATTAATGTGTTTTGCTCATCTCTACAGTATACAACGAAAAAAACAATAAATAAACAACAAGAGAAACACTTCGAGCCGCCCATTGCCGGACGGCTCCTTTTATGCCCGAAAGCGATAACCAACACCACGTATCGTTTCTATGTAGTGCGGTGTTTCCGGATTTTCTTCTATTTTCTTTCTCAAGTTCTTAATCAGACCGTAAATTCGGTTATTCACTTCTGACTCCGCTTCCTCATAGATATGCTGATAGATCTGTTCTTTCGTGAATACCCGATTAGGAGATAACGCAAGATATAGAAGCAGATCATATTCATGTCGGGTAAGCCCCACTGTCTTATCTTCTCTGATTACACAACGCTGAAGCTGGTCTATTTCCAGACTTGGGAATCTCAACTTTTGAATGTTTACATTATCCATAAACTCTACTGTGTTTTCACAGACTAGAACCGATTTAATCTTATTCAGAATTTCTTCCTCGGAATCAGAAAACGTAAAAATCATTACTTTCCCATGGTATCACCTGCTTTTCAACCCTTCCTGATCTTTTTCAAATATCCGGAAATAGTTTATAAACATATCCCGAACGAGTTCACGTGATGTCATTTAATTTCTCTTTTATATAAAGAGGCACAATTACGCAATTTATCAGTAGCCCTCTTTTTTATCCGGATCATAAAATTTCTGCAGTAACAGCCGAAAGTTTCAATAGCTTTATCAGACGTTCGTAATACTATTTCTTCTTTAACCCATATCGACTATAACCTATATATATTAAAGGCAACAGTACAATAAATAATAAGATGTACAGAAACATCAATAACGAAATCTGACGAAATACAAACGAACCAATCTGAAAAAGAATCGGCGTCCTCACTGCATTAAAAATATTAGTCAATACAGTTGGCAGCAAATTGAAAAAAGCATCAAATGCCGGTAATACTCTTGCGATAAACGGCATCATACAAAGCAGGAAAAACGGGATACAAATCGCCAGATTCGGTGTATGCATCTTAACTGTCACCAGCATAGTCAACGCAGCACAAAACATTGTCACGATATACCCGCCCACAAGTATCAGCAAATAATATTCTCCATATGTCATAACATAAATACTGTATGGATCATCAATCTGATACGGCGTGAAAAATCCGCTTGTTCCCATTACTGCAAATGAGATAAGAGACAATACCCCCACTCCGATCCAATAGGTAACCGTTGACACAAGTATTCCCGCAAAAATCTTGTTTTTTATTGCCTTCGTTCTTCCATATTTAGTGGCAAAAAAAACATCCTCTGTTCCCGGGCGGAACTCTCCGGAAAATATACCAGCTACCAAAAAACCTATGATCACTGCCATTAACAGTACATAAGTTTGTGCGTACATTGTCATCGTAGTCCAGGAATCTTTTGCTTCGAACATAAAAGGTATTTCTATCTTTTTATAAACGCTTTCCAGATAACTTCTCTTTTCAGGTGTAGTACCATACTCTTCCACTATTTTCTTCATATTGTCCTGATAGATTGTATAGATATTCTGTAGCTGTTCATCTGAAAGCTGATATACTACACTTTCATTCCATTCTGAATCTGGAGTCATTATGCCAATTACAAAACTATAAATATCATAATATGACTGTACTGTTTTTCCATATTCTGTATTTGGTATTTCATCCGGATATTTGGCAGATATCGTCTTGTAATCATTTATTACTTCGGAAATTTTCTCCGCTGTAAGTTCCCCTTTCCATTGATTGATATTTTCAGCCAGAAGCCGTCCCGATTCAATCCCAGTGTGATTTTGCCCCTCTTCATCCACATAGCGCATACTTCCGATTGCCATACCGGAATAAATAATCGTCACCACAAGCACTGCCGCAAGCAAAACCTGATTAACCCGCTTAGAAAAGATCTTTTTCAACTCATATTTGAACATCATCTTTATCACCTGCCTTTTCTCCAAAATACAGAAGAAATGCATCCTCCAGTGTTGTCTCCACCTGTACTGCATTCCTTGCCGGCGGCGTCTTTGAAAGGACTCTTAGTTCCACTCCGTCGGCAACTGTCCTTACATTTCCAGTCAGATATTTCTTCATATAATTATTCAGTTCCCTTTTAGGAACAGTACAATTCCATACTGACATATCCATAGACAAAATAATCTCATCCGATGTTCCTGTATAGAAAAATTTTCCTTCTTTCATCAATATGATTTCATTTGCCACGTATTCGACATCTGACACAATGTGGGTAGACAGCAGGACAAGGCGGTCTTCCGACAATTCACTGACCAGATTTCGGAACCGGATTCTCTCATTCGGATCAAGACCGGCGGTTGGCTCATCCAATACTAATATCCGCGGATCATTCAACATCGCCTGAGCAATTCCGACTCTCCGGATCATTCCCCCTGATAAAGTGCGCATCTTTTTTTTTCGCTTTTCAGCCATCCCGACCTGCTCTAGCAGTTTTAAAGCCCTTTTCTTTGCCACGATGGGACGGAGTCCTTTGATGGATGCAATATACATCATGTAGTCATACACTGAAAGATCCGGATAAAACCCGTAATTCTGCGGCAGATAACCGAGTATCCCTCTATAAGATGCTCCCAAACTGAAGATATCCTTTCCATTCCACAAGATTTCTCCGCTTGTCGGATTTATCGCTGTACACAGCATCCGCATCAAAGTGGTTTTCCCCGCTCCGTTTACTCCCAATAACCCATATACACCTTTCTCCATAGAATGTGTTACGTGATCTACTGCATGTACATCTCCATAAGCTTTTGTTACATTTTTAAATTGCAGTTCCACTCGACTTCACCTCCCAGTTTATTTCGCAGTTACATTGCGATTTGTGAACACAAAAGATCAGATAACCAAACGATATGATCAGCAAGCCAACCCAGATCGGTACCGAAATTTTCTGATAAATAGAATCTGTGGACACAATCAGCGTCCAAATCAGTATGCAGGATATACTTAGAAAAACAGCAATATGCTCCATATCATTCCATTTGCTATACAATAGTCGGAAACAGATACAACAGGAAACATTAAGCGGCACTAGAAAATCTATGATGATCCGGTATGCCGAAATCTGTAGTGTATAAACTGAAATACTGAAAAAAGCTGTAATCATAACCAGATCCACTGCTGCAAATAGCAATGTCCTTGCAGCACAGATCTGGCGCAGTGAATAGAATGCCGTTTTTTCGATCTCGACTGCAGAAAATCTCCGGTTCTTCCAGATTTCAGGTACGATCATCACAGAAAACATCACCGACATAGCCCCCAGTGTCCGCTCTGTATTTGCTCCTCCATCTGAGTCCGCCAGCAGAATCCAAAGCAGAAACAGGATTCCTCCCTGCAGGGCCCACCATCTTTTCTTGATAAATTTGAACTGCTCAAATAAAAATTCGAAATATGACGCCCGTCTGTTATCCTGACGGCTCACAATGTCTGAACACCGTTCCATTACTGTGCAAACTGCCGTTTCCTGTATATATTCCTTCTGTATCAAGGATTTATACTCCTTGATTTTTCTCTGATACTGCTTCAATCTCTTCCCTCCTCCAACTGTTTTGACAGTAATTCTTTTGCTTTCGAAACACGATATTTTACAAGTGATAATTTTATATGTAATAAATCAGAAATTTCTTTTTGTTTTAACCCCTGAAAGAAAAACAAGATTGCCGTCTCTTTTATTTCTTCCGGAAGCAGATCCAACGCCCGTTCTACATCAAGCCGGATTTCTATTTCTGTCAGATTATCCTTTTCTATATCCGGCAACTGATCCAATAATATTTCCTTCTTTTTTTTATAGTAGTTTTTAATGATATTTCCCGCTATGCTGTATAGATAGCTCTTCGCCTTTCCTATTTCAGCTCCGCTCATCAGCGCTCCGAAAAACCTCACAAAAGTTTCTTGTACCATATCTTCTGCACATTCTTGATTGTGGATGTGCAGAAAGCAATATTGATAGATAAAAGAATAATATTTTTCAACAAACTGATTACCTGCATGGTTGTTGCCGTTTCTGATTTTCTGTAGTAATAAGAAGTCAGAAGTCATCTCATTCCTCCTTCCTCATTTGCCCCCTATATTTTACCCTCCTATATACTAAGACACCTAACAAGCATAAAAAGTTAGTTAAAGATAAATTATTTTTTAATTTTTATTTTAGAGTCTCGATATACTCCTCCAGACACAATCCTTTTTTCTGCATTTCCAGGGCAGCATCCACCCCTACATACCTATAATGCCAGGGTTCATTGTTCACTCCTGTAATTTCTATCTTATTATCAGGATACCTTTTAATAAAACCATATTTATATGCATTATTGGCAAGCCATGTATAAACAGCATCCGAAGAACACTTGGACGTATCCGCATTGATATCAACGGCTATCCCAAGTTCATGCTCACTTGTTCCAGGTTCGGCAACATATTCTTTCGCAAGTTTTTTTGCCTCCCCACGTGAATAGCCTTCATCCTGATACTGCTGAATTCTCTCATTCATAATATCTTTCTGATCCTGAGTTGTCCTGTACCCTTCCCTTACAAATAATTCAAGTCCCTCAGCTCTGGCATCATCAAACATCTGCTGAAGCTGAGGATAGATTCTCGAATCCACTTTTTCTCCGTTTGATAATTCTGTGAGTTCTACCTCATAATTACGGGGAACACAATAATCGTCATTTACAAGAATCAAGTTCCATCCAAAAGAAGTATCAGCTTCCCTTCTAAATAGATTGAAACTGTTAATCATCGGAATTTCACCCTGAATCGCCATATACGAAACAGCCCGCAAAAGCACAAATCCCAATATAAACACTAAAGCAACCACAGCGATTTGCTTCAAAAGTCTCTTTCGCCTGGTATACCGTTTATAACTTCTCATGTTTATCACCTTCAATCTGCTTTCAAATTTAATAATCTATATTTTATGACAATTCAGCATATAGAAAAGTTAGTTATTCGTGAAAATTATTTTTAAATTTAGAACTTGCATAACCACTACGATGTAAAAACAGTTTAGAGGCATTTATGACAGAGATTGATTTTATCTGGTTTTCGACTTTCTCCACGAAAGTGGCAAAAAATACCTGGCTACGAATTCCTTCGCTTAGGGCAAATCTGAAATCCTGAACGCTTTTATTCCTGTAGCCGACAAATTTGTCATCAACATAAGGCAAAAGCTTCATTGAGGAATCTATTTCATTTGACATATACTACATCTAGTGTTATACTGTTCTTATATCAATTATTTGTGTCAATCCGGAAAGGATTTATCACACGCAGTTTAGGTTTGAAACGTAGTCAGGAGTTTTCCTATGCCCAACAAGCAGCAGGGACTTCTGGCTTTTTTTATTTTGCAGGAAACTGCATCTATTTTGAGAATGAACATAAGCGTCATTCTCTTTTTTTATGCCTGAACGCAGGGAAAGGAGGATTACGGAAACAAATGATTCCGGAACTGGCACGCCACAAAAGAAAGGAGACTCTATGTCAGTCAAAAGAATTAAGAATCTTGTAAAACAACTCAATGAATACCGTCATGCCTACTACAATCAGGATGCCCCTCTGGTATCTGATGCCGAGTATGACCGGCTCTTTGACGAACTGAAGGAACTGGAGGAACAGACTGGTTTCATCCTGTCAAATTCTCCGACACAGACGGTTGGATATTATCCGGTCAGTGAACTTGCCAAAGTCACCCATCCGATTCCACTGCTCTCGCTTGAGAAAACAAAACTGATTTCAGAGCTTTTAGATTTCATGAAAGGACAGGAAGTTCTCTTTATGCTGAAACTGGACGGTTTGACTACCAAACTCATTTACGAAGATGGCAGACTGATTCAGGCTTCTACCCGTGGAGATGGTGAAGTGGGGGAAGATATTACACACAATATCCCGGCATTTTTAAATGTACCGCTTACCATTCCACACAAAGAACGTCTGGTCATTACCGGTGAGTCTTTTATACCAACCAATGATTTTGAACGTCTGAAAGATACTCTGCGTGATGGAAATGGAAAACCTTATAAAAACGGACGTAATTTTGCTTCCGGATCAGTACGAAGTCTTGATCCGAAGAACTGTATCGGACGTTGTGTTCGCTTTCTTCCGTTCAATGTATTAGAAGGAATGGAGGATGTTCCCTTCCCGGACAGCAGAGCCTGCAAATTAGAAGGTTTAACACACCTGGGCTTTGGTTACTGCCCGTTTTTCTCAATTTCAGGAACCGGACTTTCAAAAGAATATGCGGAGAAATTCATTCAGGAATTGGTATCCACAGCAGCAAATTTACATCTTCCTATCGATGGCATTGTCATGATTTTTGACAGTCTCAGCTACTCCAAAAGCTGCGGAAAAACCGGACACCACTATAAGGACGGCCTCGCCTATAAGTTTGAGGATGATACCTACGAAACTTTCTTGCGTGAAATTGAATGGACACCGACCAGATTCGGAGAGATTGCTCCGGTCGGCATCTTCGATACCGTGGAGATTGACGGCTGTGATGTTTCCAGAGCTTCCCTTCATAATCTGACCTTTATCAAAAATCTGGAGCTTGTACCCGGATGCCGGATTCTTGTTTCCAAACGAAACATGATCATCCCACATATAGAGGATAATCTGGATCGTGGAAAGTATACCGACATCACGCCTCCGGTCTGCCCTTGCTGTGGTTCCAAAACCAGAACCTACAGCCGTAAGACCAGCGACGGTCGCACCGTAGAAACTCTGCATTGTGATAATCCGCAGTGCGACAGCCAGATCACAAGAAGGTTTGTCCATTTTGCCAGCAAGAAGGCAATGAACATCGAAGGACTGTCAGAAGCCACTTTAGAAAAATTCCTGAATCTGGGCTATCTGCACTCTTTTCAGGACATCTATCATCTGGAGGAACACCGGGGAGATATTGTGGCACTGGACGGATATGGTGAGAAATCTTTCGACCGCTTGTGGGAATCCATCAACGCCAGCCGGAGGACCAGCTTTGTCCGCTATCTGGTTTCCATGGATATTCCTATGATCGGCAGAACCAAAAGCCGGATTCTGGACACCGTATTTTCCGGAAATTTAACTGCATTTGAACAGGCGGCTGTCGGAGATTACGACTTCACTCAGTTAGAGGATTTTGGCGAAATCTTAAATCACAACATCCATTCCTGGTTTGCAGATGAAGCAAATCTTGATTTATGGAAAAACTTACAGAACGAATTCACATTTGAACAAAGAAAGGAAGAGACCATTATGACAAAAGAAAACAAATTTACAGGATGTACCATCGTAGCAACAGGGAAACTGGAGCATTTTACCAGAGACGGTATCAACGATAAGATTCTGGAGCTTGGTGCCAAACCTGGCAGCTCTGTAACAAAGAAAACCGATTACCTGATCTGCGGGGAAAAAGCCGGCAGCAAACTGGCAAAAGCCCAGAGCCTTGGTATTCCAATTCTTACAGAAGCTGAATTTTGGGAGATGATTGCATAACCATCTCTGCAATAGATGAGAATTATTTTGAGGTGTGGCTGAAAGGCCGCACCTCTTTTACAAAGGAGGAATTTATAATGAATCAAACAAATACAAGCAAGCGCATACCTACACAGATCAATGAATTTCGGGGAGATTATGCTTTTCTAAGCAATTTCTATCCGGCACCAATCTCTTACATGGGACAAACCTATGCAAACAATGAAGCTGCTTTTCAGGCGCAGAAAACACTCTCTGCGAGAGAGCAACGCAAATTCTGTATTTTTCGGATGCATAATCCTTCTGATGCAAAGAAACTCGGCAGAGATCTTACATTACGCCCGGACTGGGAAAAAGTGAAAGTCCGGTTCATGTATGAAATCTGCATGTGCAAATTCATGCAGAACCCGGAACTCCGGGACAAACTTCTTGCAACCGGAGAGTCCACACTTGTTGAAGGAAACAACTGGGGTGACTATTTCTGGGGCAAAGTCAATAACTGCGGAGAAAACCAGTTAGGAATCATCCTGATGGATGTACGTGCGAAGCTGCAGTGGAATGCAGAAACAGCGCCCAATAATATACCTCAATGTCTGCAATAAAGGAAAGGATGGTCTAATAGAATGAATGAAAATGCAAAAACAAAATTAGTGCTTGAGTATACTGGCATGGATGATTTTTCCTGTCCGGTATATAAGGACCAATTCGAAAAGTTGTGGAAGGATATTGACCTTGGCAAAGGGGCTGAACCGAATCTTTATTCTTTATCTTTTAACCATATTGATGGAGAACCTTCCCATCCCATACAGCAGGAGTACACATTTCATCCGGCTCCGTATCAAAGAAGTTCCTATGAATTCGAGTACCGGATGTTAAGTAAATTACAGTCTGACTGTGAATACTATCTGGGCTACGGAAATCGCAGTCCGTCTATCCTATGCAATCATAGCGTTCAAAACCATATTGCTCGTATGAAAGAATTATGGAATGGTTTTCCCACAAATCAGAAACCGGAATGGCTGACCTGGGAACAGCTTCTTCAGTACGAAAAAGTAATGACAGAAACCGGAATACCCGTGAAGAACTGCTCAGACTAGACAATTCATCATTTATCAGAAATTACCCTCTATATTATCCATTCATATTTTGATATAATAGGAACAGTTGAAAGAAAGGAGCATTTCCCATGTATCTGAAAAGAAAAGTTTACGATCAGCTTCTGGATTGGAAAAACGATACCGTCCACAGCACCTTGGAAGTGAATGGTGCCAGACAGGTCGGAAAAACATATATTATCAATAAATTTGCGGATGAGAACTTCAGGCACAAGATCTACATTAACCTGTTTGATCTGTCCGGCAAACAATTTATGGAATGTTACAAAAAAGCCACAGACTGGACTCCCGGTACAAAACGACCGGAGCAGCCGCTTCACGATGCTTTTAAACTCTTCGATCCGGATTTTGAAGATACCAACGATACAGTCATCATTATTGATGAAATTCAGGAATCCTCAGAGATATTCAACCGTATCCGAGAATTTACCCGCTATTTTCAAGCGCATTTCATTGTAACTGGAAGTTATCTGGGACGTGTACTGGAACCGGAATTCAAATTCTCCAGTGGAGATATTACCAGTATCCGTATTTATACCCTTTCCTTTAAAGAGTTTTTGGAAGCATTGGATGACCAGCTTTTTCAGAAGTATCTATCACTTCCACTGGATCATGCAGATGACACCGTACCGGAACTATATGACGAATTAAAGAATGTTTACGACATCTATAGACAGATTGGCGGCTATCCAAAGGTTGTGGAAACATACCTTAACACAAAAGACGTGGAAGCAGCTCAAAAAGAGCTTGTTAGAATCATCCGCATTTTCTTAAACGAATCTATGCGGTACTTTGATGACATCACAGATATTAGTGTTTTTACCAACATCTTTTTAAGCATCTGCCGTATTCTGCTTCGTGAAAAGAAAGGATTAGATGAGGACAGTATAAGTGAAGAACTGCAAAAGCTCGTTACAAAGAATTACTCCAGTAATCTTTCTAAAGCAACCTGCTATCGTGCTATCAACTGGCTTTACCATTCTGGAATCATCGGTTTCTGTGGCAAAATCACAGAACTGGACATCTTGAATTTCAAACCGGGAAGCCGCTGCTTCTTCATGGATCTTGGAGTTGCATATTATTATCTCTCCAGAACTGGTGCTACTGTATCAACTATGGATGGCTCATTGAACGAAAACTATGTTTACATTAACTTGTCCAAACGCCAGGAATTCCCGGAAGAAATTATCTTTGAGACACCGGCTTTTGCTACTTATAAAGGTGGTGAAATTGATTTTGTAGCTCAGACATTGAAAACTCACATCCGCTATCTGATTGAAGTTAAAGCCGGTAAGGGAACTGCATCTACTGCCTTGAAGGCATTGGAACAGGGGAAGGCCCACAAACTATTGTATTTAAAAGGTGATACCAAAGGCGGAACCGCTGGGAATGTACAAACACTTCCCCTATACCTGCTGGAGCAATATCATTTTTAATCTATAAAAGACTTCGAGCCGCCCATCCGGACGGCTCTTTTCATCTATATTCTTGTATATTTATTTTACTAACAGCGCATCATTCTTTGAAAGAAGATATATACAGTATTGATTCATACTGATGCCTTCTTTTTTTGAGTGTTCCGCCAGATCCCGGTGTAAGCTGCGTGGCATCCTTATTTTAAACTGTCCCGAATACTCTTCCAGGCTTCCCGGTTCGTGAATCTCAATCCCTTCTTCCAGTGCAGCTTCTAACCATGCTTTTTTTGCATCCGCTGCATTTTCAACTGCCCTTTCTATCGTCTCTCCACAGGTGATGCATCCCGGCAGTTCCGGATAAGAAACCACAAATCCACCTTCATCCTTATCTTCCACAATTTCCATGCGATAGGACATTGCCAAATAATCATTCAGTGTCTTCATCGTTTTTCGCCTCACTTTCTACAATCTGCTTTACCATTTCAACATAAATTTTCTTGATTGGTTCGTGTTTCGGTATTGTTATCGGCTGGCATCCCGCTTTACGGAATGTATAATGGCTGCTCCCACTTCTCGGAGCATTTATCTCATATCCATAACTTTCTAATACTTTTCTTAATTCATCAAAACGAAGGTCTTTCGATAATGAGCAAATTCTTGTCAATAGTTTATCCCATTTCGACATCTTTAATGCCTCCTATCTATAGTATATGTGGTGTCATATATGGTGTCAATCTGTTTTTCATCTTTCTTGGTCAAATAAGGCTGCAGCTCTTTCTTAGCATCCGCTACAAATGCTTCTTTCCTCGCACTTACCATATATATCTTCCAGAGCATCAAATGCAGGATTTCCGCATCCACCACACTGCATTTCTTTTGAACCATGCGGATAAACGGGCAGATTACTGTATCTGACAGCTTTTCTCCTTTAAGCAGCAGCTCCCCATCCGTTCCATATACTTCATACAGACATTCCAGAATACTCCTCAGATCTGTCACAAATCGGAAGGCGGGCTTTACATATTTCTTTTTGGCTTCCATCATCTATCTCCTCTACATCCGAACAGTCAGCCCGCCGAGGCGTGTCTTCGGAAGTCCCACAAGATACCAGTCCTCGTCCATTTCAATCCGAACCGGAATCCATACATCCCTTACCTCCACATCAAAGCATTCTCCACAATGCAGTCCCCCATAATAGGATTCAATACCAAACCGGATATCATATCTTCCCATAGACGGATCATAAATCAAAGTACCTATTCTTTTTTCACTCATATTGCTTTCCTCCTGAAATTCTTTGTTCTATATAAGTAATATGGCTTTCATTCTAGGTATTGGAAAGTTCCGGATATTTTTCATAAAAAGTTTTACGATACCGGTAAAAGGTAGAGTGTGTCATTCCCAGACTCTTCCGAAGCTGTGTCGGTGTCATTTTTCCGGAAATAACGCTCTGGAAGTTCTCGTCAAAGGTTTCCTGCTTCATCACGCATGGTCTTCCATAATCATCCCATTCGCCCCGCAATTTCTTCGCTTCTATCCCTTCCCGCTGTCGCTTCTCCTTTTTCTCCAGCTCTGCCTGCGCCATAGAAGCATAAAGTTCCAACATCATGTTATTGATTGTTTCCAGCATCATCCTTGCCATAGCGTTGTCCATCACAGATAAATCCATGAGCGTAGTCGGAAGTTCCAAAACCATGAGCCGCACTCCCATTTCTTTTAACCGTTGAATCTGTTGCATCGTATCCCGCTTATTTCTTCCCAGCCTGTCTAATTCTGTGATAATCAAAATATCTCCCGGCCGCAGGACATCCTCCACTAAAACGGTATATCTCGGACGATTAAAATTCTTCCCTGTCTCCTGATCCGTAAAAATATTCGTAAGTGCCATCTCATGCTCGTTACAGTACCGCTCAATTTCCTGTATGCCACGATCAAGATGCTGCTCCTTTGTACTGGTGCGGTGATATCCATATATCTGCATCCACATTTCTCCTTTCCCTGTCCCAAAATATCCACACTTTTGTTGGCATATCTCAAAACTGTGTGTGTAACCTTTTTGAGATATAATCCCCCTTTCCGGAACGTACTTCTAAAATGTGTACATTTTGGGATATGTTTCTTTTCTATTTCTGTACGTACCAGAGCCGAAAAGTGCAACAAATATGACAAAAAACTCCCAGAGGATGTTACTCCCCTGAGAGTGATGTATAAAATATATCTTTACAATGTTTCCATGGAAACCAGTTCTTCCACTGAAATCCGACTCTGGCCGTGTCTTTCCGGATCAGCTCCAGTCTCATCCGAATATCCGATTACCAAAATATTGATTGGTTCCAAATTTTCCGGCAGATGAAATTTCTTTTTGATTACATCCGGTTTAAAATAGCAAACCCAAACACTACCTAATCCCAGTTCTGTTGCCTGAAGCATCATGTGATCTGTCAGTATAGCAGCATCAATATCTCCTGTCTGCTTTTTATCGAATGGTCTTGTCCATGCCCTGTTATGATCGGCACAAACGATAATTGCCAATGGTGCTCCGTAAATATTCGCTCCTTCTCCGATTTTTGCAAGACCTTCCTCACTCTGCACTACAAGCAAATGAACCGGCTGCTGATTTGCTGCTGTTGGTGCCACATGTGCCGCCTCAATAATTTTCTCTAATTTCTCTGGTTCTACTTTCTGTTCCATATAGCTCCGGACAGAATATCTCTTTTTTGCAATTTCAATAAAATCCATGGTTGTCAATCCTTCCTTTTTCTTTTATGATTACGATATATCGATCAACAATTTGATTGTATCACGATTGGATTGTCCTGCAAGACTGCACTTTCCGGAAAGATACTTTCCAAAATGATACTACCTGAAGGGAGACATGATCATGAAACAGACCACATCCTTTAACTGCCCTGTGGAAGCAACGCTTTCCCTGATTGGCGGAAAATACAAGCCTTTAATTCTCTGGCATCTCATTAACCACCCACTGCATTATATGGAATTACAGCGGCTGATTCCCAGTGCAACCCCGAAAATGCTTTCTCAGCAGCTTCGGGATCTGGAAAACTCTGGGATGCTTCGCAGAGAGGTCATTCCAGAAAAGCCACCGAGAACTCTTTACTCCTTAACTGCTTTTGGCGAAAGTATTATTCCTGTTTTGGAGTCGATGTGTGATTGGGGAAAGGGTTATCTGGATGGACTGGACGTACAGACTCCTTGTTGTTCAGGCAACTAAAGAATCACCCTTCTTTTCTCACGGTTTCAATATATTATCCGCCCGGCAGTTTCCCGCCGGGCTTATCCATTCTATTCCAATATTTGGAATCTCTGGATACACTGAAGCAATGTACTTACCAGTTCCTGATACAGATCTTCATCAAATCTGCCATTCACAATCGCATTCTTAATTAAAAGCGGCTTATATATCTCTAAAATCTCCAGTACCGCATCTGCATTTCCTTCTTTTGCCTGTAAAAGTAATCGTTCAAAATTCATTAGTTTTCTCCTCCCATCACCTTGCGGATCTTCCGGATTGCATAATAATAAATACCCTTGCATCGCTCCTCTGATAACCCGTTTAGCCTGCTCATTTCCTCAAAAGTACGTTCTTCAAACACATGCTGGTAAATCAGCTTCCGTTCTTCATCCCACAGCGTATGAAGCGCTTTCATCAGTCTTTCATCTGACATCTTATTCCATTCTGGATATTTCCCCTGTGCCTCCTGCAATAAAAGCTGCTCCCTCGTTTGGTTCTCCAGCAATTCTTCGATTACAATTCTTGCCTCCATCTGTCCAATATCCTCCAACAGTTCTTCTGCATCAGCCATCTGGATTTTCTTCTCCAGATAATCATGTCGTTTTCCACGGACAAACTGTATCAGATATGCTGTAAAGTGATTTTGTATCTTTGATCCTGTATATGTTTTTTTGTTCATTTGTTTTATCCTCCGAAATTTTTTATCACGTTCCAAAAAATTCCGAGGATGGCGGTGAGCGGCAACAAAACGTGACACTGCCTTCATTTTTTCGAAAAAAAGAAAGGCTGGACCACTCTATTCGTAGTCCAGCCGATACTTCTCTTTCTATGTAATTATGTAGGATATGCGATGATAGTATCTCATATACTGCATATTCTAACTTCTCTCCGACACATTGTATGGATAAGATTTTTTTAACAGATTCAGTTCCTCTTTGGCTTTTATCTTATGCTGTCCATTCATATCTGTCGTACTTACTTCCATGTTTCTCTATTTGTGCATGTGTTATCCTGCTTATCATAACGCACTTTAACGCATTTCGTATAGTGTTAATCTACGATAAAATATATGCATTAAGTGAGGTGATATAGATGGTGAAAAAATTATTGGGAGATGCAGTCAGGGAAGAACGTCTCCGCCGCAATCTTTCGCAAAACAGCCTTGCGGAACAGGCAAAGATTTCTTTACGGACTGTCTCTGATATTGAAAACTATATTGGCAATCCACAGTTGGAAACACTTTATGCCCTGGCAACTTACTTACATATTTCCATAGATGCTATATTTTCTAACCAGAAAACGAACCCGGATTCTACCATGCAGCAAATCATGGTAGAACTAAATTCCTGCCCGGAGGAGCAGAAACAGCTTGCCCTTTCTACACTGCGTGGACTTCTGGATGGATTCAAGAACCTAAGTTAAGGCTCTCCCGTATCCTTCATCATCTACACATTATACAAAGACAATCTGTGAGTAATCTGCGAATAGTCTGTGAGTTTTCTGTCTATTCCCATTCTGATACAAAGAACAGGAGAGTACACTGCCATAAGCATGTGTATCTCTCCTGCTTTTTTATGCCCTGCGAAATGCACTGATAGCATCCACTACATTCTGTCTCATAGTCTGATCCATCCGCAGCGGTTCTTCTTCCATCAAATCAACTTCTGTGGGCATTTCTCTATTTATCTTAGAAACGTCCTGCCCTTCCAATACCTTTCTTACTTCTTCCCGGATGATTTGCTGCATCATTGGTCGGAGCATATCCGGTTCCATGCTTATACTGCCATTACCTGTCTCATCCGTTCTTCCCGTATATGCCAGAATTGCCGCAACGATCAGTTTTGCTTTTTTCTCTGTCGTATTCAGAAGTTCTGTCACATACACATGATCTGGGTCCGACTTATCAAAACCAATAGTGAATACAAACGGATTTTTCTTTCCCATAAAATCACACTCCAGCCTGTGTCATGCGATACAAAAGATCATATCCATCGGCATTTGCTTTCATATCCCGGATAAAGGTATGTTTTCCCAACCGGTCTGCCTGCTCCAGAAATCGTTCCAGAAGCACTGCTCCGCCGCCGATAAACACCGTATAAGTAGATTTTGTATCAATGCCCCGCTCTCGGATGCTGTTCAGAAGATCGGTAACAAAATTCTGAACCATGGTTTCTACTGCCTGTACAACAGCTTCCTCATAATACTGCGTTTTTCCCTTGATGATACTGTCGATATCTGCCTCCTCCAGAAGCATGTCATATTCACTGTTAATACTGGAAATGATATCGTTATACATGGTAATCACACCTTTTTCCAGAGAATCACAATAATCCATATCCGGTCTGCCACTTCTCATCAGAAGATAATCAGAAGTAAATCCGCCAATATCAATCCCTACGACTTTCGGAATCTCACGGATTTCCGTCATTCTCGTCATCATGGCTGCATAATCCTGCGGAAACGCCATTACATTCTGAATACAGAGGTGATAGACTTTATCGTTGAAGCACAGTTCCTGCACCTTCCCGTCCCATTTGAAATAGCGTTCATATCTCTCACAAAGCTCTGCAAAATGCTTCGGTGGAAGCCCAATCGGAAGTTCCACCTGAATGACATTCTCCGGCTGAATCTGCGCTTTCTGCTCCAGCTCCATTGCAATCGCAAATAACGTCAGAATCCAGAATCGGTTCCTGCTGTCCTGCGTCTTGTCTCTCTGGTACGGAATCCGCTTCTCACTAAGGGTATAATACTTTCCCTGATATTTCAGATACTTCTCTCCCCTGGCAGGCTTTTTGTCCTGTTCTGTCAGTCCAGTGGTAAATACAAAATTACAGGTTTTCATGTTCCGGTTCCCGTGATCCACGGCTACTCTTAATTTTTTTATCATGCTACATTCACTCCTTTGTACTTGATACTTATTCTGTACGTAGAAGATACTTAAAGTGCAACTTTTTAAAAACTATTTCCATAATTTTTCTTCCTGTATACTTCCATATCGTTGATATCATTGGTAAAACACAGTATAATGAACATATTATCAAATATGAATTTGCGGAGGAAAAGATACTGTGAAAATTACAATAGAGGAACTGCAAGAATACTTATTCGACCATTATAAAAATGGTGGGATTGACCAAAGCCTGTTTATGAAACTCGTAGAAGAAATAGGTGAAGTGGCAGAAGTACTAAATAAAAAGGCAGGTAGAAAATCTGTTGGTCAAGAGGATTTACAAACCCAATTAGGTAACGAATTAGCCGATGTGGTACACTACACTATTGCGATTGCTGCATTAAATGGAATTGATATGAATGATATTATACTCTCTAAGGATAAGGATGCATCCATAAAGTATAATCACAGAATAAATTTAGAGCAGTTTGTAATGGAACGCAGAACGAAAGATAACGACTAACAGTTCCAGTTGTTCAGGATGAATGACAGAGCAAAAAAATATGAATTTGAAGAGGTAGTGATTATGAAAAGATTGATAGCAATGGTTCTTTGTCTTTTATTTGTTATATCTTTAGCTGGTTGTGGAAAAGGAAATACAAAAAATTTAGTTATTGATTATGGGACATCATCTATATACACAAAAGATGACATGGATGAAGCTATTGATGTTATAAAGAAACAATTTAGTTCTTTTGAGGGGTGTGAATTGCACAGCCTATCTTATACATCTGATGATGCGTGCAATAATGAGGATAATATTGCCTGGATGAATGAATTGGAGGAAGCAAATGACAATAAAGAGAGTTTCACACAATGTATTTCGTTTGATAGTAGTTTCAGGTCACCTAAAAATGGAGGTGGAGCGTGGAACGCTAATGAAGAATACACATGGTCATGGTGGTTGGCGCGTAGCGAAGGCGGAACGTGGAAATTAATGACTTGGGGATATTAACGGTCGGTTCCTAAGTAACAAATAACAGTTTGTCTAAGAAAAAAAGATACCAACCATTCTCAAAAATGCTTAGTATCTTTTTTCTTTTGTTCTGTCATTGTCCTATGCTGAAAGCTTTTCCACCAATTCCGGCAGGCACTTCTCAAATAATTCCCGCTATCTTTGATACCCTTCATCCCGGAGTGGACCTTGCAGTGACGTCAGAGACCAAAGGAGCAGCTCTTCCTCTTCCACAGCATACGGAGAGGTATAGACAAACTTGTTCCCATCAAAATGCGGTTTTGATAATTTCAGTATTTCCGTAATCTCTCCTTTCGTTTTCGCCTGCATAATCATTTCCACTTTCTTCCGGTGGAACTCGCAGACGATGCTCTCCAGAAATCCCTGCTTCAGATAAAATTCCGCCCTTCCATAGAGTTTTACAAGCGCCTCTACTCTTTCATCGAATAACTTGTCCTTTTCACTGACTATCATCTGCGCCAGTGCGTTTGCGTGTTCCATAACCAATGCTGTTCCCATTACATTTTCTCCCATAATAAAAGCTGGTATAAGAAATTTCTTCTCACACCAGCATGATTCTTTTATTCCTCAGTGATGATCTCACTGCTTAATTTTCCATGTACCAGATAGCGGTAATTCCGTCTGGAATTGACACAGGTAGACAGCGTAACTATCCGATCCGTTGCCGACAGCTCGGTGCCGGTATCATAATCCCCATAAGAAGACACCGTATCCAGAAATATCTGAAAATCTTCCGCTTCCGGGAAATGATACCTATATCCCTCACTTCCGGTTCTTCCCGCATAGCAGGAAAAGATACGATACTTGAGAATCTTTCCCGGCAGGTAAATATAAAACTCCGGATGCTGTTCAAATAACGTTTGGTCTTGGTACTTATCCAGAGTTCCGAACATGCTCCCGTTTTTCATATTATGCCCGTACACGATCGTATTCTGATCCGTAAAGTCCGGCTGATTATGGCAGTCCACAAAGATGCTCCCATTGATATTGGATTCTCCTGAAAAAAGGTGATGAAGATAATATGCATTATCTTTCCCCTGTACCACCGGATAACTAATGTCCAGTGCCGGAATCTGAATCCACGCTATGACATCCGGATTAACCGCTTTTAAACCTGCAAAGTCAATTTCCAGATACCTGCTCTGAGGTTCCTCCTTCTCTTTCTCGGGTTCCGGTGATTCTTCTTCCTCTGGTTCCTGAACATATTCCTGCAGTTTCTCGTAACTTGCCTCCCCTTTCTGATACTTCAGATAAACACTAAAGAGTTTTCCTGCCGCTGCGAGAAAAACAAACAACAGGCAGATAATGAGTCCTGCAAGCACCGTATTTCCTTTTTTTCTCATGATTATTCTCCTTTCGGAAGAGCCGAAGTCTGCGCTCCGGCTCCTTCCTTCTGTTTGATGGCAACTAAATAGTCATCTATCCCCTTAAGTTTCCCGTTCCACTCCCCGTTCTCGTCCATATCCCAGACCATTCGGTTCATCGGCAGGGAAAGCTCCCGGCAGATTTCATAGACCTTATTGCAGCCGTTCTGGATAATCCTCCGTTTCTCCGCCTTATGCTGGCAGATAACAGGAGAACGCTCAAAACAGACCGCACACTTACTGTCATGGTGATTACAGGCTACTTTCATCTTCTTATCCATGTCATACGTCTCCAAAAGCTGTTTCATCCCATATCCTTTCATCCGCTCCAGCACTGGTTTTAAATTCCGGTACTGGTTAACTCCGGCAACGCACACAAAGGTAGCGCCGGACAGATAATGGGCTATGGTCCCTTTTAAGGCTCCTTCGGTCAGATAGACACGTTCTGCAGCAAGATCACCGATCACATGTACCGGACTTCCGGAGGAAACTCCCTGGTCATAATTGACACTGGACAGCCAGATATACTTTTTCATGTCGGTCACATGATCTACCCGGATCTGAAAGCCCTGGATGAACCCGTCCAAAGAAACTATGGGAATCAGGATTCCTGAGTTTTCTGCTTTGAAATTTATCGTCCAGTTTCCGTCTGTATCCCGGTAGAATCCCGGCACGCCTTTCACCATATATCCTTCTTCTGCCAGCCTTTTGACCAGCTTCTTCATTCCAAACAGCGGGACACTCCGGTAACGCTGTGCTTCGATCTGTTCCGGTTTTAATCCCCGTCTTTGCAGATCCTCCTGATGCTTCCTGTTAAGCGTGAGCATGGACAGCATTCTCTGATACGTCCTGTGGCTTTCCTCTATCGGTGCAAGCTCTGCCGTTGCCTTTTCTTCCTGTACCGGCATTGCTTTGATATAATCCGTCCGGTATTCTCCTTTTCCTAATGCTTCCCGGATCTGCTGATTTGCTTCGGAGAGTGTAACATTGTGCAAATCCGCATAAAGCTTCAGCATCCCCCCGGACGCATCACAGCGGTTGCACCGGAATACATTCTTTTCCACATTGATATTGAGTTTTCCATGCGTCTCTCCACAAAACGGGCAGTCATAATAATTTCCCCGACGCTTTCTGAGATGCAGCACCTGCACCACATCCAGTATTCCATAATCAAACCCAGACATATCATAATACATCCCGGTCTCTTCCTCCTTTCCCCCGCAGAAAAAAGCTCTCTGCGGGGTTCTTCCTTAACCAGCCATCGGCATTGCTTTTTGTAAAATTACCTTTGCTGCCGCCGGAACCAGATTGTTCGGTCCGGAATATTGCTCGGCAAACCACTGGATCGTTGACGGGCTTTCAACTGCCACCTGTCCCATGGTCTTTCCGCCGTATTTTCCCTTTCCCGGAATCACAGTCCCGACTGCCATTTCATAGTTCATGCGTTTCATCAGTTCTTCTACCGGAAGGGACGTATCCAGATTCTGTAATGCTCCCTGCAACATCTGTCCGGTCTTTGGCGGCGTAGGGGCAGCCGGAGCAGAATCGTAACCAGGCATTTGTCCACTGCCATGGTAAATGGTGCTTCCAGCCGCCTGTGCCTGCTGATAGAACTGATTCATCATCTGCTGGCCTGCATATTCCGACTGGCCTGGCATCTCTCCATAAGTTGGCATAGGGGCATTTGGCATGACACCCGAATCCGGCATGGCAGCATTTTCCATAACACCTGTATCTGGCATCTGTGGGTTCTGATATGGAATTCCGGCATCTACCTGTGCAGGATCATTTTCCTCTCCCACATCCGCAAACTGCACACCATATCCGGCATCCGATAATGCCCTTCCTACAGCTGCTGTTTCCGCCATTTCCAAAAATTTGTCTCCAAACTTCGGATCATCGCTCCGGAATTTCTGCGAAAAGGAATTGGCTACATAATTGTCTTCCTGATCACATTTATCCAAATAGATACGTGCTTCCACAACTGCCATGTTCTCTGTGAAAGTGATAATCCGGCTGATAATCTTTCCTGCCGGATTGACCAGACGAAACCAGAGCTTCCGGTATTTCACATCCAGATAAAGCTGCTCCTCCTGCCCTTCTTCTCCAATCTTTCTTGCCAGTTCCATCGGATGGAAGCCATCCACACGGTTTAAAGCGGCAACTGCCTCTGATTTCTTATACAATAATTCTTTCATTCTCTGCTCCTTTCATTTAGAAAAGCAGACGTTCCCCTATATAAGAGTAATAGTCCGCTTATTTCAAAAGTTGAAAAATATTTTTAAACAACAAGTTTTAACTGCTCCATTTCCAGTTTCTGTTCACTCTGATACTGATCGTAATACTGTACGATCCGCTCACTCAGAATGGTGTTCCTTGTCCCGCTGTCATCCGTATGGATTGCCTGACAGACTGCAGCCCATTCCCCTACCAGATAAACCTTGCTTTTCGCTCTGGTCACCCCGGTATAGAGAATATTGCGCTTCAGCATCATATAAAAGGCTTTTACCCAAGGGATGATGACAACCGGACATTCAGAACCCTGTGCCTTATGGATGGTTGTTGCGTTGGCATGTTCGATCATTTCCATCTGGTCAGCTTCATATTGCACTTGCCGCCCATCCGGGAATCCGATCACTGCCCTGGCATTTCCATCCTCATCCGTGATACAGTCCAGTATCCTGCCCAGATCGCCGTTACTCGCCATCTCGGTATTTTTATTCTGTAAAATCTTATCGCCAACCCGGAACACCTGACTGCCGATATGCAGTTCCTTCTTCCCTGCGATTGGCGGATTTACAAAATCCTCCAGAGATTTGTTCAATTCATCCACTCCGGCAGCACTGCGTTTCCGGTAAGGAGTCAGGATCTGTACCTGATCCATACCGTTTTTTGCAATCTCGTCCAGATAAATCCTCCGGACAATCTCTGCCGCCTCATCTGCTCCTTTGCAGGCAATGAACTGAAAATCCTCTCCAAAGCTCAGATTAGTCTTATTCTCCTGCATCAGTTTTGCATTATAAGGGATTCTGCTCAAAGCCCCCTGCCGGTAAACCAGATCCAGTACCGTGACCGGAATCAGCCCGCAGGCAATCAGTTGCCGGAATACATCCCCGGCTCCTACGGATGGGAGCTGGTTCTTATCCCCGACTAAAAGGACTCTGGCATGTCTGCTAACCCGCCGGAAAAATTCATAGGCAAGATGCATGTCCACCATGGACACCTCATCTACATTTAGAAATCCGGCAGACAGGTACTCAAAATCCGGTTCAAAATCCGTATCATCTCCCAAAAGCCCCAGGGCCAGATGCATCGTGGATGCATTTTCACATCCGGTACTCTCCACCATACGTCTTGCCGCACGTCCGGTCGGAGCCATAAGCTGTACCTCTGACTTGCATAACGCCTGATGGATATAGAGAATCACCTTGAGAACCGTTGTCTTTCCGGTTCCGGGACCTCCGGTAATAATACTGATGGGATGTGCAAACACCATCCGCACTGCCTGTTTCTGTGTTTCTGACAGCGTGATCCCCAGTGTCTTCTGTGCCTTTTCCAGCTTCGGTTCAATGGACAGCAAAACCGGCTTCTCCAAAAGCCGTCTGGCTATCATGGAAGCGGTCTGTGTTTCTTCTTCATACTGCCGGATAGAATAGATCCGTTCTTCCTCCACAACAATGCTTTTTTGCAGCACCAGCCGGTAAAGCACCTGACTGACATCCTGCTCCGATACTGCCATGACCTGCAGATCCCGGTTCAGCATTTCCAGTGCTTCCCTGATAACCTCCTGACGCTGTTTAAATAGATGTCCTTCTTTCATTGCCTGATTCATGATATGTCCGATGCACCCGGATATCCGCATGGGATCATTGAGTGCACAGCAGCACTGTCTTCCGATCGCATCCACAGTCAGAAACCCGAAGCCTTTGACTGCACTCAGCATGTAAGGGCGGTGCCGGATAATATCCACCGATTCATTTCCGAATTTCTTCAGAATCATATTCACTTTTTTGGGTGTTACCTTAAAAGGCGCCAGAAACGTCATCAGTTCCCGGAACACCTGGTTTTTTCCATAGGACTCCACAATAGCAGCCAGCTTCTTCTCGGAAATTCCACGGATCTTCAAGAGTTCCTGCGGGTTGTTTTCCATGATTTCCAGTGTCTGAAGTCCAAACTTCCGGAAAATAGTATCTGCCATCTTGAGACCGATACCTTTGACTGCACCGGAAGAAAGGTATCCTAAGATACCCTCCTTTGTCCGTGGTACAACCTCCATGAAATTTTCCACCTGATACTGAGTTCCATGCTCTCCGCTCTCCCATCTGCCTTCCATCTCAAGCTCAATCTCGTCTGTAAGCGGAAGACCGAATCCAATCGCTGAGAAGCCGATGATATTCCGGGATGCCAGATATTTGTCTCTGGCTGACAGGGGGACAGACGTATCCTGTGTGGTGAATATGGCAATCGTATACCCATTCTCCTCATTCTGGAAAATCTTATGTTTAAATCTGCACCTCATTGTTTATATCCCTCCAGCTTTTTATCCGCATCGGTTCATTTGGTTTTCTCATTACGCCGCCTCCTTCTTAATTCGGAAAGTACGGCTCTCCGTTGTTTTTGTATATTCCTCATAGATATCCGGATGCTGGTTTTTCAGCTTCTCCATCTGGTCTTTCCCAACCGAAGTACGTCTGGTCGGATTATAGGTAATACGGTAACGGTTCGTACCGTCCTCCAGCACTGCCTTGCAGCCCTGCCCCAGCTGTTCCACAAAAGGAACACTGATTGCCCGCTGTTCTGCTTCGATTTCCTTTTTCCGTTTTTCCAACTGTGACTTTTCCTCCGAAAGGGTAAGATACTTCTCAAGATTTTTTGATTCCAGACCGGAAAGCACAATTTCCGGAATAGATTTGTCTGCAAAACCACCATAATTACGGATATTTGCCAGAACCAGATCGGACTTCCCGTTATGCGGCGGTACTACATTTTTCAATACATGTTCCTGCCAGAAATACGTTTCCTGATCAATGATGTCTTCTTCCTCAATCAGATCACGCTCAATGGTGCGATACACAAACTCATTCTCGTTATTTCCATACAGGCATGCGATAAAGGCTTTCTGCATATTCATCACAGACAGATAATGCCTTACCTGCAGCACATAATGAGCTGGAATACCATCATCAGCCCACTTATCTTTCGCATTATAATTGCAGGTTTTACATTCCAGAATCGCAAATTTCCCATCCGGCATACGAACAAAGTAGTCCACGTCTGCAAGCATGAACGGATATAACGGATGCCGGAACATGATACGTACCGGGAATACTTCCAGCCCGGTCTTTTTGGAAAAGATTTCTGCCACCAGATCTTCCAGCCGGTGTCCAACTTCCTTGGCAACCCAGTTGCTTTCCTCTTCCTCCTGAATGACCGGCTGCACACCTGTTTTGTTGTAAAACAGATCCCGGATAGTGGCAAATGGAGAGATCCCCATGATTGCCGCTACATCACTGCCGCCGATTCCTTTTTTGCGGTATTCCAACCAGTCTTCTCTTGACAGGTTACTGATATCCACAACCTTTTCCGGTGTATACTCTGCTTTGTTATTCATTCCAATTCCTCCTAACATTTGACTGCTCCATAAACGTCATATTTTTTCCAGTCTTTTATAAGCGCCTTCGTAATATCCTCCTCCAGCTTCAGGATGCCCTGTCCGGACATTCCTTCACAGGCTGCAAAAAAGGACGCTTCATTCATGGCATAATAAAGATCATGTGCCGTACAGACACCTTCCCCGTTCTGGGATACAAATAGCTCCACCACCTCATTCCGGATCTTCTGTTTAATGCCAAGTTCCTTCATCAGCAGCTTCAGGCAGTTCACCGGATTACGAATCTCAATGTCCATAAGCTGAGTAAGATTCTTCATCGCATCCACATAGCGGGCGCATACCTGCTCCAGATTTTTCCGGAAGTCCAGAATCGTTGCCCCTTTATCGTGAGCCAGCTTGATTGGACTTCCCAGACTGATAACGCCGTTTGGTCTGTCTGTCAAAAGCATCGGATACAGATTTGCACCGCTCGCTGCCACGTCAGATGTGGTAAAACGAAGTGCCGGTGACAGGATCTTCTCATCCATTCCGTGTGCATCCAGTGCTTTTCGGTAAGTATCCAGAAGTTCCTGACTTCCTCCGAGCTTCCACATGGCAGATACAATGGAATGGTCATAGATACCAGAGCCCTCCATGTAAACACTGCCTTTGAAATTCAGATTCAGATATTCGCAGGTTGTCTCAAACATGGCTTTCATATCAAGGATGCAATAATCATGTTTATCCCCGCCATGTACTGCGGAAACCTTTCCGTCCGCAATCTTAATCAGGGCATCCCCTTTTGCAACCCGCAGGCAGTAATTGACTACCTTCGCATATGTTGCCTTATCCAGCTTGCGAAGCCCGTCTCCATTGACACCTGCGCGGCTTAAAATGGTGCGGATGGCACAGTCACGTACCGGATAGGATTCTCCTCTCATTTTCAGTACAAGCTGCGTATTCTTCTCTGTATCCTCCAAAATTTCTTCCATGGATGCATCTGCCGCATCCAGATTTTGAGCCTCCTTTTCCAGTGGTGCCAGCCGTAACGTATTTGTTGGCTTTCTGATCCATTTGGCATTTCTTCCTCTCTCTGCCAGAAACTCCAGCAGATCTTTTACTTCTGCAAAGGATCTCTCAAATCCATCTGCATACACTCTTGCTTCATTCATGTTCTTATCCACCTTTCTTAAAATAATATTTATCCATCAACAGCTAAAGCTGGTTGTGGCATGCAACTATGCCGAAACCTAAATGTAAGCACAAAAAAAGAATGAAAAGAGAGTCTTTTCTCTGTTCATTCTTAAAAGTCTGGTTTCTTCCTGAAAAAACAAAAGTGCCACGTAGCCAAAAAAGGCATACCGTGACACTCACTACAAACATAAACTACTTATGCCAGGAATCAGCTCCTGCTGTTTCCTGTAAGTTTGGAGATTCTTATGAATCCCGAAACTCCCCAAAAGGGTGTGCATAAAATAAACTATATCAGTATACTAGCACAAGATATTCCTCATGTCAATTCAGGCTTATACTATATATGGTGTTTATATTTGTTCAAAATACTACATCTATTTTTCTACTACGAATTCAATCTTCTCTTTCAGATACTCCCGGCAGCCAAACCGAACCGTTCCACACTGCTTTGACTCCTCTTTCGCCTTTTCATTACAGCAGTCCAAGTAGGGACAATCGTTACATTGATTCCGCAGTGCTTCCTTCGCCCATTCAATTTCCTGCTCATTTCCTATAATCCGCACAGACATCCACTTCCTTTGCTATCATCATACCCCAAAATCCATTTTCTATCATCCATAATTTCTTTTTTGTATCATTTTAGTAAATTACGGTTATATTACGGAATAATCACTATATTTCAAATATATCTCTATTCTATTCCGTAATTTGCTGTAAGTAAATAGTTTAAAATGTGGAAGAGAGGTGTAAATGTATGGATAAAAACTTTATTGGAGAACGCATCAGCGAACTGCGTTTAAAGAAAAATGTATCTGAATATCAGATGAGTCTGGATCTTGGCAAAAATAAAAGCTACATCCAGTCCCTCACTTCCGGACGTTCTCTGCCTACCATGCAGAGCTTTCTGGATATCTGTGACTATCTGGAAGTCACTCCTCAACAGTTCTTCGATTCAGAGCTGCACAATCTTCCTCTGATTGACAAAGCAACTGATCTGATGAAACAACTCGATGACGAGGATATGCTTGCGCTCATTTCCATGCTGAATCGTCTGGCTCTAAAACGCAAATAGATTTCCGTAGCTGCCAAATCAAGGCAGCTTTTATTTTTATCATTTTTTCTCAAAATTTTTCAATCTTAAAGAAAAGTCCCCTATTCCTTAATTGAATGGGTAATATATCCATTCGCCGTACCTTGAAAACAAAAGAAATCTTTCGGGAGATTGATATAGGTGACTGCAGATAGTTTGCATCTTCGCACGCCTGCAGCTTAATAGTTACAAAGTAACACCGTTTTACGTGGCCGGAACGGGCATAGGAACTGGCTTCTGAAAGAATAACATAGACTTTTGGGATTTTAGCTTATAGCGCTTTTATTAGAGAACTTTTACTCAAAATTTGATATAATAATAGACAGGTATCAAGTTGATTCCCTGTCTGTGGAAAGGAGATTCATGATAACTGTAACAAAAAGGGATTTGATTGAATTAGGCTACGGTCCTTCCTTTGCTGCTGATATTATAAAAAAAGCAAAGGAACTTATGGTAGAAAAGGGGCATACCTATTATCAATCCAGAAAATTAGACAGGGTTCCAAAAGAAGCCGTTGAAGAATTATTAGGGATTACTTTGCCCGATAAGCAAGAATGATCGTGCTTTTTGCATTTTAGTAAGGAGTGAAATCATGGCAAAAGATCCAATTAAAAAAGCAGAAAACGGCACTTATTATTTTCGAGCCAATCTCGGATATCATCCTGTAACCGGAAAACAGATTCAAAAATACCGCAGCGGATTCTCAACAAAAAAAGAAGCCCGTGCCGAGTATTCCAAATTGATTCTTGCATCAACGGAAGAATTAGCTGATAAGAAGGAAGACATTACCTTCAAAAAGTTTATTGAAGAAATCTATCTTCCGTGGTACAAAACTCAGGTGAAAGAAAGTACCTACAAGAATCGTTACTCGACCATTCAAAAACACTTTGCCTATTTCTACAAGAAGAAAGTGTCCGAAATAGAAGCGATAAATGTACAGACCTGGCAGCTCAAGTTGGCAAAACAATTCAGTCCAAACTATGTACGCATTGTTCAGGGAATGTTATGTTTAGCTTTTGACCGGGCGATTATCCTCGGACTTGCAAAGAAGAATCCTGCCCGCATGATCGGCAATATCAAATCTAAAAAAGTAAAGATCGACTTCTGGACTTTGGAGGAGTTTCAGAAGGTAATATCCCTGCTGTACAAAGGTGACTACTACGAGCACTATCTCTTCATCTCGTTCTGGCTTTTATTTATGACTGGAATGCGTATTGGAGAGGCTGCCGCCTTACAGTGGGATGATATTGATTTTGAAACAGGTATGCTGATTATTAGTAAAACACTGTACTATAAAACAATGAATGACTACAAATTCGTTGAACCTAAGACGCAGGCAAGCAACCGTACCATTTATATTGATGCTGATACCATCAAGGAATTACAAGAATGGAAGGCGGTTCAGGCAAAGGTTTTACCAAATTGTGGATTCGTCCTGAGTTATAACAGTACACCCACCAGCAAAACAACACTTCCAAGAGCATTGGAGAAATTGGCAAATTTAGCTGGTGTTCACAGAATCAAAATTCATGCCCTGAGACATTCGCATGCTTCCCTGCTTATCAGCATGGGCGAAAATCCACTGCTGATTAAAGAGCGTCTTGGACATGAAAAAATACAGACGACACTAGGAACTTATGGTCATCTGTATCCAAACACCAATATTGAGATTGCAAAGAAGCTGACCGGGGTTCTCAGCTACCAGTCAGCTTCTCAAAGTATTGCTAATTATACCAGTAATCAGCATACTGCAATGTATCACAAAGAAATATAAAAATGCAATGATAATGCAATTTCAAACACCCAAAGCCGCAAAGCCCCGTGGTTACGGGCTTTGTAGCCCAGCGTGAACTATTCAAACTCAATCGTTCCAGGCGGCTTACTCGTCAGATCATACATTACTCTGTTGACACCTGTTACCTCATTAATAATTCGGTTCATTACCTTATTCAATACTTCATAAGGAACTTCGGCTGCTTCTGCTGTCATAAAGTCGATCGTATTAACCGCACGGAGTGCAACTGCATAATCATATGTTCTAAAATCGCCCATAACTCCTACACTTCGCATATTTGTAAGTGCTGCAAAATACTGTCCGACTGTCTTGTTCATTCCGGCTTTGTCCATCTCCTCACGGTAAATAGCATCTGCATCCTGAACAATCTTAACTTTCTTTTCCGTTACTTCGCCGATGATACGGATTCCAAGTCCCGGTCCCGGGAATGGCTGACGGAATACCAATCTCTCCGGAATACCAAGCTCCAGTCCTGCTTTACGTACTTCATCCTTGAACAGATCACGAAGTGGCTCGATGATTTCTTTGAAATCTACATAATCCGGAAGTCCACCAACATTATGGTGAGACTTAATCACTGCAGATTCTCCACCCAGACCACTTTCTACAACGTCCGGATAAATCGTTCCCTGCACAAGGAAATCTACTGCCCCGATTTTCTTTGCTTCTTCTTCAAATACACGGATAAATTCTTCTCCGATGATCTTTCTCTTCTTCTCTGGTTCTGTTACTCCGGCAAGTTTATTATAAAATCTCTGCTGTGCATTCACACGAATAAAGTTCAGATCATAAGAACCTTCCGGTCCGAATACAGCTTCAACTTCATCCCCTTCATTCTTCCTCAAAAGACCGTGATCTACAAATACACATGTCAGCTGATCCCCTACTGCTTTGGAAAGCAATACAGCTGCTACTGAAGAATCAACACCTCCGGATAAAGCGCATAACACTTTGCCGTTTCCGACCTTTTCACGGATCTGTTTGATCGATTCTTCCACAAATGAATCCATCCTCCAGTCACCTGCACATCCGCAAACTCCAAGCACAAAATTGGATAGCATCTTTGTTCCTTCTACAGAATGAAGTACTTCTGGATGATACTGAATCGCATATAAACCATGTTCTACATCTTCTGCTGCTGCCACCGGACAATTCGCCGTATGCGCTGTCACTTCAAATCCAGGCGCAAGTTTTGAAATATAATCTGTATGACTCATCCAGCAGATTGTCTTCTCTGATACATTTTCAAAAATCTTGGAATCTTTCTTATCTACCAATACTTCTGTCTTTCCATATTCTTTTACATCGGAAAGTTCTACTTTTCCGCCAAGAACATGCATCATAAGCTGAGCACCATAGCAAAGTCCAAGAACCGGGATTCCTAATTCGAATAATTCTTTTTTATATGTTGGTGAATCGACTTCATAGCAGCTGTTTGGTCCACCAGTCAGAATAATTCCCATAGGATTCATTGCTTTGATTTTCTCAAGATCTGTCTTGTACGAATAAATCTCGCAGTAAACATTACATTCTCTGACACGTCTTGCAACCAGCTGGTTATATTGACCGCCAAAGTCAATTACAATCACTAATTCTCTCTTCACAAGAATTCCTCCTAGATAGCATTTCTATCTTCTTTTCTCCTTTGCAGGATATTTCTTTTCCTCACAGGATACATTTAAAGACATTTTCTATTATACGTTACAAATGTTGCCTTGGCAAGAGATAAGAAAGGTAATAAAAAAATTCCCTGCGTGGTCAGGGAATTTTTCGCTAATCTAACAAAATTATTTAACTCTAACTTTAATTGTCTTTTTTACAGTTTTGTAGTTAGTATCTTTTACAGTAACTGTAATCTTGTAAGTACCTTTCTTAGCACCTTTCTTTACATAGATCTTTCCGTTTTTAACTTTAATCTTAGAATAGTTGCTCTTATAGGTTGTCTTACCAGCTTTCTTAGTTACTTTCAGTCTTGTAGACTGAGTTGCTTTTTTAACTTTAGAAGCTTTTACTGTGTAAGAGCTCCTAGAAACTTTTACAGTCTGTTTTGCCTGTTTAATTGTATAAGTACCTTTCCATGTCTGTCCAGCATACTTACCAAGACCTTTTACTTTTACAACATGTTTTCCGGCAGCTTTGTGTGAAGTATTGTATACTTTGTAATCAACGCCTTCTTTTAATGTTTTCTTGCCATCTTTTACTACAATAGTAGCTTTCTGAGTTTTACCATTGTACACTGTAGATGTTTTCTTCAGTGTTGGTTTGAATGTTGATTTAGAAGGTGAATTAGCAGCCATAGCTGTCATTCCCATCAACATTGTCAATGTAAAGATGAGAAACAATGTTTTCTTTAATGTCTTCATTGGACTCAACTCCTTTTTTACTTTGTTACTTCAATTGTTCTATAATAAACAGTCCTAACCACGTGGACTTGTTTATCCCCCTTATCATTTGGATGATTTATCTTCTGACTGCTGTACATATCCATAACCGTATCCATAGCCATATTTACCGTACTTGCCATATTTACCATATTTTTTTGCTTTTACATCTACTCGGTTCAGTACTGTTCCAAGGAGTGTACAACCGGACTGTTCAATCTCATATAAAGACTGACGGATCCATGTTTTAGATGTTTCTCCTGCACGGACAACCAATACTGCTCCATCGCACATAGATGCAATCAATGTGCTATCTGCAACACTGCCGAGCGGCGGTGCATCGATAATTACGAAACGATATTCCTCTGCCAGCTTATCTAATAACTGCTTAAATCGTGCATCTTCCAAAAGCGGCGACGGATTCTCCAAAAGCTGTGTACATGGTACCATGTATGCATCTGGAATGTTTGTCTTATATACTACATCCTCATACTCTGCCATTCCAGACAAATAATGATTCAGACCACTTGTCTCTTCATTATAATCTACATCGTATCTTTTTCTTACAACGGAATTACGAAGATCTACATCTACGAAGGCTGTCGGGAATCCGGCTTCTGCAAGCATTTTCCATAAGAAGATTGCTACTGTACTCTTTCCTTCATTCGGAAGACAGCTTGTCATCAGGATCTTCTTTGTATCATTTCCGCAAAACTTAATATTAATACGCAGACGGTTCATTGCTTCCTCTACTGCATATGGAAGTTCCGGAAGATTAATTGCTAATTCTTTCATTATCTTCTTCCCCTCCTTTTTCTTGTTTTTTTCATATCTGATTCGCTCTCAATAAACAGATCACTATCTGGAATAGAAGTCAATGGAACAAGATCAAAATATTTCTCCATATCCTCGGATGAGTGGATCGTATCATCCATCAGATATCCTGCGATTAGTACACCTGCACAGGCTATCAGTCCTAACAATGCACCCATGATTGTATACTTGCCATAGCTTGGATTCGCCTTATGATCTGCAACTTTCGCATGCTGTGCAAAGTTGGGTGTCATCGCACTCATTGTGTCCGGCAGATAATCCATTGCCACTTCCGCCATCGTATCAGCTAACTCTTTTGCTTTCTCCGGATCTGTACTTGTCGCTTTAATCTCCAGGATTCGTGTATCATCCGGATTAGTTAAAGTATATGCCTTTTTCAGATTCTCTGATGTTGTATTCAGATCCAGTTTTTTGATTACCTTATCTAATACCGGATAGCTGAGCATTAACTGTTCATAGTCGGATGTCAGTGAAGTTCCGAGGTTCAGATCATTTAAATTCACCACGGAGTTTTCAGATGTTGTTACAATGTAAAGTTTGGCTGTTGATTCATAAGTTGGCTTAATGCCGAAAAATGCAAATGCATTAAATAACACGGCTCCTGCTAAAAAGCAGACCAGTAAATAATGCCATTTTTCTAAAAGCATCCCTGCCACTTCCAGCAAATCAATTTCCAATTCATCATTTGATTGTTTTTGGTTCATGTTGCTTCTCCTTATTATACCTTTCATACCTTTATCAACGACAGTACTCTGTCGTTATTTTTGTTTCTTATAAAACAGCTCCAGTTCAACCTGTTTTAAGCTGTCCTTATCTGGTGTAAATGTCTGCCATCCGTCATCGTCAAAACCTTCTTTTCCTTTTACCGTCAGTTTTGTATCAGCTTTGGCAGACGCCATCAATACTGCAAGCTTGGAAAACTGCTGCGCTGTAATATTCGTCGTCATATAATCCTGCAATGTATTGTAAACTTCCAGTGGAAACTTTTTATTTTCATTGCATTTCTTATAAAATGCCTGTTTAAATGCAACTTCATATACCTGCTGCCGTTTCATACGGTTGTCGTTCAGTCCGTCTCCAACGTCTTTACGCTCGCGGACAAATGTTTCTGCATCGTTTCCTTTTAAAGTAACCGTCTTTCCTTTTATAAGTGTTTTGCTTCCTGGAAATTCGTCTGTAATTTTCACAATTACGCCACCAACCATATCATTCACCGGAACAATCGCTCCCATATTAACCATGGCATATCCGTCAATCTTCTGTCCATCAAACAGATTTGATACCGCATCTACTGTATTTTCTGCCCGTTTTTTATGATCCAGACTCATCGCATGTGCCAGTGACAGTTGAATCTTCGTAGTAGCGAGATATTCTCCCTTATCACTCAGGCTTTTTACATTTGTCATCGTGTTACGGTCAATTGTTAACGTCTTACAAGTGTCTGTACTCCGATCCTGTACAACCAAAGCAAGTGTATCGCATTGTCCGGTTCCATCATACTCTTTGAGCTTCTTAATCTTGTCTGAAGAATCAATTCCCGCTATCAAATATGTAGAAATATTTTTCTTCGGAACGTACGTCTCTCCTTTGTAAATAATGGACTCATCTTTTTCCGTATCTGTACTCTGTACACCCACCGTCCGCGAATCGGCTATTTTGGAAATCCCAGCGATCACTCCTATCATAAAAATAATAAGCACAATCGCAATAATACTTTTCTTTTTCAGTCGTTTTTTTTCTGCCTGTTCTTCGTATTGCTTCTTCATAAGAGCCTTCTTTCATATGTCTGTATGTAATTATCCTTTTGCTTCTTATTTAATGTTATACGTTTTATCTTAACCCATCAGATTTTTGATCATTGCCTGCCCGCCTGTCGGGTACATGACTTCACATGCCAGAAGTCCGATTAATATAACTCCTAATATCACACTGCATACAATCACTTTCTTCTTTGTCATATCACATATACTCCTCTCTGTAATATACTGACTTTATTTCAAAATCGCAGACAGTAGCTTTTCCCCCTGTCTGTCAATCTGTTCCAGTACTTCTTTTCCGGCTTTTTTCTCTAAAATATCACGACCATCTTGCAAATTCGGCACTCTGTGATGTGCGCCATGGCAATCACTTCCCAGAACATGTGCTTTTCCTTCTTTAAATAACTTTACAAGATTTCTGGTGTGCATCCAGCTGTCAAATGCATCTGCATTGATCTGAATGGAAACTGGAAGTTCCAGTAGTTCTTTTATCCACTTTTTATTACCGGGGATCCACAGGAAGCGATCTAAATGTGCGATTATTATCTGAAACTTTCGCTCCTTTATCAGATACTCTACTTCCTTTATCTGCTGGCTATTCCATACTTCAAAAGGCATTTCAAGCAACATTAAATTTGTTCCCTGAATGGTCAGTTTTTCAATATCCCGTGCACGGCTGATTCCGTCAAAAAAAGCCACCTCGGCACCGAGTATAATCCGGGGTTCTGTCTCTTCCGACGCTTCGACAGTGTCGTGGAACTGAACCCAAGCTTCTTCACGCCTCTTTAAAAAGTTATCAATTCTGTCTTGTGACGCATAAAAATGGGGTGTCGCCAGCATGAGATCTACTTCTTGTTGTCTGGCCATCTGATGCATATTATACGATGTCTCCAAATTCCTGGCTCCATCATCTATTCCCGGCAGAATGTGGGAATGAAAATCTATCTTACTCATAACTTCTAACCAATTTTTATAACTCTAACCATTTATATATAACTCTCTAATAATTCTTATGTATATTATCACAAAGTTTAACAAACTGCAACCTTTTTATACCAAATGATATACCCGCAGTGTATTCTCCAGATACTGCACTGTGCGATGAACAGCCTGCGCAAGTGTAGGTTTGTTTTTATCAATGCGCATGGTCTCCAGCATTCCTCTGAAAATCAGGATACTCATCTCATTTAACTCACTGATTTCTTTATCTGTCAGATTATATTCTTTTTCCTGCAATACTTTTGTCAGAAGCATTTGATTTCTTTTATAAAAATCTCCATTTGCCATAAATTCTTCGTATTCTTCTATTTCTTCTACTTTTTCCTGTGAAAAAATTTCATAATACCGACGAAATATCTCCGTCATATTTGTCTCCCCAAGCGGGCTGAAAAATAAGAAATTGTAAATGCGTGGATGACGAAATGCCTGCTCGCAAAAACATCTCCATTCTCCAAGATACCATTCTCTCATACTCTTGCCTTCTGAATATTTGATCTGCGATGTTTTTACATACTCATTCAGACATTTCACACTTGCAAACATTTCCAGCTCATCCAGGCTGTCAAAATAATTGTATAAAGTTGCGCTGTTATATTTGGCACGTTCTGCAACTTTTCGGATCGTCAGATTCTCAATCCCGATCTCTTCCATCAATTCTATCGTTGCATTGATAAAATATGCCATTACGCGCTTTCTCTTCTGTTCTCTCCGAAAATTTCTTGTAATCATATTTTCCTCTCGATTCTACTGTAACTTTCTCCAATTCATCACCTATCGTACCACATTCCCGTTTACTCTGAAAGTGTCATTTATATTTTTCTATTGACTTAATATATGCCAATCTGTTTTGTCTGTTATTATCTTTTTTCATCACAGAGACAGGCAGAAGAAAATGCCTGAACACATTCTCCCGCCTGTCTCTACTACCACATTTTCAGACCTTTATTATAGTATTTGATTCGCGACATTTAAAAGTCATTATTTTTCTTCAAGATGCCGGTGCAGATATTTCTCTCTTGTAGCCAGTCCGCCTCTGATATGCCGTTCAGATTTATTTCTGTCCAGGACTTTTCTTGCCTCCTTTGCAAGCGCCGGGTTGATCGCCAGGAGACGGTCTGTTACATCTTTATGTATCGTGCTCTTGCTCACCACAAATTGTTTTGCTGTCTGTCGCACCGTTGCTTCATGTTCAATGATATAATATGCAATCTCTACCGCCCGCTCTTCGATGTAATCTTTCATATAAAAACCCCTGCATAGTTTGTTTTTTACAATCTATGCAGGGGTTTTTTAATGTATGTCTGATTCGATTTTCCTACTCCCATATCTTCCGGCTGCAATGTTGCCTGTGCGCTTGGTGTAATGGATACAGATCGGTAACTTTCTGCAATACCGGTAATTGTCAATGCTACAAAGTAAATGATGATAGATGTACCCATAACTTTCATTGCTCCGATCGGTGCATACACATTCATAGCTGTCTGATAAAAATAACAGATAAACCCAATAATCAGAAGCACTGTATACTGAGTATTTTTAAATAATTTCAAAGGAATTAAGGGCTCATTGGCCTTTTCTCCTTTTTTGCTGTCGTTCTATATTTAATTGTTATTTTTTAACCACTGTGTTGCACAATGTGCGAGGCATCCTGAACCGATCGGACACACGTCTTCGTTGAACTGCACTTTCGGATTGTGTGCACCATACTGTCCTCTCTCATCTGTATATCCTGCTGACAGATAGATAAATGTGGATGGAATCTTCTCCGCAATTGTTGCAAAATCTTCCGATGCGCTTGCTGAAATTCCCGGATATGGAGTTAAACCAGGAATATCCATTTCTTTCATATATCCTACAATCTCATCGGTCAATTTCGGATCACAGATCAGAGGTGGTACTTCTGAAAGCATGGTAATCTCTGCCGTTCCGCCGTAACTTTCTGCTGTCTTTACTGCTGCTTCTTTCATTCTTCGTACCATAAGTTCTCTCGCCTGCTTATCATTGCTGCGGATTGTTCCTTCAATTACTGCCGTATCCGGGATGATATTTGCAGCTGTTCCGCCTTCAAATTTACCGACTGTCATAACACATGCTTTTGTCGGATCAACCTCTCTTGCCATGATTGCTTCCAGAGCTGTGTAAATGTGAACTCCGATATTGATCGGATCAATGGCATTCTGTGGATATGCACCGTGCGAACCTTTTCCTTTAATATCAATCCTGAATCCATCCACGGAATACATCATTGTTCCGTTATCGTTATACATAAAAATTCCTACCGGCATCTGTCCTGCTGCCACATGATAGGCAAGTGCGGCATCAACTTTTGGATTCTCTAGTATTCCGTTCTCAATCATATCTTTGCTTCCTTCAAAAGTCTCTTCTGCCGGCTGGAACATAAACTTAATTGTTCCCTGTAATTCAGATTCATTTTCCTTCAGCATCTTTGCCGCTGTTAAAAGCATTGCTGCATGGAAATCGTGTCCGCACGCATGTGCTTCCTGACCGGACGGACATGCAAACGGTTCCCCACTCTCTTCCGGCATCGGAAGTGCATCCATATCTGCCCGAAGCATCAGAACCTTTCCACCCTTTCCCAGTGTTGCCGTCACACCATGACCACATTCTTTTGGCTCTAAGCCATATTCTTTTAATTTTCCCATAACAAATGCCTGCGCTTTTGGCATATTTAAGCCAACTTCTGCATTCGTATGAAGATAGCGGCGGTTAGCAACGGTCTCTTCTCTCAGTTCCTTCGCTCTCTCATAATAGTTCATATCGTCTCCTCCTTCTTAATAGCATCTTTCTTTCGTACTTTACTCTAATTTTTAAATTGTAGAATATATTTAGAATATTTCCGGAATACTTGTAGAACACTTATAGAATATTTATGGAATAATCATAGCCGTATTCAATATATCAGTCAACACTTTTCTATAGCTCCTTGTGATTTTTGCTATAATTTACAATTTTTCGCCTTGAATTATGTGCATTTTTTCAGTAAAATATACGAAGGAAAGGAGAATTTCATGAAAACAAAGATTGTAATTATAACGAGTACATATCTTCATCCTTTTGTTGAAAAAGCTTTTGAAGAATTCAAAGAAGAATGTGATGTCACAATCGCAGATTATACAAATTTTGAACACATCGCAGATATCTATAAAAAATACGAAACCATTGCTGACGGTTTTATGGTCAGTGGTACAACAGCCCTGTCTGCAATCGAACATCATGTAGGAGAATTTAAAAAGCCGGTTGTATCTTTTCACGCAGATATGATTTCCTTTTACCACGCTCTTGTAAAATTTTTTCTTGAACGACGTGATTTGGATCCAAAGCGCTGTATTTTTGACTTTATGCTTCCGATTATTCAATCACCGGGCAATTATGAACATGCTTCTGTTGATTATCTCATCCATGAACTGGATTTAAATAATCTGGCACTTACGATGGATCAATGGGCAAATAAAAGTACAACCGGCGATTTTTCCATGATTGAAATGAATATTGCATTGAAAATTATCGATCTTTGGAAACAGGATAAAATCGATATGGTATTCTGCTCTTACAGCAGTACAATCCCCTTATTAGAAGAACACGGAGTTCCTTATTATTTTCTTTATCCTGTAAAAGACCAGTTAGAATCCCAGATCAGGGAATTATTGTCCCAGATCAGACTGGAAAAATACCGCGAGAATCTGCCTGCAGCAATCGCAATTGCTGCGCATGAACCGTCTGTTTCTGATAAAACTGACCAAATACTGGAAGACGCTATTCAGAATATCAAGAAAGAGTTTCTGATCGACGCCATTTTGCAGAAAGAATCCAACGTTTACTACATTTATACCACTCACCGTGTAGTTGCCATGATTACCAAAAACTTCGAGGTTGGATATATTATCGCAATGTTGAAAAAAAATTACGACATCTCCGCCGCAGTTGGTTATGGAATCGGAAAAAATATTACAGATGCGAAAAAGCATGCGGAAAATGCCCTGCGGGAATCCTGGAATACAGATGGAAGTTTTGTGATGAACGAGACCAATCAGCTCATCGGACCGCTCGGTTCTTCACAGCTTCCGAGTTTTCCGCAAAATCTTCCGGATAACATCTTTAAAATTGCAGAGAATTGCAAACTCTCTACATTAACGATCCAGAAACTGACCTCCATCATCAAAATGACCGGTTCATACGAACTTACAACAAATGAGCTGGCAGACCATATGGGCGTTACTGTCCGGAATGCAAACCGCATTCTCCGCAATCTGGAAAATGGCGGTGCCGCTACTATTGCCCACACAAGGTCAACTACTTCTAAGGGGCGTCCGGTTAAAGTTTACCGGTTAAAATTATAGTATTTAAGAGATCAGTAAATCACTCATCCCGCCGGAGGGTTTTACATAATAAGAAATGCAATTTTCTATCATATAAAAACAGCGTCACAGAAACGATTTAAAAATCATTCCTGTGACGCTGTTTTTATTATTGAAATTAAATCTCATATTTTGCTCTATGCAGCTGTCCGATTAGTTGCTTGAGCTGCTTGAATCACTGGAGCTCTTTGAATCGCTGGACTTCTTAGCAACCTGAACGCAGTTCTTTCCAAGCCATTCTTTTACCATATTCTTCAGTGCCGCATCTTTCAGATCCTGCTCTTCAAATGCTTTCTTGAGCGCATCTACATTAGAGCTGTATCCATAACTCTTGGCAATTGCTTTCAGCTCTTTATTGTAGTCTTTCTTGCTCATCTTGATGTTCTCTTTGTCTGCGATCGCTTCTGTTACCATGTTCTGCTTCATCGTATCTTTAACAGCAGCTTTTACCTGTTTGTTGAATTCTTCTTCTGTCATACCCATCTGCTGCTCAAGGAACTTGCTATAATCCATGTTGTAAGCTTTTGCATACTGTTTGTACTGGCTGATCCATGCGTTTTCCATCTTCTTCTGTTCTTTCTCGTCATACTTCTTCACTTTTGTATTAGACAGAACTTTCTCCCATGCACCACTCTCAACAGATTCTGTATATGTATCCTGTGCTTCCTGCTCCAGTTTTTTCTTTACTTCTTTCTTATACTCTGCAACTGTCTTGGATTTACTTGAAACTTTCTTAACAAATGCATCGTTCAGTTCCGGTGTCTTGGACTCTGTGATTGCTTTTACCTTAATTGTAAAACTAACTTTCTTACCTGCAAGCTCTTCGGAATAGTTCTTTGGGAATTTCCCATTCCATACGAACTTGTCCCCAACTTTGTGTCCGATGATACTGTCTTCAAATCCCTCGATAAATGTATTAGATCCGATCTTTAACTTCTGGTTATTTGCAGATCCGTTGTCGAATTTCTTGCCATTCATCTTACCAACGAAGTCGATTGTAACGGTGTCACCTTTCTTAACTGCACGATTCTTGATCGTCTTTGTCTTCGCATTAGACTCCCGGACAGAATCAATGAAACTTGTCACGTCCTTATCCGTTACATCGTCAGCTTTGTCTACCTCATCAATTTCCACACCCTTGTATTGTGAAATCTTCAAGTTGTCATTCTCGATTCCTTTACTGCTCTGACATCCTGACAACAGAAGAGATGCCGTCATAATTCCTGTTAATAATACTGCTGCTTTCTTTTTCATAGTTCACCTCGAAAATATATTTACGCATTCGCACATGCGAACCCATAGCCTTATTATGTTATACCACATTCTCCCCCTTATGCCTACCCTTTTCACATTTATTTCACAGAACACGCTATGTTGGCAGGCATTATCCTGTCGAATTAAAGCACCGGAGACAACAGCCTGCAGAACTGCTCTTTAAAGCGGATTAAAAGCGTTCTCTGCTCGTAAGATTTCTTTGTCACAAGAGAGCTTTTTGTCATATCATTTTCAAATGCATCTTCCAACTGTTTTGTTGTCCTTGCACTATAGATTACTGCATTTACTTCAAAATTCAGTGCAAAGCTACGGATATCCATATTGGCAGTTCCCATGCAGGTGACAAGGCCGTCGATACACAGGCATTTGCTGTGCAGGAATCCATTGTCATAAGTAAAACATCGCACGCCCGCCTCCACCATCTCACCGATGTAAGAATAAGTCGCCCAGTATACAAATGGGTGATCCGGCTTACACGGGATCATCACGCGCACGTCAATTCCGGATTTTGCTGCGATAATAAGCGCGTCCCGGATATCATCATCTGGTATGAAATACGGCGTCTGTATAAAAATATTTTTTCTTGCCATATGGATCAGGCGCAGATAATTGTTACGGATTTCCTGACTATGCGAGTCCGGTCCGCTGGAAATGATCTGCACCGGATCACGCCCGTTCCGGATATAAGTCGGCAGTTCAAACAAATGATCCTCCAGAAAAATATTATCTCTCGCTGCATAATTCCAGTCCAGTGCAAAACGGACTGCAAGCGAAGTGACCGCCGCTCCTTCGATACAAATGTGGGTATCTCTCCAGTATCCGAATTTCTCATCTTTTCCCAGATACTCTCTTCCAATATTAAATCCGCCGACAAAGCCGATTCTTCCATCGATCACTGCAATCTTCCGGTGGTTTCGGTAATTCACACGAAGCTGCAGTTTTCCTAATACTGCTGGAAAAAATTCTGCCACCTGAATGCCGGCTTTTTCCAGGCGATCCCAATCGCTGTTCTTCATTCCACGACATCCCATACTGTCAAAAAGGACTCGGATCTCCACACCCTGTCTGGCTTTTCTTAAAAGTACTTCCTCAATTTCCTGCCAGAGTTCATCATTCCTGATGATATAATACTGCAAATGAATATAATTTCTCGCATGATCCATCTCGGATAACAGTGCATCAAATTTCTCCCTTCCGTCTGTATACACACGGATATCATTATTATCAGTAAGCACCGCCTCCCCTTCGTTCAGATTATAGAGAATCAGACTCTTAAAACGCTCCAGTTCCGGATCACGGAGCTTCAACTTCCGCCGATAGATCGATTCTTCCTGCCTTCGCACCGCATGTTTGATCTCGCCCTCAATTTCTTTCATCTTGAACATCCGGTCTTTATGGAAATTCTGCCCTAATACAAGGTAGAGAATAAATCCAAGTCCCGGCAGAAAATAAAGCAGCAGAAGCCATGCCCATACGGTCGTCGGATCCCGTCTTTGAAAGAAAATAATCAGAATTGAAAATACGAGATTGATGATAAATAAATGATCCATCAGCCATAAATATGCTTCACTGATCATATGACCTGCCGCAATAAACATTCTAAACACCTCCCCTGTTGTGTAAGTTCCCTGCTAAAATCTCAAATCTCTTGCACTTGCGTCAAAAGAATGATACAATGTACTTCGTGAAAAACAGATTTTAGGAGGTTCGCTGTGAGTAAATTAACGATTGTCTTATTAGTGATCTTAGTCGTTTTAATCATTGCATGCATTGCATTATATTTCCTCGGGAAAAAAGCTGAGAAGAAGCAGGCCGAACAGCAGGAACAGCTAGATGCTGTTAAGCAGACCGTATCCATGCTGGTTATTGATAAAGGTCGTATTCGTCTCAAAGATGCAGGTTTCCCGCCGATCGTACTGGAGAACACGCCGAAGTATCTTCGCCGTTCCAAAGTACCGGTTGTTAAAGCAAAGGTTGGACCGAAGGTAATGACTCTGATGTGCGATGCTCAGGTTTATCCTACAATCCCTGTTAAGAAAGAAGTAAAAGCCACAGTCAGTGGTATTTACATTACAGGTGTCAAAGGACTTCGTGGTCCGCTTGAAACACCGGAAAAGAAAAAGGGATTCTTCGCAAGACTGAGAAACAAGTAAAATGAAAATGATTTTATAAAAAGGACAGGCTTTTACCGACCTGTCCTTTTTATTTTGCTTTTACACACATCTTAATCTCACTGTCGGCAACTTTATCGCCATTAATATCCAGCTCATAATTTATCCGGATATTGATCCGGTTGTCGGATTCTTCTACTTTCAGATCCTTTGTATATATGCCAAGGAGAAGCTCACCATACGGCGTCTCATACGGAGTCATATGGATCTTGTCTTTTTCAAATACCATATGCGTGCCTGAAAGACCGCTCTTTAATATCTCAAGCTGATCTTCCCCGGATATCCGTATCTTGTTCTTAATACTTCCCGGCATACCTTCCACAACTTCTTCATATATAATGTAATGCTTATTATTCTTGAGATAATAAGCAGCCGGGGTGATGACTTCGATTGGCTCGTTGTCATCCTCCCGACCGGAAAATTCATCATAATGAAGACCGGAAATTGTTAATAATACATCCTTCGTCATCATTCTTATCTCATTCTCTTACAGCGCAAGCTGTTTTGCAATGTCATACTGATACTGCGGGATACTCTTATGCATTCCAAGTGCTTCATCAATATCGAAATCAATGTACTCACCATGTTTGTAACCAACGACACGGTTTGACTTTCCTTCCAGCAGAAGGTCTACTGCTTTTGAACCCATAATAGAAGCATACACTCTGTCTTTACATGTCGGGCTTCCACCACGCTGCATGTGTCCCAGAACAGTTGCTCTTGTTTCCATACCGGTTGCTTCTTCGATTCTCTTCGCCATATTGATAGAATCTCCGATACCTTCTGCATTGATGATGATATAGTTCTTCTTGCCACGTTTTCTGCTCTCCTGAATGTCTTTGATGATTGCTGCTTCATCAAAGTCATGCTCTTCCGGCATCAGGATCTTCTCAGCTCCGTTGGCAATACCGCACCAGAGTGCCAGATATCCGGCATCTCTTCCCATAACCTCGATAATAGAACATCTCTCATGGGAAGTAGAAGTATCACGTACTTTATCAATTGCTTCCATTGCAGTATTAACTGCTGTATCAAATCCGATTGTATACTCGGTACATGCGATATCCAGGTCGATTGTTCCTGGGAGTCCGATCGTATTGATTCCTAAGTTTGCAAGCTTCTGTGCTCCTGCAAAGGAACCGTCTCCACCGATTACAACCAGTCCGTCAATTCCATATTTTTTGCAGATAGCTGCTGCTTTCTGCTGTCCTTCTTCTGTACGCATCTCTTTACAGCGTGCTGTCTGGAGAATTGTTCCTCCACGCTCGATAATGTCTGATACGTCTCTGGCTGACAGGTCAATAATTTCCTCGTTCATAAGACCCTGATAACCTTTTCTGATTCCTCTGACTTTCAGGCCTTTACCCAATGCTGTTCTTACTACTGCACGGATTGCCGCATTCATTCCCGGTGCATCTCCACCACTGGTAAGAACACCAATCGTACGTATTGTTTTGTCTGCCATGATCATCCCTCCATCATTTATCCTTACTTATTTTAATATAATTTATCCATCCGTGCACCATTTTACATGAATTATCAAATGTTTTCAATGTTTTTTTCGATTACTTTCACGCAGGAGTCGCCAAGATAGTTCATAAGCCTGCTTAATAAGCCAGTTTCAACCTGTACATTCCGGTTCCTTCCAAGCCGTTTTACAACACGTTCTTTCTTGCAGTAAATGACAACTTCGTCTCTTCCGTCAGAGTTTCCGATCAGGTCATAGAGCATCTGTTCCTGTGCAAGAAATGTATCTTTGTCTGCATATTGGAGCCACAGTTCTTTGCGTGTCTGGGAAAATGGAACTACCGATTCGCAGATCAGTTTGCTCGGTGCGTCATCTTCTTCCGATACGCGTCCGCGGATAAATACTTTATTTTCTTCCTGCAGATATTCTTTGTATTTTTCATAATCTCTCGGAAATACGACTACTTCCACTGTTCCGAGCAGATCTTCCAATGTCAGGATCGCCATCGTTTTATTGGTCTTCGTATACTTAATGGCAAGCGTCGCGATAATTCCTCCGATGATCTCTTTTGCGCCATCATGCACTTTCGCTGCACCGGTTTCTTTATCAAGCTGGAAGTCCAACGTCGTTTTGGAAATACTCTTTCTCCATTTTTCTTCGTATTCTTCCATCGGATGTCCAGTCAGATAGACGCCCAGCACTTCTTTTTCAAATGCAAGCCTTGTCTCTTTTTCATATTCTCCGACCTTCGGCAATGGAATATCAAATTCTGCTTTCTGGTCATCGTCCACCATATCAAACAGCGAAAGCTGTCCTGCCATGGAATATTTGCGCTCCTGGTTCACCTGATCCACAATCTGCACATAAATGATCATGAACTGTTTTCTCGTGCCTCCAAGCCCGTCAAATGCACCGGATTTGATAAAACTTTCGATCGTACGTTTATTCACTTCTTTTCCGGAAAGGCGCTCGATAAAATCTTTCAGTGTCTTAAATTTTCCGCGTTCATTCCGCTCTCTTACGATTGATTCAATGACCGGACGACCGATACTCTTAATCGCCGCAAGGCCATAACGGATTTTTCCGTCCTGTACCGAAAAGTTACCGACACCTTCATTGATATCCGGTGGCAGGATCTCGATTCCCATTTGACGACAGCTATAAATATATTCTGCAACCTTCGGCGGATTATCGATCATAGACGTCATAAGCGCCGCCATGAACTCTACCGGATAATAATATTTTAACCAGGCTGTCTGATAAGATACAACTGCGTAAGCCGCCGCATGTGACTTGTTAAATGCATATTTGGCGAAATCAATCATCTCATCATAGATCTTATTTGCCGTCTTCTCGTCAATTCCATTTGCGATACAGCCCGGCACACCGCCTTCTTCGTCTCCGTAGACAAATGCCTGCCGTTCTTTCTGCATCACGTCACCCTTTTTCTTGGACATGGCACGGCGCAGAAGGTCGCTTCGTCCCAGTGTAAATCCGGCAAGATCACGTACGATCTGCATAACCTGTTCCTGATATACGATACAGCCGTAAGTCGGCGCAAGGATCGGCTCCAGCTGCGGGCAGTCGTAAGTGATCAACTCCGGATGGTTCTTTCCCTTAATATACTGTGGAATGAAGTCCATCGGTCCCGGACGGTACAGCGAGATACCGGCGATAATGTCTTCCAGATTCTGTGGTTTCAGTTCCTTCATGAACCCTTTCATACCGCCACTTTCCAACTGGAATATGCCATCTGTCTCGCCGCTTCCGATGTAATCCAGTACTTTTTTATCGTTATAATCAATCGCATTGATGTCAATCTCTTTACCGGAACTCTTTTCTGCCAGGCGCACTGCATCCTGAATAACAGTCAGCGTCCGGAGACCGAGGAAATCCATTTTCAGAAGTCCCAGCTCTTCCAGCGTTGTCATTGTAAACTGTGTGACAACCGAACCATCCGAACCTACCGAAAGCGGCACGTATTCTTCTACTGCTTTCTGACTGATCACGACACCGGCTGCATGCATGGATGTATGTCTCGGAAGTCCTTCCAGACGCATGGACATATCGATCAGCTCTTTTACCTGCGGATCGTTATCGTAAGCTTTTTTGAAATCCGGACTGGACTGTAATGCTTTCCCCAGTGTAATATTCAGTTCTTTCGGGATCATTTTGGCGATTCCATCTACAAATGCATACGGAAGGTCCATAACACGCCCTACATCACGGATAACGCCGCGCGCCGCCATTGTACCGAACGTTACGATCTGCACCACCCGGTCAGTTCCATATTTCCGCACAACATAATCAATGACTTCCTGTCTTCGTTCAAAGCAAAAATCCACGTCAATATCCGGCATAGATACACGTTCCGGATTCAGAAAACGCTCAAACAGGAGCTGATACCGGAGCGGATCAATACTTGTAATACCTAGACAGTAGGATACAATACTTCCGGCTGCCGAACCTCGTCCCGGTCCGACACTGATGCCGTGGTCTCTTGCATATTTGATAAAATCCCATACAATCAAGAAATAATCTACATACCCCATACGTTTAATAACGCTAAGCTCGTATTCCAGACGTTCACGGATCTTCGGATCGTCTCCCGGATACCGTCTTTCCAGTCCTTCATAACATAATTTATTCAAATACTCCCAGGAAGTAAAACCATCTGGCACATCATATTTCGGCAGCTTCTTCTCACCAAATACAATCTCCACATTGCAACGGTCCGCAATCTTCTGTGTATTATCAATTGCTTCCTGTGCATATGGAAATAATTTTCGCATCTCTTCTTCGGACTTGATGTAATACTGCCCGCCTTCATAACGCATACGGTCTTCATCTGCCAACTTCTTGCCAGTCTGGATACAGAGCAGGATGTCATGTGGCTTCACATCGTCTGCGTAAGTATAGTGGATATCATTCGTTGCCACCAGTTCAATTCCTGTCTCCTGCGACATACGAAGCAGCGACTGGTTTACCAGTTTCTGCTCCTCCATTCCATGATCCTGCAGTTCCAGAAAGAAATTTCCTTCTCCGAAAATATCTTTGTACCGGCACGCTGCAGCCTTTGCCTCACCATACATTCCCCGGAGAATATTCTTCTGCACTTCCCCTGCAAGGCAAGCACTCAAAGCAATGATTCCCTCATGGTATTGCTCCAATAGTTCCATATCGACACGCGGTTTATAATAGTAGCCTTCTGTAAATCCTCTGGATACGATCTTCATTAAGTTGTAATAACCGGTCTCATTTTCTGCCAGAAGTACGAGATGATAATATCTGTCATCATTATTGCCAACTGCCTCTTTATCAAAACGGGAGCCGGGCGCAACATACACTTCACATCCAAGGATTGGCTTGATCCCTGCTGCCTTTGCCGCACGATAAAAATCGATCACGCCGAACATAACTCCATGATCCGTGATCGCCACACTGTTCATTCCCAGTTCCTTCACTCTGGAAACACATTCTTTGATTTTATTGGAACCATCCAGCAGACTGAACTCCGTATGGACATGCAGATGCGCAAAACTCATAATCTATTCCGACTCCTTTTTATTTTATAATTTATGTATTCTTATATTTCTTCATTTTGTTAAGATACCATACGAATTGTTTCATAAAACCACTCATGTGCCTGCACATAGTGGTTTCAGGCTTTTGCCCCTGGTATCTCGAATATTATACCACATTTCCACCCATGATAGCGTTTTTTGTTATCCCGAACTAAATTTTTCATAATCATAATCTGCATAACATTAGTGCACGTTGTAACGTCAGCTTTCTCTGAAGCCTATACACGCAAGAAGGCAGATAGCATATCCTGCCATCTGCCTTCTCATATCTCTTTGCGACCTGATTCTAATTAGTTGTTCATCATGAATTTGATCAGTCTGTCTGTATCTTCCGGCTCATAAGCGATGATCTCAAGCTCCGGGATCTCTCCGCCGGAGAAGATGTTTGCCATAGAAACATACTGAGATAATTTAGATTTCAGGTTCAGTCTGTCTCCTTCTCCTGTTACTAATTCAACTCTTCCTGAACAATCGTCAACTGTCTTAAAAAATGCGTCGATGTCTTTGATATTCTGTACTTTCATTCTATTGCTCTCCTTCCATTATTCACGCTTGATAAGCTCTTTTCTTTTTCTCACGCTACTAATTATACCTTATTTTTTTAGGATTTCAAGAACCTATTTTTTCGAAAGTTCAATTCCATTCTCCTTAATTTGTATCTTATGCTCTTTAAATAATCTGCCAACTGCTCTTTTGAATGCATTTTTACTAATTCCAAAAGTTTCCTTGATTTTTTCAGGATCAGATTTGTCAGTAAATGGAATACTTCCACCATTTTTTTCTACATAGTCCAGAATCATGACTGCATCATCATCCATCTGCTCAAACGCTTTCTTTCTGACACTTAGATCTAGTTTTCCGTCTTCGTGCACTTTTGTTACGCGACACTCGACTTCCATGCCGACTTTCAGATTGCCGTACGCTTCTCTCTTCGGGATCAGCGCAGAATATTTATCATCTACTGCGACAAACGCGCCAAAGTTATCACTGATCTCGTAAATGCGTCCTTTCACTTCTGCGTCTTTCTCGTATGGCGCATCTGTGCGGAGCTTATCATACACTTTCATCGTTGCGCACAGTCTTCCGCTCTTGTCCACATACAGAGCGACTAATACTTTGTCTTTCTTGGAGACTTTTGCTGTCTGCTCGCGGAACGGAAGCAGGAGGTCTTTTTCCAGACCCCAGTCCAGAAATGCACCGATTCTCGCTGTGTCAGCGACTTCCAGTACCTTCACTTCTCCCATCATCAGCTTTGGTATGCGTGTGGTTGCAATGATACGGTCGGATGAATCTTTGTATAAGAATACTTCGATCGGATCTCCGACTTCAATACCGGCAGGCACTTCTTTCTTCGGAAGCAGAACCTTCTCATCTTTTGTTCCGAGATATACACCGAAATCTACGATTTTTACTACCATTAAACTTCTTCTTTTTCCTAATTCATTCTGTAAATTCATCTTTTTCTCCTATTAGCTGAATTCAACGGTCGCAAAGATCCGATCCGACTCATCACAAAGCTCCACTACCGTTCTTGTTTCCTCTGCTGCCACTTTCGGCACAATGATATCTCCATACACTGCCGAATTTTTATATTCTACACGAACCTGCCTGATATCCCCGGTATGTTCGATATATTCCATTGCCATCTGTACATACTGACAGTTATTCACATGTTCGTTTGTATCGATATGATATTTTCGCACTGCAAACGGCTCTTTTTTCACCGCACTCTCCGGAAGTTTTATCTTCCTTGGCTGATAATCCATCTCCAGTGGCTCTCCGCTTCCGTACGGCTCTACTTCTTCTGCGGACGGCCGCACCGGGCGTCCTTTTTTCATATCCATATATGCCCAGACAGAATTGGCATATGCAAGTTTCTTTCCTTCTGCATCTGTCATGCAGAAATTACGCTTTCCCAACATGCTTTTAAATTCTGTCGCCCATGTCGCTATATTAATCTCCTGTGCAAGCCGCGGATATTCTTCGATCACGACCTGCCAGTAAGTTAGTACCCAGGCTCTGTTATGTTCCGCAAAATAGTCCACGCCAAGTCCGATACTTTCCGACTGGAATGTACTGCAGTCCTGGAAATAGTTGATAATCCCCGGTAAGGTAATACGGCCGGTATGATCGACTTCGCTGAACCGCACCTTGCTGTCAAATGTATAATGATTATTCTGCTGCACTTGCCACATAGCTCCTTTCCATTGTGATCACTGCATGATACCGGTCATTTTTTTCCCGGAGTCTGCGAGCAAACTCTTCTCTTAAGTCATTTTGTTTCTCTTTATCATATTCGTAAGGAATCACCATATCAAAGATCAGGTTCTTATGATCCCTACCTCCTACTACCCTGAAATCATGGATGCTGACACGCTTGTCCATCTCTTTTATAATCTCTTCGGCATCTTTTTTGATTGCCAGCACTTTTTTATCTTCTGTCTCAACCGGATCCATATGGATCACAAGGAAAAGTCCCATCTTCTCCATGGCTTCCCGCTCAATCCGGTCAATGACGGCATGAGATTCTTCAATATCCACATTATTCGGCACTTCCGCATGGATTGATGCCATACTCTTTGCCGGTCCGTAATTATGTACGATCAAATCGTGGCTGCCAACTACACCGTCATATTTTTCCACAAAATTCGTGATCTGTAAATAGACTTTCGGATCTACTGCCTGACCGATCAATGGCTCCAGCGTATCTTTTGCGATACCGACACCTGCCCACATAACGACAAGGGATACACCCAGACCTATAAATCCGTCGATATTATACCCGGTCAGCTTTAAAAATACAACTGAAAATATCGTTGCCGATGTCGTAATGACATCGCCGATCGCATCTGCCGACACCGCCATCATCACTTTGGAATCTATCCTTTTTCCCAATTTCTTATTAAAATAGCTCATCCACAACTTGACCGCAACGGACAGGATCAATACGACGACCGAAAATAACTGGAATCGCATTTCCTGTGGATGTCTTATTTTAGAAATGGCATCTTTAAAAAATGTAAATCCGACTTCCAGCACAAGAAATGCGACGACCAGCGCCGCAATATATTCCACTCTTCCATGTCCGAACGGATGCTCTTCATCTGCCGGTCTCTCTGCAATCTTCACTCCAACCAGACTGATGATGGATGAACCTGCATCCGACAGGTTATTAAATGCATCTGCCATAATGGAAATACTGTGCAGGAAAAATCCGATACACCATTTCAGTCCGAATAAAAAAAGATTGCAAAAGATGCCCGTGACACTCGCCAGCACTCCATATGCTGTCCGCACAGACACCTTTTCCACATCTTCATAATTTTCTACAAAATGTCTAATCAGAAACTCTGTCATGACATTTCCTCCTCTATCTGTCTGCCAGCCACCGGTTCAGCTTCTCACCGAAAAAATAGCTTTTTAACCGGAACTTTTCCGGCTTCGTCACCAGTTCATACGCATCTGCATCCAGCATTTCTCTTAAGTTCTCTCTGCCTTTTTCATCCGGTGTCACACAGACCGCCTCTGTAAAACACATGCTCGGATACAACACACACCACCAGTTATGCCCTGTGGCTTTCCCAAGTCTTATCTCTAATGCCCGGTACCATCCCTTCGGGAAGCAGATATTTCCATAATATTTCTCCGGGAAATAGACATCTGCCAGCACTGCCTTCGCGCGGTAATTTACACCCGCTTTTTTAAGCACCCGGTTTACTTCCTGCTCAAATTCCGGCAAATACTCCCTCACAAGTCGCTCTGCCTCTGCTCTTGATACTTCCTGTTCCATGCTGTCAGCATCTGCAGATGTATCTTTATTTCCATCGCTTTTCAGTAACCGGCTTCTGTATACAAGCACGGCATCCCGGACCTGCCTTTTCACTTTCTGGTCTTCATTGCTGTCGCTGTTCGCCAGAACATGAAATCTCAATACTTCTTTTGCAAGTTTTTCCTGCGTCTTATCAATTGCTCTCTGCGCCCTGATTTCTTCACAGTCACACAACACATAAAACAAAAGACATGCGGCGCAGACGCTCAGTATAACACAGACTGCCTTCTGAATTCTATAAGTTTTTATATTTATATATCTCACCTGTTCTATGTACTCCTTTCTTTTATTGGGAGTCTTCACATTTCACAGGAATTTATACAAATATTTTCAAATCCTTTTAAACTTTTTTTGTGTGAATAACATTGATCACGGTTGCAACCTGATTGTCGATATGTTCGCACATGATGCGGGTTGCTTCTTCTTTATTTCTCTTTGAAATATTATCGATCAGTTCTTCATGCTCTGCGATAAGCTGCGGATATGCTTCTTCTTTTTTCAGATATTCCACCCGGTAACGATACATCTGCTCACGCAGATTGTTAAGCAGCAGAATCAGCTTCTGATTATCTGTTGCCGTATAAATAACATCGTGAAATGCCACATCCGCTTCCGCGATCTTTGTTACATCCTGATCATCCAGTGTATCTTTAAATCGCTCTGCTACCCGTTTCAGTTCCTCGATCTCTTCCTCTGTGATCTTCTCACACGCAAGCTGTACGGATAATTCTTCCAGCGCTTTTCTTACTTCCAGTACATCGCGCAGACTCTTCTCTGTAATGTCTGCAACTTCGGCACCTTTTCGCGGCACCATATTTACCAGACCTTCCAGCTCCAGCTTTCTAAGCGCCTCACGGATCGGTGTACGGCTGACGCCAAGCTTATTTGCGAGCTGGATCTCCATCAGACGCTCGCCCGGTTTCAGCTCTCCGCGCAGAATTGCCTGTCTTAATGTATTAAATACAACATCACGCAGAGGCAGATATTCATTCATTGTCACATTAAATTTCGGTTCTTTCATCTTTTTCTCCTTGCATTGTGTATATTCGTCACATAAACCTGTTTTGTCAGTCTCGCATCCCGGATCGCATCGGCAGCTTTTCTTGCCGTTGCTTTCTCTTCAAAGATTCCAAATACAGTCGGTCCGCTTCCGCTCATCATAGCGTTCAGCGCGCCCTCTTTTATCATCATTTTCTTAATCTGGTCGATCACCGGATAAGCATCCACAGTTACACGCTCCAGTACATTGCCCATGCTGCCTGCAACTTTCTTCAGATCTCCGGCTTTTAATCCTGCTAAAATACCGTCGATATCCGGATGATCTTCGATTTCGTGAGAATCCAGTTTCTCATAGACCATCTTCGTCGATACACTTATTGCCGGTTTTGCAATAAGAACATAGCATTTCGGCATCGGGGATAATGGCGTTAGAATCTCTCCGATTCCTTCTGCCAGCACGGTTCCGCGCATAATACAGTACGGAACATCTGCACCGAGCTTAACACCTCGTTCCATCAGTTCTTTCTGACTCAGGCCAAGTGAAAACATCCGGTTCATTCCAAAAAGAACTGCTGCCGCATTTGAGCTTCCGCCTGCCATGCCTGCTGCCACCGGAATGTGTTTATCCAATTGTATGGAAACACCTTCTTCTATATGAAATTCGTCCATCAGCATCTGTGCAGCCTGATAAGCCAGATTATTCTCATTTACCGGAAGATAATAGAGATTCGTCTCAAGTCTGATCCCCGGTGTCTTACTCTTCTTCATAATAATACGGTCATAGAGATAAACGGTCTGCATAACCATACGCACGTCATGGTAGCCATTCTCCCGTCTTCCCAGCACATCCAGACCAAGATTAATTTTTCCAAGTGCTTTCAGTTCTAATCTGTCCATCTTTTGTTCTCCTTGTACTTTTTACCTTGTACCTTGTATCTTGTATACAATTTACCTACAGTATACTTAAACTTTCCTTAAAAATCAATATTTTATCCCCAGATTTCAGTCCATTCTTTTCACTGTCATTCATCTCGAGAATCCTCTCTCCGGTTGTGCCGTAACGCTTTGCGAGATCCCAGAGTGTATCTCCTTCTTTTACGATGTAGCCTACGATTCCCGGCTGTTTTTCCAGTTTTTCTGCATCAAACGGGAGACAGATCATTTCCTGCGGGCAGCGTATTTTCACTTCTTCTTTCAGAAATCCGTGAAATGCAAGTACTGCTTTTACTTCTACTTCTGCATTTCCAAGCAATCCGACATTTAACTGTTCGATGCACCACGTCAGATCCACCTGCATCCGATCATTCGTCTCATTACTTTCCAGAAATGCAGTAAACGGAACCATTCCCTGCCATACATCAAACGGGATTTCATCGTCTGATTTGATATAAAGAAACTGGATATGCAATACACCTTCCACTTCGATTCCTTTCTCTGTAATCTGTGTACTCTCCACTTCCACTCTTCCTGTGCTGTGGCAAATCTGTAAAATATCTTCTTTAATCTCCGGAAGTGTCAGCTTCTCTGTCACTTTACATTTGGTATGATTCTGCATCAGTAATTTTTCGCACGGACAGTCCTTATATTTGATCTCACACTCACCATCCAGCGCATAGGCATCCTCCAGCACATCCATTTCTACTTCTTCATAGACGATCAGCCGCATATCCAGCGTTGCTTCCACACCAAGAATTCTTACTTCTCCTTCCTCGTCCATGCGCGATTCCACTGCCACATCTGTAAATACCGGATACAATTGATGATACATGGAATCTTTTGCTCCATAACACGGAATCTTTCCTTCATATGCCACCGTCTGCTCTATCCAGTCCAGCCTTCCATCCGGCGATTCATAAAAACAGAACACAAGCATTTCACCCTGCAGCAGAAGTACTTCCTCCCCAATCCTTGTGTCCAGTTTTCCCGGAGTGACTTCGGTCCACAGTAATGTGCCGATATTTTCTTTTGTCCCGCCAATCTGTACTTCTTCTTTGATCCGGTATGTATCACGCTTCATCGTATGCATTTTCAGAAGTGTCTCCTGTCTCTTCTTTCTGCACAGTCCGTCTGCGTATTTGCTGCCTTCTTCCCCCCGTCTTCCTTCTCTGTAAATATCGCTTGTCAGATGTTCTTCTTTCTGCTGTTCCGAACAAACCTGTAATTCTACGAGTGCTTTGATTCCGAGCTTTCTTGAATGGATCACCGTTACGGTAAGTTCCGTCTGTGAACTCTTGATAAATAAACTGCCCTCCGGCACTTTTTCTGCATAAACCAGCTCCTCAAATGGGAATCTTCCTTCCAGAGATGACAGCCGTTTCTCAGAGTCATCCGTCACATAAAGCATGCGAAACTGTATCTTTCCGCTGATCCGTATGTAATTGTCCACAATTTTCTGCTCTTCGATGCGCAATGTACCTTCATTCAGGATCACACGCTGCACATCACTTTTGGCATCCGGCACGTTATAGTCCTGATCCACATAAAACTGATCTACAATCGTTTTTCCCTGGCTGTATCCCCTAAATTCCTGCGTCTCGCATGTCAGAGTTTCATAATCTTTTTGCTCCATTTTGACAACCTCACTTTCCTGTTATTTGCTGTTGCACCATAAAAATATCCATCATATATTTATGATACCCACGGATTGTTCCGTGCTGCGCATATGGCTGCAGACCTGAACCCCTGGTATCATTCAAATACCACCATCTTCCCGCCTGCTTTCATTTTCACCACGCAGTACGGATAGGTCTCCTTCTTTTTTCTTACGGTTCCTCTTTTCGGACCGACAAGCTCTGTCTGAAAGAAAATTGTATTGGAAGTTTCTTCTATCTTTACAACCTTCACCCGGTAACCGTCCTGCTTTTTTCTTCCATACCCGCAGAACAGATACAGACTGCCCTGATCTTCGTATGTCAGGGTAAATGGTTCCTGTTTCTTTTCTTCAATCCATTTCTTACATTCTTCCGGTATTTCCTCTCTCCGGACATTTTCATATACGGCTTTTCTTTTCTGCGTGTCATCCACTTTCCGGATCGAACAGCCACACAATATCCACAAACAGAGAACAAGTCCTGCACACAACAACCACTTCCGCATACACTCACCCTGCAATTTCTCTTTAATATCATACACAGTGAACCTATGAAAAATACCAATTTTAGTGTATACTTATAAAAGTGTTGCCATAAAAATGTGCTTTTGTACATTCACACAAACAGCTGAATTATATTGAAACAAACTAAGGAGTACTTAATTATGAAACAATACAGACGACAGGCGGGTATTCTTCTGCATCCGACATCACTTCCTTCTCCATATGGGATCGGAGATCTTGGGCATACGGCATACCGTTTTGTTGATTTTCTGGAAGCCGCCGGACAGAAACTCTGGCAGATCCTTCCACTGACACATACAGGTTTCGGAGATTCTCCGTATCAGAGTTTCTCTGCCTTCGCCGGGCAGCCACTTCTTATAAGCCCGGATCATTTGAAAGAACTGGGGCTTTTATTCGACCATGAACTGAAAGATGCACCTGCCGGAGACAGCGCACAGGTAGACTACGGAACGGTCATTCCGTGGAAACACAGCATTTTCCGCCTTGCATACAACCGTTTTTACGAAAGAGACGGGGGAGATCCGCTAAAGCAGGATTTCGCGCGCTTCTGTCAGAAGGAAGCTTTCTGGCTGGAAGATTATGCGCTTTTCCTTGCCTGCAAAGACGCCAATGACGGAAGAAGCTGGTTGGACTGGCCGGATATGTACCGCAGCCCATCCCCGGAATACAAAGAGGAATTAAAACAGCTTTTGCAGAAAGAAGCCGGATATTACAAATTTCTGCAGTTTATCTTCTTCACAGAATGGGGCAGACTGAAAGCATATGCAAATGAGAAAGGCATCCAGATCATCGGCGATATCCCGATCTTCGTATCCATGGACAGTGCAGATGTCTGGGCAAACAAAGAACTATTCCACCTGGACGAGAAAGGATATCCGCTCTCTGTTGCGGGAGTTCCGCCGGATTATTTTTCTGCAACCGGGCAGCTCTGGGGCAATCCGCTCTATGCATGGGATGCACATAAGAACAGCGATTTCTCCTGGTGGATCTCGCGTATCCGCACACAGCTTAAGAATCTGGACATTCTGCGTATCGACCATTTCCGTGGCTTTGACGCATGCTGGTCTATCCCTTACGGCGAACCGACTGCCGTCAACGGACACTGGGCGAAGGTGCCGGGCTGGGATCTCTTTGATGCGATCTCCCAGGCACTCGGCGACGATCTGCCGATCATTGCAGAAGATCTCGGTATCATTACGGATGAGGTAAATGCGCTTCGTGAACATTTCGGATTCCCGGGCATGAAGGTTCTGCAGTTTGCTTTTGATTCTACCGACGAAAATGCATATCTGCCGCACCGTTTTGAATCTCCGGTCTGCGTCTGCTACACCGGAACACACGACAATGCTACAACACTTTCCTGGTACGAGACATTACCGGAACATTGCCGCAAAAAAGTCTGTGCTTACACCGGAACAACCGATGAGAAGAATATCGGTTATGGGCTGATAAAGGCAGCGCTTTCCAGCATTGCCACTTATGCAATCTATCCGCTGCAGGATCTTTTATTCTGCGGAGATGAAGGACGCATGAATACACCGGGAAAAGCAGCCGGCAACTGGAGCTGGCGTTTCCGCGCACAAGATCTGAAACCGGAATACGCAGATACCCTTCGTGAACTTACCTTATTATATGGACGCTTTGATTAAGCGTCCCAGACAAAGAAAGGATATACAAATGTTTAGATTTATTTTGGTAGTCATTACTTTATTTTTATATCTGATCCTCGGAATCCCGGTATTGGGTATCGAATGGATCATCAGCAAATTTAATCAGGAAGCTGCCGATTATCAATGTCTGCGCATGGTGCAGGCTGCATTCCGATTTATGCTTAAGATTGCAGGAACTGAGATCACTGTAATCGGCGAAGAAAGGATCCCGGATGAGCCGGTACTTTTCATTGGCAATCACAGAAGTTATTTTGACATTCTTCTGACTTACTCCCGCTGCAAACGCCGCACCGGATACATTGCCAAAAAGGAAATGCTGAGCTATCCTCTGCTCCGCACATGGATGAAGCGCCTTTATTGCCTCTTCCTTGACCGTGACAACCCGAAAGAGGGACTAAAGACCATCCTCAAAGCAATTGAATACGTAAAAAGCGGAATCTCCATCTGCATTTTCCCGGAAGGTACGAGAAATACCGGCGAAGAGTTAAGTGTTCTTCCATTCCACAGCGGCTCTTTTAAAATTGCTGAGAAAAGTGGTTGTCCAATCGTACCGATCAGCATGAATAATACAATCTCGATTTTCGAGAAACAGTTCCCGCGCATTAAGAAGACCCACGTCATCATCGAATATGGCAAGCCGATCTATGCAAAAGATCTGGACCGTGAACAGAAAAAACAGCTCTCACAGAACTGTCAGAAGATTATTGAAGATACCATTAAGAAGAACCAGGCATTACTCTAATGCCTGGCTTTTCTTTTTTCTTTTACTTTTTTCTCTGTAAGTGCTATAATGGAACGGAATTTATAAAAAAGGAGACAAATGGGACCATGAACAGACAAGATCTTACGTTATTGACGGACTTTTATGAGCTGACAATGATGCAGGGATACTATGAGGAGAAACAGAACGAAACCGTTATTTTCGACGTTTTCTTCCGCCAGAATCCTTGCGGCAACGGATATTCTGTATGTGCCGGATTAGAGCAGGTGATCGATTATGTGAAGAACCTGAATTTTACTTACGAGGATGTGGACTACTTAAGAAGTCTGCACATTTTCAGTGAGGATTTTCTGCACTACTTAAGCGGTTTTCATTTCAGTGGTGATATCTATGCAATTCCGGAAGGAACCGTTGTATTTCCAAAAGAGCCACTGTTAAAAGTGATCGCTCCGATCATGGAGGCACAGCTTGTAGAAACCGCGATCCTGAACATCATCAATCACCAGTCACTGATCGCTACGAAGACTTCCCGAATTGTCTTTGCGGCAGACGGCGACGGTATTATGGAATTTGGTCTGAGACGTGCACAAGGACCGGATGCCGGACTTTATGGTGCGAGAGCTGCTATGATCGGCGGCTGCGTCGGCACATCCAATGTTCTTGCAGGACAGCTTTTTGATGTTCCGGTCATGGGTACACATGCACATAGCTGGATCATGAGCTTCAAGGATGAATATACTGCATTTAAGAACTATGCGAAAATGTATCCGGATAACTGCACATTACTTGTCGATACGTATGATACTCTCAAATCCGGTGTACCGAATGCGATTCGTGTATTCCGGGAATTTAAAGAGTCTGGTCATCCCCTCAAAAAATACGGAATCCGTCTTGACAGTGGCGACCTTGCATACCTTTCTAAAGAAGCACGCAAGATGTTGGATGCTGCCGGATTCGAAGATGCAACCATCTGCGCATCCAATGATCTGGATGAGTTCCTTCTCCACGATCTGAAGATGCAAAAAGCAGCCATCGATTCCTGGGGTGTCGGTACAAATCTGATCACTTCCAAGGACTGCCCGTCTTTCGGCGGTGTATATAAGCTGGCTGCCATAAAGAATCAGGACGGAGAATTTATTCCGAAGATTAAGATTTCTGAAAATACAGAAAAAATCACAAATCCTGGTAACAAAACCATTTATCGTATCTATGATAAAGAAACAGGAAAACTCAAAGCTGATCTGATCTGTTTTGCCGGCGAAGAATATGACACCAATGAAGATCTGTTATTATTTGATCCAATCGAGACATGGAAGAAGACCAGGCTTCCGGGTGGCACATACACAATGCGTGAGATTCTCGTTCCAGTCTTCATAAATGGTGAATGTGTCTACAACTCTCCTTCTGTCATGGAGATTGCAGCTTACTGCAAGCAAGAGAAGGATACACTCTGGGATGAGACCAAACGTCTCTTCTACCCACATCGTATCCATGTGGATTTATCACAGAAATTATACGATGTAAAAAAATCGCTGCTTGATCAGATGAGCATATCTGACTAAGTAAGGAGAATTTATTTTATGAAAATTATAGTATTAGCCGGAGGACTCAGTCCTGAACGCGATGTATCACTTATTTCCGGAGCAGGAATCTGTAAAACACTACGCGAAAGTGGGCATCAGGCTTATCTGCTGGACGTTTATTTTGGACTACCTTATGATGCGGATAAACTGGACGAAGTCTTCGATCTTCCGGACGCCGGACTTGGTATTGCAGAAGGTATCAAAACAACGATGCCGGATCTCGATGCTTTGAAAAAGTCCCGACCTGATCAGTCCGACTGCTATCTTGGACCGAACGTCATCGAGCTGTGCCGTATTGCAGATATTACTTTTATGGCTCTGCACGGTTCTGTCGGTGAGAACGGAAAGTTGCAGGCTACTTTTGATATCCTCGGCATCCGTTATACCGGTCCGAATTCTCTGGGTTGTTCCCTTTCTATGAATAAACTGGTTGCCAAACAGATCTTTAAAATGAGTCGTGTAGCAACTCCGCGAGGAACTTCCCTGAACCGCCAGACAAAGGATACCCCGCTTGACGAGCTGGGATATTATCTTCCACTGGTTATCAAACCATGCTCCGGCGGTTCCAGCATCGGTGTATTTATCGTTCACACCGAAGAAGAATATCTTGATGCGATCCATCAGTCTTTTGATGTCCATCAGGAAGAAGAAGTTGTAATTGAACCTTATATCAAAGGAAGAGAATTTGCCTGTGGTATTCTCGCCGGCAAAGCACTTCCGATCGTAGAGATCATTCCTAAAGACGGTGTGTTCAACTACGAGAACAAATACCAGGCAGGCGGCGCACAGGAAATCTGCCCTCCGGTCTCTCTCGATGAGAAGACACAGAAGAAAATGAAGCGCATGGCAGAGAAGGCATTTCGCACTTTACGCATGGATGTGTATGCACGCGCTGACTTTATCGTTGACGATACAGACGGTAAGTTCTATTGTCTGGAAATGAACGGACTTCCGGGTATGACTCCGGCGAGTCTGATTCCGAAGGCTGCGAAGGCTGCCGGTTTGGAATATGGTGATCTGTGCGAGCAGATCATTGATGAATCAATCAAAGCACGCTACCAATAAGGAGGAATTTATTCTATGAAAAACCTTACTTTGGAAAATATCACCAAGGCCTGTAAAGGAACTTATCACGGCGATACATCCAAACTTTCCCAGGAAGTAGCAGGTGTCGTAATCGACAGTCGTAAAGTCGAGAAAGATTACCTTTTTGTCGCTATTGACGGGGAAAATGTAAATGCACATAAATTTATCCCGGATACAATCGAGAAGGGCGCAATGTGTGTCGTTTCCCATGAAGATCTGGGCGAAACCGATTACCCGTATATTCTGGTAGAATCAACCGGTCAGGCACTTTTAGACATTGCGAAACTGTACCGTGATTCTTTCGATGTAAAGGTTGTCGGAATTACAGGAAGTGTCGGAAAGACAAGTACAAAAGAGATGATCGCATCTGTACTTTCCCAGAAATACAATGTTCATAAGACATTAGGAAATTTCAATAACGAATGGGGACTTCCGATCACAATTTTTGAAATGAACGAGGAGAACCAGGTTGCTATTCTGGAAATGGGAGTCAACCACTTCGGCGAGATGCGCAGACTTTCTTCTGTTGCAAGTCCGGATGTATGTGTGATCACGAACATCGGTGTTGCCCACTTGGAATTTTTCAAGACAAGAGAAGGTATCTTCCAGGAGAAATCCCAGATGATCCAGGATATGAAAAATGGCGGAACCATCATTTTCAACGGAGATGATGATATTTTACGTGAATCCGGTCCGATCAAAGGTGTAGAGCCTGTATTCTTCGGAACCGGTGACAACAGTGATTTCCGCGCAACAGATATTAAACCGCTCGGACTTAAAGGAACTTCATGCACGCTCCACATGCCAAACGGAACTTCTTTTGACTGCGTTGTTCCGCTTCCGGGTATCCACATGGTATCCAATGCGCTGGCAGGTGCCGCTGTCGGATACAGCCTTGATCTGACAAATGAAGAAATCAAAGCCGGTATCGAGAATCTCCCGTCTATTCCGGGAAGAAACCACATCATCATTACCGATAAGCTGACGATCTTAGATGACTGCTACAATGCAAATCCGATTTCTACAAAGGCATCCATTGATGTCCTCGATATGGCGATCGGACGTAAAGTTGCTGTCCTTGGAAATATGGGTGAACTTGGTGCAAATGAAAAAGAACTGCACCACGAGACAGGCGCATATGCCGCTGAAAAAGGTGTAGATGTTGTATGCGCGATCGGAGATCTTGCGAAAGAGATTGCAAACGGTGCTTCCGTAGACGGTACAGAAGTACACTGGTTTGAAACAAAAGCGGATTTCCTTGCAGAGATGAAAAATATTATGAAAGAGGGAGACAATGTCCTTGTCAAAGCTTCTCATGGAATGCATTTTCCTGAACTGGTAGAAGCTCTGGAAGCATTGTAGGAGTGTAGAATCCATGGAATATCAGATATTAGCACTGGACCTCGACGGTACGCTGACCAACTCGAAGAAAGAGATCTCCAGACCTACTCTGGAAGCTCTGATCGATATTCAGGAGCAGGGCAAGAAAGTCGTGCTTGCCAGCGGACGTCCGACCAAGGGAGTTCTTCCACTTGCGAAACAACTACATCTGGAAGACTACGGAAGCTATATTCTCTCTTTTAACGGTGCCAGAATTACCGATTGCAGAAGTATGCAGGCGATCTATAATAAGACTCTTCCGGGAGATATTGTAGAACCTCTTCTGCAGATTTTAAGAAAATATGACGGGCTGGATATTTTGTCTTATACAGCAGATAATATCCTCTCCGGAATTAAGCCGAACAAATATACCGAGCTGGAATCCCGGATCAATCACATGCCGATCATCGAGACGGATGATTTTGCGGCAAGTATCAAAGAACCGGCGAACAAGTTTCTTGTAACAGGAGAACCAGAGATTATTGCAAAAGCGCAGAAGGAAGTGACGGATTATTTCCGCTCTTACCTCTACATCTACTGCTCCGATCCGTTCTTCCTAGAAATCATGCCTCCGCAGGTGGATAAGGCACATTCTCTCCTGAAGCTGTTATCTAGCATCGGACTTACTTCAGATCAGATGATCTGCTGCGGTGACGGTTACAACGACATTACGATGATCGAGACCGCCGGCCTTGGTGTTGCCATGGCGAACGCACAGCCGCTGGTGCGCGAGCGCGCCGATTACATCACCAAGTCCAACGACGAGGATGGCGTACTGCATGTTATTAATGAATTTTTGCGGTAGGGATACGCCTGAAGTATTTCCTTAAGTAGAATTGCTTTTCGCTTCTCCCGCCGAGGATGAATTTTCAAGCATATATAAAAAATAAGGGAGCTGGGCTCCGCGGATATATTGTGTATCCGTGGAGTCCAGCTCCCTTGTTGCTTTTCTTTGCCCTGGGGATATGCTCCTGCCTTGTTGGGGTATCCCTTTTAGCTTTTCTTTACCCTGAGGGATACGCTCTTGGCTTGTTGTGTATCTCTTTTTCTCTTATACTTCTTCCAAGGGATACTTCTTTGTATCCCTCCGTCCTTTAAGATATAACATACATATTTACTTCATAAGCTTGAAATCTTCTTTTTCCACAATTTCTTTCCTGTAATTGTCAAAGTATTTTCCCCAATCAGCCTTGCTGTCACCTGCATGCTTCTCGCTATACTCCTTCTCCAGCTTCTCTCTATATTTGATCTGTGGAAGAAGTTTCTGATATACCGTCTTCTCATACTTCCAATAATCTTCCGGTGAATCAAACTGTGCAATAATCTCATCAACTTGTTTCTGGCTGGATTCATCCAGTTTCTTACCTTCATACTCAGCACGCATATCACTTACATAATCTGCCACTTCTTTGTCTGTCGCCTTACAGCCTGCCTTCATTGCCTCTGTACATAATGCTGCGCTTTCTTTTTCATATTTATAAGCTTCTTTTTCTGCTTCTTCTTCGCTCATGCCTTTAGCCTTATAATATGCAATTGCTTTTTCCATATCAGTTTTTGTAATTTCTGAATAATTTCCCTTCGCATATAAGTTTTTTGCGGAAGCCTCTTCTGGATTCTTGTATTCTTTTTTCAGTACTTTTCCAAAGCCCTCCAATGAGACCTTGCCATTTGCCTGGGAATTATTCTGCACAACGCTTCCGGCAAGCGCCAGACATCCAGTAACTACGACTACCGCACTTATAACTTTTCCTTTTTTACTCATAATCTTTCTCTCCCGCGTCCATTAAATATCTGTGATTGTTTCATTGCTTTTCAGAATTCCTGCTATTACGACTTTCTTCTTTTTCTTTTCAGCTTTCTTCTTTCACTTTTTTTATTTTCTCATCCAAAAAGAACCCCGAACCTATCACCGCAGTAAGTGAAAACCATTTTAATGCGCATAATAACATATCCTGTGTTCCATATTTTCTTATTTCAAGAGATACCATTACCATCACTGTAACACATACAATAAAATGAACAATATAAAGTATTAATGGACTTTCTTTCATAGATATTCCTCCTTCTCTGGTCGTTATTTTTCTCCTTCCAGCATTCTATATTCTGATATTATCATCCAATTTTTGTTCCGTCAATATATATTTAGATATTCTATGTATTGTTTTTTCTTTTATCAACTATATAATGTATTTATAAATATTATTATGTCAAATTCGGAGGTATACAAATGAACAAAGCGTGTAAAACATATTATAAGAATCTCAAGCTTTTTCTTCCTATACATAAAGCAACGGAAAAGCAGTTATTTCAGGATATCAAATCCGCATTGACCAATCTGTCTGAAGAAAATCCTACAATTAATTATTCTGAAATATGTGATGAGCTTGGTAATCCCGAAGAAATCGTGGCTGACTATTATTCAAACTGTGATTCTTCTTATCTGACCAAAAATCTTCGTTTTGCCTGCTATATCCGCAGAATGTTCGTTGCAGTTCTCATTGCGGTCATTATCGTAACGGGCGTGCGCAGCTTTTATTTGCATGAATTATATGTTCAAAGCCAAAAAGCAATCCCAACTCATGTTATAGAATCTATCGAATAAAAGGAGGTTAACTTATTATGAAAAAAATATTAACATTTATTCTTATCTTTTCTTTAATACTGTTTCCAATGAATGTATTCGCATCCGCATCTTCTAGCGAAATCGAATATCTAGATAATGGCGACTATTTAATTTACACTATAGAAGATGATGCGTCACAAAATTTTCAACCATTTTCAAAAACAGTAACCAAATCAAAATATGCCAGATACTACCACAATAATTCCGTACAATGGTATGTTAAAGTGACCGGTACATTCACATATGGATCAGGCACTTCCAAATGTACTTCCTCTAGTGTATCTGCCAAATCCAGCGCGGATGGATGGAAAATTGTAAACAGCTCCGCATCCAAATCCAAGAACACCGCCAGTGCTACAGCTACTGCGAAGCATTATTACAATAACTCTGTAGTTGACACCGTAACCCGCACAGTGAGACTTACATGCAGTTCAACCGGAAAATTTTCTTAAGGTTTATTTAATTTTTTATTAAGATTTGTAACATCCACATTGCAAAAATAGTTGTTTTCTTAAGGTTTATTCTTTATAATAGTTAGCAACGGAAGGGATTGACACTATTATGCGGGCACAGAATAATTTCAAAAAGGGCGCTGTAGAGATGCTCTTACTTCATATTCTAAAAGAACAGGGAGACTGCTACGGATATCAGTTTTCCAAACTGATCAAAGAATTGTCGGACGATTATCTGACAGTTCCGGAAGGATCGCTTTATCCCGCCCTGTACAAACTTATCGAAAAGGGATATATCTCCGATTATAAGAAGCCTGCCGGAAAGCGGATGATCCGTGTTTACTATCATCTGGAAGCATCTGGTGAAGAACGGCTTGCTTATCTGAAAAATGAATTTTACGAGACGAATCGTTCTATCGAGAAGATTCTTGATTATGATTTTCCGGTAGAATCTTAACTCTAAAAGTCCCAGCAGATATACGCCTGCTGGGATTTTTATTTGTACATTATACTTTTTCCGAATATTAAACCACGAAGCGACTGTTCCACAGATTCATAACATCTGCGAAGCAGGCGCTTCTTTCATTCCAATTTCTTATGTTCTTATTTTTGCCCTATTCCATTAATAATGCTTACTTACTTTATTTTACCTTAATTTTCACACTTGCTTTCTTATTCGTTCCATCCAGCGCCATCGCCGTGATCTTCACGTTCGCGCCTTTTTTTGCATTTTTCAGCACCGTGACTTTACCGGAAGAGCTGACTTTTATGTACTTCGGGTTACTGCTTGTATAGCGAAGTGTCTTATTTACTTTCTTTCCGGTCGTCTTCACTGTCGTTTTCAATTTGCTGCTCTTTCCGCGGGCAAGTGTTTTCGTTCCTTTCATGAAAATAGATTTCACACGGTCTTTTAATATAGAAAGTCTGATGCTTGCTTTCTTCTTGCTTCCATCCTTTGCTGTCGCCGTGATCGTTACCGTTTTGCCTTTTCCTGCTGCCAGTGTTTTCACAAGTCCTTTGCTGTTCACAGTCGCATATTTCTTATTACTTGTCTTCCACGTTACAGCCTTGTTGCTTGCTTTCGCCGGTGCGACAGCTGTCTTTAACTGCACACTCTTTCCTGCCGCAATTTTCTTCGACAATGCGGAAGTGACTTTCACAGAACTCACTTTGATCTCTGACGGCTTCTGTGTGTTATCGTCCTTCTTGTTATCATCCTTCTTATCGTCATCTTTTTTATCATTATCTTTCTTTCCGTCATCTGGCTCATCCACATAATCCATCTTCTGATCTGCAAATACATTCAATGCCGGAGCTTCTGTCACATTCTGCTCCCCATTACTGCAAACGGTTCCACCATAAGACCAGTTGCTCTCATCCGAAAGATCAATGATCAGAGACGGACGCACCCCAATATGATTGCGATCCACCAATTCCCCATAATTACGGATAAATCCATAATTGCATACATATGCCGCATAATTCTGGTACTGTCCCGGCGAGCGTGTCCACCAGAGACAGTTGCCGATAAATCCATCCTCATAATTGCTCCACACGCCCATTGCTTTCGCATAAGTGGAGCTCTTGGAGCGACGCGCCTCATCTCTCGCACCCGGATCACCGTCACGATAATTGGAAATAAATCCATGCGTCAGTGCCTGCGCACCGCCGTACACTTCCATTTCCGCAAGCAGAAAAATCCTGTCATTCGTATCAGATCCGCCGACCGTATCATAATGTAAATTTCCCAAATTCTGAAGCGAAGTATTTACAAGCGCTTGCTGCTCTTTTTCCCGGAAAGCTGTATCCTTAAAGTTCTTCTCTTTTTCCTCTCCATATCCATTCAGCCAGCTCCGGATCGATGACTGTTCCCATGTCGTATCTTTTGCTTCTCTATTATATAGCTGGTCATCCAATGAGACATCCGCAAGCAGAAGTGCATTCTTATCTGCTATATTTAACACACGCCAGCGGATCGGTTCATAACGGAAATAGTGATACGTCACACTTCTTGCCCAGAAATAATAATGTGGGATATCCTGTCCGCTTGTTGCAGGAAAAGTGCTGTCTTCCTTTCGGATTCGGCGATATTTTACACCATCTATGACCGTATCTCCATTTTTCGTATATTTAGCGCCTTGCAGTTGTTGATATACTTTATCATTAACTTCATAATCGGATTCTTTACTCCACTTCTGATTCTTCGCCGCACCACACTGCGTCTTCTCCGACACAATCTCCGTCTGTGGATAATATCCATAATAAATCGTATCCCACGTCACCCGCTGTCCGGCTTCCATCGATGTGTCCGTTTCTATCTGCGGCTTCTTAAGTTCCACCGCATCCGCCGCCTGTACGCACAGATTTCCAATAGATGCGGACTTTGCCGGTATACCCGTCATACCGATCATCAGCGCTGCCGCCAGCAAAATACTGATCACTTTCTTTTTCATTTTCTTTTTCCTCCCATTGTAGTCCCCGGCATTTCATTCACCGGCACATTCACTTTGATACTATTATATTTCCTGTGTCACCTATATTCAAATACATAGATTCTATAAATACCCTCATTTATTATAATTACCAATTATACAATCTACCTATAGAAAGTTATAATAAAAGAGGTCTTTTATAAATTTTTACTAATTTTAAAGAGAGGAAAGGAAAGTTATGAAAAAAAGATTTGCAAAACTTGCCGCAATTCTGCTCTCTTCTGCGATGACGCTGACGATGATTCCAACGAATTTCGTATACGCGAAAGACGTGGATACCACAGCAGTCCAGACAGAGGCAACAGATGACCAGCAGGACGAGTCCGGTAAGATCACAATCCCGGACACAGCAGAATCAGCAACAGACAAAAAAGCTGAAACTGTAACAGAAGACAAAGATCAGAAAGATCAAAAAGACGACGCAAAAGTCGAAAACAAATCTGCTGATAAAAAGGCAGCCAAATCTAAAGCAGTAGAAAAAACAACTGTAAAGAAACAGGCAAAAGCAGCAGATGACGCAAAAGATCCGGTTAAAGTTACCATTCCTTCTGTTCCGGTTAACTACACAGACGGTAAACCTGTAGAAAACGGACATGTTATTGAAGTCTCTTTCGCCGGTGAATCTTCTTACCCGGATACTTATACTGTGAAGAATGGTAAGATTTACAATGTTGAACTTCTTGCAAATGAACAGTATAAATTTGGTATCAGCCCTGATGATGATGAAGATTTCTGGGCTGATTATGAACTGGCTTACGCACAGGACGGTTTCGTTCGTGCCGGTGTAGATGAAAATTCCAAAACATTATTCTACTATGACACAACCAACAACAAAGTTACCAGAACTCCAATCCGTCAGCTTCTTGTTAAGAAATATGGCGCAGATGATTCAAAACCAGAAAAAGTTACCATTCCTTCTTTACAGGTTACATATGCAGATGGAAAGCCAGTAGAAGACGGACACGTATTTGCTTTCTATAATACAGATGATGCAGCAAATGATACTGTTTCCTACACTACAAAAGATGGTAAACTTTCCAACTTAAAACTGGAAGCCGGTGTTCCGTATAAAGTTTCTATCGATGACTACGAAGATGAAGATTTCTGGACTGATTATGAACTGGCTTACGCACAGGACGGTTTCGTTCGTGTAGCTGCAACCCAGAATTCCAAAACATTGTTACATTATGACAATGAAACCGAGACCATCACAAAGACACCTGTCAGAAAACTTACGGTTAAGGAATATGGCGCAAAAGATCCGGTAAAAGTACCTTACAATAAGGATGTAAACGTTGCTGATATCGACGTTGTATACGAAGACGGTACTCCGGTAGAAGATGGAATGACATTCGATCTGATCAATATGCAGACCCTTTTAGACAGTTCAAACTATTCTACACGCTACACTACAAAAGACGGTAAGCTGTCCGGTGTGAAGATGAAAGCCGAAGTACAGTACAAGCTCGGTTTTGATGTGAATAACAAATACTGGCAGACACACAACATCGTTGGTGCTTACAAGAGTGATAAATTAATGCGTATTTACGCAAGATACGACAATCAGGCTCCACTTTATTATGATTACGATGAAGGTATTGACGCTGACGAGCAGGTTTGCTCCAAGATCGTAGTTAAGAAGCTGGATAAACCACAGGATCCAGGCTGCGTAATCCCAGCTTCATGCTGGATGAGCTTACTGCTCTCCGACAACGGTTATTACGCAGAGGGTGGATTGTCCTTCAAGATGACTCGTCTGGATACAAACAAATCCAAAACAGTATTAAGCCGTGAAGGCGAAGTTGTTGTTACGGGTGAAAGCTATACAGACTATCTACTGACTCTGGACGAGAATGACACTTACGAGATTGATTTCGACTCCAATCCACTGTTCAAACAGTACAAAGAGCTAGGTGGTATCCCATTCCAGTTCCAGCAGGACAAAGCCGGCAAAACGCAGGCAGTCTTAAAAGGATACGATGTAGAAGATATCACAGGACGTCTGAACTACAACTACTTAGATTTGAAGAGAATCGATGGCAAGCAGAATACTACCGGCAAGAAATTCTCTGATGACGAATGTGGCGACAGCACAGAAGTAAAGACACTTTATGCTGCCGACAAAGTAACATTAAAAGATATGAAAGTAAATGAATACAATGAATCTACAGAGAAAGCTACACCTCTGGACAAAGACATCACATTTGTATTCTACAACTGCTCAACACAGACCATTGAAACTACTGTTAAATCTCACAACGGCGTACTTCCGGATGTAGAAATGTTCAAAGACCACCACTACATCGTATATGCGGAAGACTCTGAATATGAGATGCCAAATCACTACATCACTCTGGCCAAGACCGGGGACAAACCACTTTGCTACAAATGCAATGAAAATGAAAGCAGCTTTGATCTGACTAAGAGACAGACAGAGCTTGCTGATCCTTCCGATGCTGCACGCGTAAATGTAAGCCTTCCGGTTTACTACGTGGATGAAGACGGAAATATGAAGAACATGTCTGACATCAAAGTAAAACTGGTAAGCCCATACGATACTGTAGAAGGCACCAGCGATGCAGAAGGTAATCTTAACGTAAGCCTTATGGAAGATTACAACTACATGGTACAGGTAGACAATGATAAATACAGCGTTGAATCTTTCCCGTTAACTGTTAAGGATAAATCCGAATACGGCGCCGGAAAATATACATTTAACCACTTCAGCTGCGGAAGCGTTGGAGGTATTTACCTTGTAGATAAGGGAACAGAACACGACCGTGATGTTACTTTGATCGGCACTTCTGAGCTGACATCCGTAACAGGACTGAACTTCGGAAAAGGAAGCTACTACCTCCACGACCGTGTATTAGAAGACTACAAAGTTCCTGAATTAGAAGGTAAAGATTACCAGGTACTTGATATCGATGCACTCAATATGTACAGAACAGAGATTTCTAAACTGGCAGCCGGTGATTTCGTAATCACAAGAATCCTTCCAAAAGGAAAATCTGTAAAGAATGTATACTACATCGACAAAGATAACAAGCTTCAGAAGCTTGATTTCACAGAGAGTAACGGAACTGTAACATTCAAGATGGGCTCACTTTCCATCTACAACAATGTTATCGAGTACAAATCCGGAGACGAATCAGATCCGACACCGGATAACAAGAAAACTGCTGTAAAAGCAAGTCAGGTTTCCTTAAGCAAAGTAAAATACACTTATACAGGGAAATCTGTAAAACCTGCTGTAAAAGCTGTTGTAGGCGGCAAGAAATTAAAAGCCGGAACAGATTACAAAGTTTCTTACTCTGACAACAAGAATGTCGGAAAAGCAAAAGCTGTTGTAACATTCAAAGGCAAATATACAGGAAAGATCACAAAATCATTTGTTATCAATCCAAAGGGCACTTCACTGAAGTCTGTGAAACGTGCAAAGAAAGCTTTCAAAGCAACATGGAAGAAACAGAGCAAACAGACTACAGGATATCAGATCCAGTACTCTACAAAGAAAGGCTTTGGTTCTAAAGTCAAGACAGTAACTGTTTCCAAGAACAAAGTTACTTCTAAGACAATTAAGAGCTTAAAGAAAAACCAGAAATACTATGTAAGAGTCAGAACATACAAGAAAGCCGGAAACAGCAAGTTCTACTCAGGCTGGTCAAAAACAAAATCTGTGAAAACAAAATAAGATGATACTTTTGATAAATGGGGCTCCGATTTATTCGGAGCTTCATTTTTGAATTACAAGGCAAATATGTTGATGAAAGCCCTCATTTTTTACTGCGGAAATATACGGCGTATGGTAATATAAAGAAGCACATTCCAACTCTCGCGTCAGAATGTGCTTCTTATTTTTTACAATCTCAAATTTTCTATCCAGGCATTTTATATTATGCTTCTGCTGTTTCTCCGTCTTCAGCTTCTTCATCATCTGCTGATGCATGAACTTCTGTTACACTTACGATCAGTGCTTCCGGATCCGTAGATAATGTAACCTCCGGATTCTTGGCAATATCCAGATCTTTTACTTTGATTGTATCACCTGCATGCATATCACCTACATTGACTTCAATCTTATCTACAAGGTCTTTCGGTAATGCCTTAAATGCTACTTCTTCCAGATGTTCTTCCAATACACCTGTTGTTACTTTCTCGGCATCAACCAATACGATCTCAGCTACAGAGTGAACTGCTTCGTTGCTTACCAATGCCTGAAAATCTACTTCGTTGATCTGTTTTTTAATCGGATCAAACTGAATATCCTTAATCAGTACGTTATGTTTTGTTCCGTCAACATCAAGCATAACCTGACTTCCTTTATTATTCTTCTTCAGAAGGCTTTCTACTTCTTTTTTGTCCATTTTTACCGGAACAGATTCTTTCATCTCGCGGCCAAATACATTGCCCGTAACAAATCCTTCTCTTCTTAATTTCTTTGCCTTGATGTCCATGCTTCTTTTTTCAGCTTTTAAAGTATTCATTTATCTTTTCCTCCAAAAATCTGATATGCTTAGCATCCTTCGACTTTGTCTTACAATACAAAGAGGTGTGTTAAGTAGGTTTTCTTGTTACGGTCTTATTATAGCTCTTCTATAACAAACAGATTAACCAAATATGCACTTTTTTTGAGGCGTTTTTTTGTGATTTTTTCAATTTTTTTAAAAATATATAGCAATAAAGCCGGCGCCCCCGGAAACGGGAAGCGCCAGCCATGAAGCTCTCTATCTCTGTTAAATTGCTCTTGTGTATTTCTCAAGCCATGCTTTCTCTTCGTCATTCAGATATGGCGAAATCACTTCGTATACTCTCGCATGATAATCATTGAGCAGCTTCTTGTCTTCTGCTGTCATGATATCCGGGTTGATGGCATCTAAGTCCATCGGAATCAGTGTAATCGCTTCAAAATACATGAACTGTCCATATTCGTTCAGAGTTCCTTTCTTTGTCAGAAGTTCGTTTTCCAGACGGATACCGTGGGAACCTTCAATATAGATTCCCGGCTCATCTGTGATGATCATGCCTTCTGCAAGCGGCTCAGTCTCACCCGGGCGGTATTTCCAGCGGAATCCAGTCGGTCCTTCGTGGATATTAAGCAGATAACCAACCCCATGTCCTGTTCCGTGATTGAAGTTCAAATCTCTGTCCCAGAAAGGCTTTCTTGCAAGGATATCCAGAACCATACCTGTAGATCCTTCTAAGAATTTTGCATTGCCAAGCTGCAAGTTACTGATCGCAACCAATGTAAAATGGTCTTTCATGATCTGCGGCACTTCGCCTAATGCATAAGTTCTTGTTACATCTGTAGATCCTTCATAAAATCCGGCGCCTGTATCTGTTAAGAACAGCTGTCCCTCTTTCAGCTCAACGTCTGTCTCCGGAGATGATGTATAATGCACAATTGCTCCATGCTCTCCAAAGGAAGAGATCGGCTCAAAGCTCGGGCGGATGAAATTGCCCATCTCTGCACGGAACTCATCCAGCTTGTCTGACGCACTCATCTCTGTGATCTTCATCTTTCCGACATTCTCTTTCAGCCATTTCATAAATCTGACATGAGCTACACTGTCTTTGATCTGGGCTTTGCGGATGTTCTTGATCTCTACCGGGTTCTTCATTGCTTTCATAAGAATTGCCGGATTTCTCTGCTCAATTGTTTTCACATTTTCCGGAATATTATTGAAAATTGCATAGTTCAGTTTGCCTGGATCAACCATCACAACTGTATCTTCCGCAAACTTTTTCACATCTTCATAAATGTCATTGTACGGATGAAGTTTCACACCATCTGCCGCCAGTTTTACTTTCAGCGCATCATCCAGTTTACGTTCATCAATATAAAGCTCTACGCCGTCCATTGTAACGATCGCATAAGATAATACCATCGGGAAGAAATCAATATCATTTCCACGGATATTGAGTGTCCAGCAGATATCATCCAGTGTTGTCATTACATGTGTATTCGCTCCTGCATCCTTCATCTCTTTACGGATTCTTGCAAGTTTGTCAGCAACCGTCTCTCCTGCATATTTCACATCCAGATCAAATGCCGGTTCTTCTGACATTGCCGGGCGGTCACTCCAGATCTCATCGATCAGGTCTTCCTGATAATTCACATGTGCGTCTTTCTTTGCTGCAATGTCTGCATAGCCCTGACCTTCTCCGACAGATACTACTCTTCCGTCAAATCCAAGTGTTTCTCCAGCCTGTAATACTTCCTCGATGTAAGCATTCATCTCCGGTACACCTGGTTCTCCCATCTTCATCAGTTCCACTGTAGATCCCTCCAGCTGCTTTGCAGCCTGGATGAAATAACGTCCGTCTGTCCACAGTCTTGCCTCTGTCTTTGTGATGACTGCTGTCCCTGCGGAACCAGAAAATCCTGTGATGAACTTTCTCGCCTTGAAATGTTCCCCAACATATTCACTTTGATGGAAATCAGCGGTTGGCACTACATAAACATCAATCTTCTTCTCCTCCATCTGTTTGCGAAGTGCTTCGAGTCTCTCTGGTACTGTCATTTGTTGTTCCTTCTTTCTTATTAGATTTGTTACCCCTCTGCAATTACCATACCAATCCGTAATGCAGTCTTTTGGAAACTGTTTATAGTTTACAATAATCCTCCAATATTTGTCAAAAAATATTTTGTTATGTTATTATAAATATAACAAAAATAATCATAGTATAACTATTGATTTTCGTCATTTTGTCAGATACACTAGATATGATACCAGGGTTCAAAAGTCTAAATCCATATGAGCTTGCTCATATATGAATGACAAACTTTGGAACCCGCCACGATATGCGAACAGAATTTTTTCACTGAGGATAATTTATAATGAACATACCGATAAAGAAATCATGTTTTTACAGTGCAGTCATTATTATTCTCTCACAGCTTAGCATCAGCTTGTTCACCCGGAACTTTCAGCTATCTGTTGCTGTGATTTTTTTGTCTGCCATGACATTTCTGATCCAGGATTTTCCACTGATTCCGGTGACAGTGCTTTCAGCAGTCGGCGTCTGTTCACTCCGTATGCTGCTTGCATGGATCATAACAGATACTACAGCACCGATTTCCCGGTATTTTCCTGAAATGACATTCTATCTTTGCTACGGGTTTCTTCTATATATATATGTTAAAAATATAACATCATGGAAATCTTCCGGCAAAAGCTTTTTCAGAAGACTGACGCAGCGAAAAGATGTGGACACAACTGCATTTTCAGAATCTCCGAACCGAAATCACACACTACTCGTTCTGACCGTAATTGACTATATGGCAAACTTTCTGGAACTGCTTGTACGTCTGGATATTTCCGCATTTCATATCCGCCTGCAGACAGGTATTTTCCTGACAGCTTTTTTCCGCTCCTGTGTGGTCTGGCTGATTCTGACACTTTTTGAAAAATACCGGATGCTCCTTTTGAAAAAGGAACATGAAGAGCGTTATCAGCGCCTCGTTCTTCTCATTTCCAAACTGAATGGGGAAATGGTCTGGATGCAGAAAAATACTTTGCTTATTGAAGAGACAATGAATCATTCTTACAAATTATATCAGGAGCTGACGGAGGCCGATGTTCCGGCAGAATTATCTACTTCCGCTCTGGCAACTGCAAGAGATATCCACGAGATCAAGAAAGAATACCTTCTGATCATGCGTGGAATTTCCGAAGCACTGAACGAGGAAGTCGAACAGGACGGCATGTATCTGGAAGAGATTTTCACACTGCTTAAGACTTCCATGTTTACACTTGCTGATTCCATGGATAAGACACTGAATTTTAAATTTATCTGCAAAACAAATTTTTATACTTCCAAACATTATGAGCTGTTATCCATTTTCCGGAATCTTCTCATCAATGCACTGGAAGCCGCACAGGAACAGACTGTAACTCTTATGATTTCCATATTTCCCCAGGATGAAGCTGTCATTTTCGAAATTACAGATGACGGTCCGGGAATCCCGGTTGAATACAAAGATGAGATTTTTAATACCGGTTTCTCAACCAAAATTAATTTTGAAACCGGGGAAGTAAGCCGTGGAATCGGTCTTGGTCTTGTGAAAGATCTTGTCGAAAAACGTCTCGGCGGTTCAATCGAACTGGCATCCGTGCCGGGAAATACAACTTTTACAGTAAGCATACCAAAGAATCAAATTGAGGTGATCAAATCATGATGTCTTTTTATTTTATAGATGACGATAAAAACATTACAAACATTTTAAAACTGATCGTAAATACGCGTGGACTCGGTGTCTGTTGCGGAAGTGCGGAAAACGCAGCAGAGGCACTGGCAGATCTGCCTGTTATGCGCCCGGACATCGTTCTTGTCGATTTCCTTATGCCGGAGATGGACGGCATTTCTTTCATCAAGCAAGCGAAAAAAATTCTTCCGGACGCAGCCTATATTATGCTGTCACAGGTTTCTTCCAAGGATATGATTGCTTCTGCCTATGAAGCCGGTGTAGAATTTTTCATCCAGAAGCCAATCAACAGCGTAGAAGTGGAATCCATCATCCGCAAAGTCAGCGACGGTCTTTCCATGAAACGGATGGTTCAGCAGATGCATAATATTTTTACTCCTGACACAAACAAATCCTCTGTTTCCAAGTCAGCAAATGAGCAGCAGATTGAAGCAAATCTGCGCACGATCCTTACACGTCTCGGAATTATAGGCGATACCGGTAGCAAAGATATTATTACGATCGTCAAATACATGTGTATGCACCCGGAAAGCGTGGATACAATGACTGTCAGCGAACTGTGCAGTAAATTCTGTGATAACCCGAAGTCCATGGAGCAGCGTATCCGCCGTACTGCGTTTAACGGTCTTGTCAATCTGGCACATCTCGGTCTGGATGATTACTCAAACGAGATCTTCGTTGATTATTCCAGTACACTTTACAATTTTGAACAGGTGCGGAAAGAAATGGATTGTATTCGTCAAAAAACTGTCAGACATGGTAATTTGAAGATTCGTCATTTTCTGACTTCTCTCGCTTTTCGTTGTCAAAATGCACAATAATTTGTAATAATCGCGCTTATTTGTATGCATATTGTCACCTATTGAAACTTTTTGTAACCGTGCATATATATTATACCTATCAATAAACGGACGGACTTATAGAATTTTTAAATCAAAGAAAGTTGAGAGGTGTAACGTATGGTAACAGTTTTATCAGGTGTAGCTTTATTGGTCGCAACATTAGCAGTGTTTTCACTGTTCAGTCTTAAGATGCCGAAGGGATCGCTTGCAATGTCAGGTATGGCAGATGCAGCCGTTGCAACATTCCTTGTCGAGGCAATTCACAGCTATATCAGCGGAGATTTGTTTGGTATTTCATTTTTAAAACAGGTTGGAACCACATCCGGAAGCATGGGTGGTGTTGCAGCGGCAATCATGGTTCCAATCTGTATGGGAGCTAACCCGTTATACGGAGTAGTAGCTGGTGTAGCCGTTGCAGGTTACGGAATCCTTCCTGGATTTATCGCAGGATATATCGTAGGATTTGTTGCACCGATTATTGAAAAGAAACTTCCGGAAGGTGTGAACGTAATCGTTGGTGCTCTTGCAGTCGCTCCAATCGCACGTATTATCGTTGTAAGTGTAGAACCGGGTGTGAACATCTTATTATCACGAATCGGTCTTACAATTTCAGCAGCAACCGATCAGTCCCCGATCGTTATGGGATTCTTGCTCGGTGGTATTATGAAAATGATCTGTACATCACCGTTAAGTTCTATGGCACTGACAGCCATGTTAGGGCTGACAGGACTTCCAATGGGTATTGCCGCAGTTGCATGCTTTGGTGGTTCTTTCACAAACGGTATGATATTCCACAAATTGAAACTTGGTAACAGAGGTAACGTAATCGGCGTTATGTTAGAGCCTTTAACACAGGCCCCGATCGTAACTGCCAATCCAATTCCTATCTATTGTTCGAATTTCTTTGGCGGCGGACTTGCAGGTATCTCAGCGGCGGTATTCCACATTGTGAATAATGCGCCTGGTACAGCTTCTCCAATTCCTGGACTTCTTGCACCGTTTGCATTTAATGCGCCGGGAACTGTTGTAATCTCTCTTGCATTTGCAGCAGCAGGCGGTTTACTTGCAGGATTTATAGGCGGAACAGTTTTCAAACACATCCGCGAGAAGAAAGGAATACTTGCAAAAGAAATTATCGCAGAAACTACAGAAGCTGTTGAATCTGAGGAAGCGCTTGAGCCGAGCGTATAAAAAAGCCCCCTTATTTTAACAACAAAATATAGAAAATATCCCCATTGTGGCACCACACACAATGGGGATATTTTTATTGTTATTTTCTGCGCTTATTATGTCCCGTTCAAGAAGCTACGCAAGCAGACGGAACAGCTTCTTAAGATCGATTGGTTTTGATATTTCAAATTCATCTACCTGCATAATGATTCTCTCTTTCTAAGGAAAAATATATTTTGTTTATGATACCATAGAATATATGGCTTTTCTACCTCATTTTAGTAACATAACTGTTAAAAACAGGGGTTTCTAATTCTGTTGCATTTTAGGTCTGTATGTAATAGAATAGATGTAATGTCCAGCAAGTCTTTCATCCGCTCATGAGCAATCTCATGTGGATTCAGGCTTCCAAATTTGGGTATCATTATATAAATATAAAATACATTATTTATTCAAAAATTTCAGAAAGGATTTCGTAAAATGGAATTATTAAAAGCTATTCTGATTCTCGTGATTGGATTTGTATTACTTATCAAAGGAGCGGATTTTTTTGTCGAAGGAAGTTCTTCTGTCGCTAAGAAATTCCATGTTCCTGCCATGCTCATCGGTATGACGATCGTTGCTATGGGAACCAGTCTTCCGGAATGTGCAGTCAGCGTGACTGCGTCACTTGCAAATAACAACAGCCTTGCCGTCAGCAATGTCATCGGATCGAACATTTTCAATCTGATGGTTGTCTGTGGCGCCTGCGCATTATTTTCTCCTCTGACGATCCGCCAGGATACACTGAAGAAGGAATTTCCGCTCTCTATCATCTGTGCGGCACTGATGCTTGTACTCGGCTATATCGGCATGACACTCGGACACATTGACGGAATTATCTTCCTGGTTCTTTTTGTCGGCTATCTGCTCTGGATGATCCAGTCTGCAAAGAAAGCCCGTGCAGCAGTTCTCTCGGATCCGGCACAGTCAGGCCAGATAGAACAGGCTGAATTTGTAGAAGAAAATATTGCAATCCTGCCAACATGGAAGAGTCTTATCTTTATTATCGGAGGCATGATCGCAATCAAATTTGGCGGAGATTTCGTTGTTGACGGTGCATCGTCCATTGCTTCCAGCATGGGACTCAGCCAGACACTGATCGGACTTACGATCGTAGCTATGGGAACCAGTCTTCCGGAACTTGTCACCTCACTGGTCGCCGCTAAAAAAGGCGAAGTTGATATGGCACTTGGCAATGTCATCGGATCAGATATTTTCAATATTTTATTCGTACTCGGAATTGCAACTGTGATCAGCCCGATCTCATTCCTGATGGAAAATGTCATCGACATTATCCTGCTCATTATTATGAGCGTGATCGTTCTTGCATTTGCATGGACCAGGCAGCAGATCAACCGCAAAGAAGGTATCCTTATGCTTCTGATGTATGCAGCTTATATGGTTTATATCTGTGTGCGCTAAATACTATTGGGTCATTTAATAATACAACTTTATAATATAGTTGCCATAATTTATTAATAACACTTCTATAACGATAATACCCCACAGCCTGTATCCATTCTGTTAATAAATCGGTACAAGCTGTGGGGATTTTTTTCTTTTATTATGATGCCATGATCATTATTCATAATCTGGCTACTACATCCAATTTTACACATATTTAAAAAAGGGCATCCTTATTCGGACTACCCCTTTTTTAAACTGTTTCGTATATTAAATATTCAACAGATCGCTGAATACTTTCAGTGCTCCGTCTGTCTCGTGTGCAAGTACACGTTTTGCGAGGACTTTTCCGAGCTGTACGCCTTCCTGGTCAAAACTGTTAAGGTTCCATACAAATCCCTGGAACATTACTTTATTCTCATAATGAGCAAGCAGCGCACCTAATGTCTTCGGATCAAGCTTCTCTCCGATGATAATGCTTGACGGACGTCCGCCTTCGAAGTTCTTATTGCGGTTTTCGTCAGATTTACCACATGCAAATGCGACAATCTGTGCTGCAACGTTTGCACATAATTTCTGCTGGCTTGTGCTGTCCTGAATCACAACATCTGTGCCAATCTGGCTGTTCTTGAATCCGATAAACTGAAGCGGTACAATATCTGTTCCCTGGTGCAGAAGCTGGTAGAAAGAATGCTGTCCGTTTGTTCCAGGCTCACCGAAGATCACCGGTCCTGTCACGTAATCTACCGGCTCTCCGAAACGGTTTACAGATTTACCATTGGATTCCATATCCAGCTGCTGTAAATGTGCCGGAAAACGGCTTAAAGCCTGTGAATAAGGCAGTACTGCTGTTGCCGGATAACCAAGGATGTTTCTCTCATATACTCCGATCATAGCATCCAGAAGTGCCGCATTCTTACGCACGTCTTTGTTCGTTGCAGATTTGTCTGCTGCCGCTGCTCCTTCCAGGAACTGTGCAAATACTTCCGGTCCGAATGCCAGTGAAAGTACAGCTCCACCAACTGCCGATGTAGAAGAATAACGTCCTCCGATATAGTCATCCATGAAGAATGCTGCAAGGTAATCATCACTCTTTGCAAGCGGTGATGTCTCGCTTGTTACAGCGATCATATGCTTACTTGCATCCAGCCCTGCGTTCTTTAATGCATCTTTTACAAAAGATTCATTGGTCAGGGTCTCTAATGTTGTTCCGGACTTGGATACCAGTACGAAAATAGAATGTGCAACATCAATGGAATTAAGAACTGCTGCCGCATCATCCGGGTCTACGTTACTGATAAATTTAGCTTCCATTTTAAACAGACCGTTTTTCTTTGCCCAGTTTTCAAGTGCCAGATACATTGCGCGTGGTCCTAGATCACTTCCGCCGATACCGATCTGTACGACAGTTGTAAACTTCTCGCCGGCTCCGTTTACAATCTCTCCTGCATGTACTTTGTTTGCAAAATCAGCAATCTTCTCCTGCTGTTCTACATAGAATGCTCGTTTATCTACACCGTCTGCCACTACTTTAGCTCCAAGCTGTCCACGTGTCAGATGATGAAGTACAAGACGGTTCTCTCCTGTATTGATTACTTCTCCGTTGTAAAGTGCTTCGAATTTATCAACAAGCTGTGCTTCATCTGCCAGTTTGGCAAGTGCATCGATCACAGTATCATCTACTTCTTTTGCAGCATAATTATAATCAAGTCCCTCTGTCATAGAAACGCTGTAATTTTTCACACGCTCTGCTCCCTGCTCACCGGACATTGCTTCTGCAAGATTCACACGTTTTACATTTGCAAGCTCCTGATAAGAAGCCAGGGTATCTGTGTTCTTCCAATTTATCATAGTGATAGATTCCTCCTTTATTCTTACTTGTTCTCTATCTTTTACCTTTCTAGCATACCATACCGAATCTAACTTTTCAAACCTCCCATGAAAATGGTAAAAATTCTGTGATTTCCTCTCAAAATCCTCAGAATATGCTATACTTTTAAACGAACTCAGCGACTTATGAAGGAGCCTTATTTACTATGATGACAGAATTAGAAAAATACTATAATAAATTTAATGAAGAGAAGCGTCTGAATAGCCGGCACGGGCAGGTAGAATTTACAACTTCCATGAAATATATCCACGCCTATTTGCCGGATGATCCTCATGCGAAAATATTGGATGTCGGCGCAGGAACCGGACGTTACAGTGTCGCACTCGCCGAAGAAGGCTACGATGTTACGGCTGTCGAGCTTGTAAAATACAATCTTGGGATTTTAAAGCAGAAAAACAGTACCGTCAAAGCTTATCAGGGAAATGCCCTGAAGCTTTCACGGTTCCCGGACAAAGAATTTGACATGGTGCTTGTCTTTGGGCCGATGTATCATCTGCTCACGACAGAAGAGAAAGTACAGGCTTTGAAAGAAGCGAAACGTGTTCTGAAAGATGATGGTGTCATGCTTGTTGCATACTGCATGAATGAATACAGTATCCTGACTTACGGGTTCAGGCAGAATCACATTCTCGAATGTCTGGAAAATGGCAAGATCAGCAAAGATTTCCGTGTACAGCCGGAAGCGGAAGATCTCTATGATTATGTACGGCTTGAAGATATGGATGCCTATAATAAAGCCGCCGGTCTGAAACGGATTAAGGTCATTTCAGCCGACGGTCCTTCGGATTATATGCGTCCGGTATTAAATGCAATGGATGAAACCACCTTTGAAGCATTTATCCGTTATCATCTGACCATATGTGAACGTCCGGAGCTTGTCGGTGCCGGATCGCATACTGTAGATATTCTCAGTAAATAATATCGAAATGCATCCCGGTACAATCGTTTAAGCCGGTTCCGTCCTATACATTTTCTGATATCTTGTCAATAAATTCAAGAATGCCCTCGGCAACACATGGATTTATGATGCTCCCGGAATTTCTGATGTAATTTATTGACGGCTGTAAATGCCACTCTCTCGGATTCATAGTTGTGACTTCTTCCGGAAAGCACAAGTGCAACTTTTAATTTTAAACGATTCATTTCTGGTAAAATTTATACGAACATAGTTTCGTCATCTGTGGTATAATAAAACCACTACCATTAGTAAGGGAAAGGGGAGCTTACATGAAACTTATTATTTGCGTTGATGACAACAATGGCATGATGTTCAACCGGCGTCGTCAGTCGAAGGACCGCGAAGTGCGTCATGACATTCTTGCCTATACGATGCCGGAACGGATCTGGATGAATGAATACAGTCTGGAACAGTTTGAGACGGACGATACATCCCGAATCCAGGTGGCAAATAATTTTCTGATCCAGGCAGATGACAACGACTATTGTTTTATTGAAAACGGACAATATTTGATTGATGAATCGAGACTGGATGAGATTGTTCTGTATCACTGGAATCGTGTTTACCCGGCTGATTATTATTTTGACATTGATCTGCACGGCTGGACTCTGGCAGACCAGAAGGAGTTCAAGGGATTTTCACACGATAAGATAACGAGAGAGATATGGACAAGATGAAAAAATTAAAGTTATTACTTGCAAATATTATACTTGCCGGTGTGCTGGTGCTCGGTGGCTGTGCGGATGCCGGGGACAGTTCACAGTCTTCGTCTTCTAAAGAAACAACTACGCAGGAATCTGCTTCATCTGAAGATCAAAATACGAATGCCGAAGACAGTTCGGATGATACATCTGCACAGGCGGATGCCGGTAATACTGCCGGTTCTGATACCGCAGGCAAGACAAAGGCTGCCGCTTCTAAGGCAAAAGCTTCGGCAGTAAGTACTTCTAAGATACCGAAGTACTCTGGTTCGCCTTATATCAAGGTTCATAACAATGTACCGTTTTTTAAGAAGTCGGACCTGACGAAAAAAGTCTTTGAAAAGTACAGCAAATTAGATGCGCTCGGCCGCTGCCGCACTGCTTATGCCAATGTCTGCAAAGCAACCATGCCAACGGAAAAGCGCGGACGGATCGGTATGGTCAAACCTTCCGGCTGGCACACAGTGAAGTACAACAACGTAGACGGCAAATACCTCTACAACCGCTGTCATCTGATCGGTTATCAGCTCACCGCAGAAAATGCAAACGAAAGTAATCTCATGACCGGAACGCGTTATCTGAATGTAGATGGCATGCTGCCTTTTGAAAATATGGTTGCTGACTATGTAAAAGAGACAAACAACCACGTTCTGTACCGGGTAACGCCGATATATACGGATGATAACTTACTGGCTGACGGTGTACTGATGGAAGCGGAATCTGTTGAGGACAAAGGCAAAGGCATTTCCTACTGCGTATATGTGTATAACGTACAGCCGGGAATCAAGATTGATTATGAGACTGGCGACAGCTCTGCGAAAGATTCACGCCGTTCCGAACAGAGTTCCGCAAAAGGAACTTACATCATTAACGAGAACACGAACAAATTTCACAAACCGGACTGCCGGAGCGTGAAGATGATGAAAGATAAGAATAAGAAAACATATACCGGGAAACGCTCTGAGCTCATCAATTCGGGGTATGAGCCGTGCAAGAACTGTAACCCGTGATACTGTCACTGGTGACTTTTCCGAATATTATAAAAATTATAAAACCGCATTACAGCAGCGATTAAACTTGCTGCAATGCGGTTTTTTACTTTCCTCTTTTTTATCTAATCGTTAGCGGGTGCAAACTATCAGGATTTTGCTGTATTTTATGCTCGTTATATCCACTCTTCATTTCCGCCTGTTACTGCAAGGGAAATCAAAGCATCCATTTTCTCTACTTCATTTTCGCCCTGGATTACCTGTAATAATTTTGCCGTTTCTTCTATTACAGGCATCGGCTCATCCGGGCCGATCTCCATATCCGGCTGCTCACCGCATGCCGGACAGACCATCTGTGGTCTTACCGTAAGTGATAAGAAACGATTCCCACACTCTTCACATTCATAATAGCCACACATCTGTGTGCCATCAGGTACATAATACATCTTTTATCCCCCTTTAAATAATACTTCTGTCTTTTGCTGATTTTTCTATCTTCTGTCAGAATCAAGCGCAAACTCTGTAATCACATTAATTGCAACAGCTGTAAGAATTCCTCATGTGGTCTGTCTGCATTCTTCTCATACCATGCAATTGCTCCGGGATCTCCACTCCGGTCCGAAAATGCCGGAAATAAAAAGCCAAACTGCGGCTCGCCCATCTCGTAATCTCCACTGACCGGCGCAAATACACCTGTCAGGAACGGATATACTTCTTCGGATTCCCACTGTTCTGTCTTGTCGTTGCCTTTTCTCGGCACATCATAGCAGCCATAAAACAGATAAAATCCATATTCCCTGTTTTGGTTAAGCTTCTCTCCCAGGATTTCGTAAAATGTTTCCAGAAGTCCGTCATTTTTGAGTTCACACTCTTTCAATGCCATCAGAAGCTGCCAAATACTTCCCGGCTTTTTTGCCGTCTCCGGAAATACATATTCTTTTAATTGCCTGTTTGTATCTGCAAACGGGATTGCCTTTGCAAGCTTCAAATTTTTTCCCTGATCCGCTTTTGATAATTTCAAGAAATGAATATTAAATGTACCATCCACATATCCTTCTTCATCAAAATACGCTCCTGCAACTCTCGAAAAACAGTTACGGCTTATTGTCATGCGACGCGTCAGCTCCAGCATATCCTCCCGGTTTATTCTTCTCGTTTTTAACTCTTCTGCCATCTTTCTTTTTCCCCTTATATTCTCTATTCTTTATTATAAACGTAGCCTTTCTGCCTCGCAATCCTGTTTTTGCAAAAAAAGTTCTCCTATGATTTTTATTCGATCATAGAAGAACCTTTTAAATTCAATTCTTTTTCCTTTTTATTGCGGGGGTATAAATTTTTATTACATTTCTTTATAGGAATCTTTACATTTTTTCAAGTTTTATTAAAAAATTAGATATGAATTTTGATTATCTTTTTAGAAGTTCTTATATGCCGGTATAGCCCGTATTTACAGGCTTTTCCGGCATTTTTCGTATCGGAAGAAACTCACATATATTTTTATATCCGCTTAGGTTTTTGCTTTCAAAAGTAGTAAAGAAGTAGTAAAACCTTGATTTACTACTAAGCTGCTATCCGCAGCATTTCAGCTTTTGCGCTGTCGAAAGTAGCGTGTGCGTAATAGTTCAGCGTCATAGTAATGTTGGAATGTCCCATAATGTACTGTAATGCTTTCGGGTTCATTCCGGCATTTGCCATGTTGGTACAGAACGTATGACGTAAGGTGTGCGGTGTCATTACTTTCGGTAGAGCTTCCTCATGGTACTTGTTGTACTTCTTTGCAAGCCCCCTAAACATACCGTCATAATTGGTAGCTGTTTTCGGGTAGCCGTCCCGGTTGAGGAAAAGGAAGTTGCTGTAACCGTCAATAGTAACAGCTTTTGCACCCCTGCGCCGTTTCAGCACTCGGTTAAATGCTTCATATACTTTTTCGCTCATTGGAATTTGACGAATACCGCTTTTCGTTTTTGGTGTTTCAATGTAATATCCTGTTTCCGCACTTCTTAAAAGTTGGTGGTCTACATTGATTATCCTATTCTCAAAGTTAATGTCAGTATCGGTCAGCCCGCAAAGTTCAGAGATACGAAGCCCTGTCCCAAGCAAAATAATAAGCTCGTCATAATACTTCTGATAAACTTTGTCATTTTGAGCAAAGGACAAAAAACTTTCTTCCTGCGCTGGTGTTAGCGGAACCTTTGGTTCTGTATCATCTTCAATGACAGTGTTTAACTGGAAGTCAAAAGGATTTTTCCTTATGCAATCGTCCTGTATCGCTGTGTAAAAGGCAGCTTTCAAGGAACGCTTGTCATTACTGATAGTCTTATAGGAAATTCCTTTTTCTTTCATGCGGATTGCCCATTCTTTCGCGTCGGACAGCTTCACGCTGTCAATCGGGCAGCCCCCAAGTTTATCTTCTTCCAGTAGCTTCATCAGCCGCTTGCGTCCGTTTTTCGTATTGTACCTTACATTTCCCCGGTGGCGTATCTGCTTTGCATAAAGTTGGCAGACCGTCATTTTCTTGCCTATGGTGTCTATCCCGTCGTCAAGGTCTTTCTGTATCTCTTTTACCTTTTCTCGTAGGGATATATCCTCACGCTTTCCGGCAGGGGTCTTGTCCGTAGGTACTAACTTCCACGCATACACAAACTGCGGATTACCAAAGGTATCTATATATTTGTAAGCATATCTTCCGTCTTTTCTCTGGCTCTCTCCCGACCGCAAAACTCGATTTTTGCTGTCACGTCTTTTCTTTGACATTTTTCAATGCTCCTTTCCAAGACGGAAAGAGCCTTGATATGCTTATCCCATTATAGCACATTCAAGGCTCAATTTCACTATCAGATTGTGTCTATGGTATCAATCATTTTTTCAAACTGTTTGCGCTTGATTTGAATACGGTTGCCGTTCATAATAACCCACCCGGCGGCAGGATTTTCCTCGGCTAATTTACGCAGCTTGTTTTCTCCGATACGGAAGTATTTAGCTGCTTCATCTATCGTAAGCGTGTATTTTTCCCAAATAGGCACGTCGGCGTTACTCATAGTATCGTCCCCCTTTCAATATTAGGAAAAGTGAATAGTAAAAGGGGCTTTAATCGGACGGCTGTTAGCACAACCTCGCGGGAGTTCCACCCCTGCCCGTTAAGGCAGCTCTACCCAATGCCTGCGACGCTTTTAACGCTCGGACTATGGCTATAAAGGCTTGTCTACCCTTAGTGCGTGTCGTCGCCCACAAGCCGCTACACTTGTTCCCCGGCGTGGTGGTGGTCGCTCGACTTTCTCCAATAGAAGAAAAGCGTCATGGCGCACCTGCCGTATGGCTCAACGCAAAAAGGACGTATCCGATTTGCCCTATACTGCGTCGCCGTTATCTTGCGTCGCTTTCTTTGTCAAAGAGCAAGTAAGGTCAAGTCAACAGGCAGCGGAAAGAGGGACGCTGCTTGTGGTTATCTCAAACCTTGAATGAAAGGACAGCCCGCATAAGACGCGAACGCAAGCGGTCGCGTATATCCTCATCTATGCCCCAATAGATATTTCCGCGCTCATCACGCAGCTTTCGCATAGACAGGGACGCTATGTAGCTTTCGTAATGCTGTACGACAATGTTCATAGCTTCCGGGTCGCCCTTAGTAGCGGCTATGATTACCGGGTAAGGCAACAAGCCGCGTTCGTCCTGTTCTGATTTACTAATCTGTGCAGTCATAGGCTTTTTCCTCCAAATAGCGTTTTAACAGCTTCATTGAGCTTGTCCGGCGGGACTGTACCGTTGTCCTTGACAGATTACAAAACTTTGCAATCTCGCGTTCGCTCATGTCAAAGAAATAATACAGCAGTACGGTTTCCCGCTTTTCTTCCGGCAAACTGTGCAGGGCTTCGGCAAGCAGCTTCGCAGTAATTTCTTTGCCGCCGACAACGAAAGACTGTTCTGCTTCATCATCTGCAAAATACTCGTCGCAGACGTAGAGCTGTTTTTCTTCCAGTGGCGACAGGTCAGAAAAAGTAACCTCGCGTAATTGTCGCTGCTTTGTGTCCCTGTGGGCATTCATAGCTTCTCGCTTCAACGCCAGTTTGCAAAAGCCGTTAAAAGCACAACGGATTTGCCATTGGGTACGAATAGGCTCGTTCATGTTCTCACCTCCTTTCGCTGCCGCGAAAGCGGTGGAGTTTGAAATGTCCCCTTTCGTAAACCCTCAAACCAACGCACTTCAAAATGGACGTTGGTTTTAGAAATTTTTTGAAAAAGTTTTTTGATAAAATACAAAATGCGCCCGTCTGCAAATTGCAGACAGGCGCAAAGGAATTATCAAAAGTATATGTATGATTTGTGAGTTCATCTATGTAGCCAGAATAACCCGTTGGCGGGTAATGGCTTTTTTTGATAACAGTCTATTAGGGCATAGGAAAAAGGACATGACGATACCTCCTTGATACCGCCATGTCTTTATCTAGTAGGAGAGTTATCGTTAGAATTTAGATAGATAAAAAGAAACGGCGGCTCTGAAAATCAAAGCCGCCGAAATAGAATAGGCGCGTGAAAACCTGTCTGCGTTGCGACGGCTTTTTTTCTTTGCCGTCGTCCGGCAGATGTTCTATACTATGTCAATTTCAAAAATTTCTCATTATCCTTTATTACTTTTTTGTTTTGTCTTATGTAAAAGCAGGATAACCAAAACAGAAATAGCTATACTGCATAGAATATATGTCCAATTAAAATATGATAGATTTATTAAATTCTGTGCTGATTGATTTTTAATGAAGTTTGTATATGGTGCGTTACTCTTAATCGCTTCCATAACTCCTACAACATTTATCGGTCTTAAATTGTATAAGTACGCACCAAATAAATATATTGCTGCTTTTTCAACGACCGACGGTATTAAAATAGCCAATGCAGCAAGCCATAATTGACATTGCTTGTGGGATTTCTGTAAATATAACGCCCCAAAAAGATAGGGCAATATCGCAAGGCAACAGCCCAAGAGGACAATATTCTGATGAAGCCCAAAGAGGGCAAAGAATATGCGGATAAAAAGATACGTTCCAAATATAATTAACCAATCAATGAGCAAGCTTTTTATTGGCGTGTGCTTTTTTACTATTTCATTCTGTAACTGCATTTCACTACCTCCCAAATAGACGTTACACTTTTGGAAACGTCAAGGTTACGGTTGTTCCACCGTATGAATTGTTTTTAAGCTCCACCGTGATAAATAAGTCAGTTGCCATTTTCTGAACAAGGTATAAGCCCATACCTGTAGAACGACTAAGGTAACTGCCCGTATCTCCGGTAAACCCCTTGTCGAAAACAAAGGGTAAGTCAGACAATGGTATGCTTGTGCCGTTGTCTTTGATAGATAAAGAAATCTGTTCACTATTCATACTATCAGCTATGGAAAATATGAGCCGTGGGGCAAGGTTGTTTCCCACATATTTCACACTATTACTGATTATCTGTCCTAAAATGAACATCAGACCTTTTTTGTCAGAAATCACTTGATAATCGTTTTCGGTATATTCAATAGAAAATCCGGCTTCTTCAAGAAGCGTTAAATTATCTTCAACTGCTTCACGGCAAGTTCCAAGAATTGAAAGCGACTCAAAAGAGTAATCCTTATGTGTAGCCCCAAGCCTTGAAAAGTATAGAATTTGTTCTATATCCTGTCGGGTATGGTCGCGTACATAAAGCATACGAGTATGAACCAAAGGGGACATTTCATCTTTTCGATTATCCAGTAGCAAGGTCATAAGGGATAGTGGTTTTTTGATTTCATGCACCCAATTTTCAACATAGTGTTCATAGTCTGTAACTGTAATTTTCTGTTCGTTGATATATTCTTGCTGCGTCCTCAAATGTTTTCCCAATTCACAGATAAGAGGGCGTATTACAGCGGGAACAGCTTCACACAGTAAGTATTCGTTGGTATCGTCCGGCTCTAATAGAAAACGCCGAAAAATAGCGTCTGCCTTGTTACGTTTTCTGATTGATATAGCAAGAGGAATAGCAAGTGCGGCAAATGACACAAAAATTATCAATGCAGCATAATTTATAAAATAATCAGGGTTAGCCAACCAAGCAAGAAATATAAAGAACAAGTCCAAACAGGCAAGTGTAATAATCCATACCCGGTTAGAGGAAATATAGATTAAAAGTATTTTCAACTTATTCATAAGCGCACCTGCTCTTTCAAGCGGTAGCCTTGACCGCGCACTGTTTCTATACGTTCTTCAAGACCAAATTCACGAAGCGTTTTTCGCAGCCGAGTAAAATTTACTTGTAATGCATTTTCGTCTATAAATTCTTCTGTTCCCCATAGTCTAATGCATAATTCTTTTTTAGAAACAATCTTAGGGCTATTTTTCAAGAGAGCAAGTAATATTTTTCCTTCGTTCGGTGGCATAAGGTAAGAGCTATTCCCTACATAAATTGTAAAGGTATTCGGGTCAAGTAAAAAACCACCTCCATCAAGTAACCCTTGCTGTACCTGTTCTTCTTTACGTCGAAGAAGATTTTTAATTCGGGCAAGTAAACGTGACATATTACAAGGTTTTGTTAAATAGTCATCAGCCCCCAAGTCTAATGCGTGCAGTTCGTCCTGCAATTTATCTCTTGCAGTCAATACGAGTACCGTACCAATCTGTTTAGCTTTCAACTCTTTACATATTTCAAAACCCGAACGAAAGGGAAGATTGATGTCAAGCAAAATTAAGTCGGGAAAATATGCTGCTATTTCTGATACTGCGTTTTCAAAATCCGATAATCCAATCGTATCATATCCCGATTTTTCTAATAAGTTCAACAGTTCTTCTCGCATATAAACATCATCTTCAACCACAACTATCTTTGCCAATATGTCCGCCTCCTTTCCCATAATATTTATAAGCCTGTTAAGAATTGGGCTTGTAATTGAGCTTTCCTATTTCACGATTAGCTGTTCGAGCAACAGCCACACCGTAAATTACCATAACAAGAACAACAATAACAGCCATAGCAATTAAAAGAGGATAGGACTGTTCAAGGTGTGCCGCTCCTGAATATAAATATAGCTGCATGGCATATATCCCTACTGCTCCGCTGATACACGCTAATATAAGAGGAAGCAGGAAATACCATAATACTTGTTGGTTGATAGAACGCTTAATTTGTTCACGTCGTGCTCCTAAAATAGAGAGTGTTAGATACCTTGATTTTGTAGTTTGCATTTGCGTCAAGAATTGCAGGGCAAGTAATGCACACGCAATAATCAAAAACATAAATCCCATGTATAGTGTTGTATAACTTCCGGAAATAACATAAAATAATTGTCGCCCAAAATTATTAAGATAGCTTTCGTAATATAGACCAGATGGTTTTAACAAATCACGAGCTTCCATAATCGGTAACATTAAACCTTTTGTTTCAACAAGTTCATTAGGAATACAAAAGTTCCAATAAACCATACAAGTGTCTGAATTTACAAATTCTGAATATATCTCATCTGAAACAATCAATGCAGTTATAATCTTGATATTTTCATCTGCGGTCAACCCTTTCATCGGTACAGAGGGAACAAGATAAAATGGTCTTTCGTTGATAGAAAGCAACGCTTCATTATTCGCCTGTGCGTCTGCTGCAATTTGATTTAACAGTGTAACCGTTTCATCTTGAGCATTACCTAAAAAATCTGGGTTGAGATAATAGACAACTTCATTGTTCCCAAGGCTAATCTGTTTTTCTCCCGCGGCATCCAATAACCGATTATAGGAAGATACAGGAAGCAAATAAGGAGAAGAACTACCAGTATCAATAAGACCTAAAAGGTTTAAGGCAGCAGGTTGGTCGGAGCCAAAACTATACATACCATCTTCTTGTGTGGCAGGGTCTACTACATCTTGAGGTAAATGCTGCACGATTTGTTTCCTAAATTTCGACCAATCAACAGGAGAACTTATCCCATCCGAAGCAGTGGATTTTATATTTCCTATTTCCATACGGTTCAGATTTGATACATAAGGACGAATTTGTTCGTTGGAAAGATACTTCTCAACAATTTGGTCGTTGCCCATTACAGTAAAGTCATAAACAGAAGTACCTCGTGTCAATTCACTTCCATATGACATTATGCGCACTGAGCCGTCGGTAATTAACATAATAGTAAGCATCATCAGAATGGACGCTACGCTGATTGAAATATATTTATTAACGACATTTTCATGCAACTGCCGTAAAGTAAATACATAAAGTCCTCTTGTGGCTTTGTGTTTTATAGAAGCTGCCCATATACTCAAAATTCTTGCAAGTCCTCGAATAAATAGAATTGTTCCGATAATTCCAAGTAAAACGGCAATAAGCAGCATTGCCCCACTCGCAGCCATAAAATGCTCTACAACAATCCAGTACGCGACAAGCAAAATTACGGTGCCTATAGCAAACGATACGAAACTTACATATGGATTCCCTGTGCGTTGCTTTTTCGCCATCTCTCCATAAACAAGTTGATGTAGCTCTTTACGGAACAGCTTTCCGCATAGAACAAACAATGCTACAAACTGAATAATCAAGAAGCCTAACGATGTGAAAATAGCGGCACTTACAGAAAAACTTAATTGGTGTGTAATGATACCATGCCCTACTAAACGCGCGGTTGTAAGACTTATAGCTTCGGATAAAAAGCCACCGCATACAAGCCCTCCTAAAAGAGCTAAAAACGACGTGATTAGCCCCTCTGTCATTATTTGAATAAATAATTTAATCTTTGTCATTCCAAACATCAAATAAAGCCCCAGTTCTCGACTACGACATTCAAGTTGATATTTGTTTGCAAATACTACGAGAAAGAACACAAATAATAAAGCACAAAGATAAACCGTCGGTAAAAGATTAGTAAGCAACCGTTCTACTGCGTCGCTCTCAATTTCACTTAAAAAACGTATTACGTCCTGTTGTCCAAGAGAAAGCACTATATAAAACATTGCTACGGCTGTTATCATTGTCAGAAAATAAATTAGGTTTTCGCTACGGCTCCGTTTGGCGTTTCGCCATGTGAGATTAAAGAACATTTGCACTTCCTCCCCCCATTTGAGCCATCACTTGTAAAATACGTGCATAAAAATCTTCCTGTGTTTCATTTGGAATTTTACGACGTAACTCATGGAAAATAACACCGTCTTGAATGAACAAAATACGAGAACAGAAACTCGCGGCGTTAGGGTCATGCGTGACCATTAGGATTGTGCGTCCACGCCTAAGATTGATTTCCTGTAACTTCTCCATGAGTAAACGTGCTGATTTTGTATCTAATGCACCTGTAGGTTCATCAGCCAAAATAATATCGGGGTCAGAAATCAAACTACGTGCAGCAGCTACGCGTTGTTTTTGACCGCCCGACATTTGTGACGGAAATTTAGAAAGAACGTCTGTAATTCCAAGAAAATCTGCTATATCTTTTAGCTTTTTTTCCGCTGTAACAATGTCAATATTATGAATTGATAAAGGCAATATAATATTTTCTTTACCAGTTAGATTATCAAGTAAAGCAAAATCTTGAAATAGATAACCAATCTTGTTGCCACGATATTCAGCCAACTTCGTGCCATCAAAAGAGCTTATATTGGCACCTGAAAGTAAAATTTGTCCAGAGGTTGGTTTAATGACCGTAGCAATACAATTCAACAATGTTGTTTTTCCAGAACCGCTGGCTCCCATAATTCCCAAATATTCGCCATTCAGAACATCAAAGGTAATTCCGTTTAGTGCTTTTGTTGGAACCCCCTCTTTGGAATATGCTTTGTGCAAGTCGCGTACTTCTAATAGTTTTTTTGTATCATTCATATCTCACACCTCACATTTTTTGCTTACGCTTATCTTACGAATATAATTTTACTGCATAAGAAGCAACCACACCACTTACAGTTGTTGTAAGGTTTATTTGTTTGTTTATTGTATCTGCATTTTATGTTGTTTCTTTCTCATATCAAAAGGTTTTTCCGCGTTTTTTGGTATCAGCCACATATACCCCAGTTTTGAAACGCCCGGTATGCGATTTTCGCTACAAAGTATCTGTACTCGTCTTTCAGAAATTCCCCATTTCTTTGCCGCTTCGGGACAAGACATATATTCCATAATCAAAACGCCCTTTCCTCAAATTTTACCAGTATAATTATACTCGGATAGCCGAATAATATCAAGTATATGATATGCTCTATTTCAGTCAATAATGTGCTGTGTGTAATCATATCTCGAAAGGAAGATGAAATATACAATGTAGTTGGGTGAAATGACTATGAAGCAGAACAAAGAAAAATTTGATTTTAAGGCTTTCGGGCAAGCCATTAAAGCAGCAAGAAAAGCAAAGGGAATATCACGCAATCAGTTAGCCGATACGCTGAATATTGCGCCCCGATATATCGCGTCCATTGAGAACAGCGGGCAGCACCCAAGTTTACAGATTTTATATGAGCTTGTAACCCTGCTTGATGTATCAGTAGACCAGTTCTTTTTCCCGGAACGGGAACAGGAGAAATCCACGCGCCGCCGTCAGCTCGATACTATGCTTGACGGTATGAGCGAAAAAGATTTGAAAATCCTGTCTGCTACTGCAAAAGGAATAGAGGAAGCCAACAACGACGAAACGGGGGAATAAAGTTCTCTCGTTTTTGTTTATATAGAGTGATTGAAACGTCGCAGATTGCGGCGTTTTTCTTTTGGGAAAGTTCGTCAAATTTGCCGTTCCCGGTGTTGTAGGTAGTAAGGGATAAAGTTTCGTAGCAAGCATAGGAAAAGAGTACCCTTTTCCGTATTTTCGCCCTCCCGTCCTGCGGTGCGTCGGTTGAAAATTGCTTGTTGGGAAGTGTCCCAAACCCTCGGAATGGAAAGGAGCGATTGCATGAACGGACGCAAAAGAAAAATACAAATCAAATTCTATGTAACAGAGGAAGAAAGGGCATTGATTGAACAGAAAATGAAGCTTGTCCCTACCCGGAACATGGCGGCGTATCTTCGCAAGATTGCCATTGACGGGTATATCATTCAGACAGACCATAGCGATATAAAAGGCATGACAGCAGAGATACAGAAAATCGGGGTCAACATCAATCAGATTGCAAAGCGTGTCAATGCGACAGGCAGCGTTTACCAAGAGGACATAGAGGAAATAAAGGGGGTGCTTGCGGAGATATGGCGGTTACAAAGATTAAGCCTATTAAAAGCACGTTGAGCAAAGCCCTTGACTATATCCAAAACCCGGATAAAACAGACGGGAAAATGCTTGTGTCCTCCTTTGGGTGCAGCTATGAAACGGCAGATATTGAGTTTGGATTTACGCTTGCACAAGCCATAGATAAGGGAAACAATCTCGCCCACCATTTGATACAGTCCTTTGAGCCGGGAGAAGTAGATTATGAGAAAGCCCACGAAATCGGAAAGCAGCTTGCCGACGCGGTAACAAAGGGACAGCATGAATACGTCTTAACTACCCACATAGACAAAGGGCATATCCATAACCATATCATTTTTTGTGCGGTCAATTTTGTTGACTACCATAAGTACAATTCCAATAAGCGCAGTTACTACGGCATACGGAACATGAGCGATAAGCTGTGCCGGGAAAACGGGCTGTCTGTTGTCGTTCCGGGCAAAGGCAGCAAGGGAAAAAGCTATGCAGAATATCAAGCGGAAAAGGTCGGTACAAGTTGGAAAGGCAAGCTGAAAATTGCCGTTGATACGCTTATCCCCCAAGTAGCAAGTTTTGAAGAATTGTTGCAGCGGTTACAGGCAGCGGGTTATGAGATAAAGCCGGGAAAATATATCTCCTGCCGCGCTCCCGGACAGGAACGCTTTACCCGTCTGAAAACTCTCGGTACAGATTATACAGAGGAAGCCATAAGAGAACGGATAGAGGGCAAACGCACAAAGGCAGCGAAAGCTCCCAAAGAGCAGCGCGGCGTATCGCTGCTTATTGACATTGAAAACAGTATCAAGGCACAAGAGAGCCGGGGCTATGAACAGTGGGCGAAAATCCATAATCTGAAACTGGCTGCAAAGACTATGAATTTCTTGACAGAACATAAGATTGAGCAGTACGCAGATTTAGTCAGCCGGATTGAGGAAGTAAATGCGGAAAATGAAAAGACAGCAGACGCATTAAAGAGCGTGGAAAAGCGTCTTGCAGATATGGCGGTGCTGATGAAGCACGTTACTACCTACCAAAAGACAAAACCTGTCTATGAAGCATACCGCAGGGCAAAGGATAAGGACGCATACCGGGCAAAGCAGGAAAGCAGTCTGATACTCCATGAAGCGGCAGTAAAGACACTGAAAGCGGCGGGCGTTACTAAACTCCCCAATCTTGCCGCCATGCAGGAAGAATACGGGAAACTACAAGCGCAAAAAGAAGCCCTTTACGCTGATTATGGCAAGCTGAAAAAACAGGTCAAGGAATACGACGTTATCAAACAGAACATAGACAATATTTTGCGGCAAGGCAAAGAGCCGGAACGGAAGAAAGGAAAGGAACGGGAATAATTATGAAAATGGTTGGTATTACACCATGTTACAGAATAACATTAGAAAATGGCAGTTATGGCGTAGAAACTTATATTAACGCAGACAGTAAAATCCAAATTACTTTTGAGGACGGAAATACACTTATCGGATATATAGAATGTGTGGAATATGGAACTTATTCCGATGAAAATGATACTCTGGTTATAAGGGGAGAGAATGGAGAGCTGTATATCCTATTGGAAAACCGAATAAAGGATATAGAAGAACTGCACGAATAAAGTAAAAGAACAGGGCGCAGACAGCCAACAAAAGACTGTCCGCGCCCTGTTTTATGTAGGTGCGTTTTTGGTATCTGTTACGCAATAGAACGTCATTTTTAGGGGATAAGGTATAAAACCCTTGCCGCGTCATTTTCAAGCACTGAAAGCCCCGTAAATCAAGGCTTTTTTTGCCCCTACTACGTAACAAGGGCGCGCCGTTTTCTCATGCGCTCCGCTGCCTGTCTGCGGGTAATACGCTTCCGGCAGTCCGGGCAGTATTTGACGCTGTTAGAGGTGGACGCAAAAGAAGTTCCGCACTCGGTACAACGCTTTTTATCCTCGGTCTTGAAAAGCTCTGCATACAGCAGCTTATCAAGGGGCAATACGGCGGTCTGAAACCATTTGCAAAGAAGCGAATAGGAAATAAGCTGCGGGCAGACACATTCCTCCCCGTCGTCCAGTAAAATACAGTGTCCGTTATCGCAGTTGCAGCACTCCTTTTTTATAAGGCTGTTGACTTTCCGGCTTTGGGGTGGTGTAAGCCGCTTTATCCCGGTCATACCTCATCAGCGGCGAAAATAGCAAGCTCCGCATACTCATTTTCTGTCAGAGGTGCGATTTTCGCAAGGGTGCGTTTCGCCAGTTCCCGCATATCCTCGTCCATGAACAGCAGCGCAGCGTTGATGTTTTCTGTAAGCCCACGTTTGCCGTCCTCATTGTAAATGCTCAACAGGTTTGTTTCTTCAACTGTCAGTCTAATCATGCTCATACCTCCAATTCGTGATTTTTTGATTTTACAGCCGCCTTTTTCGGGGCGGCTTTTCTTTTGTCAGCGGCAAGCTGCGCCCGGATTGAGGGGCGCACCCTGCGAATATCTGTGCCCCGGTTTTCATTTTTATCAATCAAGGCGTATGTTCCATGTCTGCCCTCGATTTTGGAAAAGGAAAGTGTCTTATAGGGCAACATGGAAAACAGACGGTCGGTGTCCTTAGAGGACGCAAGCTGCATAAATGTCGGGGACAGCTCCACCATGAAATGTGTCCTATTAGGGCTATTGGGCGTGTCCCTGCGCTTCATTTCCTGCACAATGCGCCGCGCTTCGGCTTCAATCAGCCCAGCACGCAGGGCGGCGGTATGTTCCTTGAAGTCGCCCGGTGTCAGTTTATCCCGTTTTTGCTTTTCTTCCCGTAAAAGGAATTGTAGCGCGTCCGGGTCGTTGGGTACTGCTTCAAAGTGTTCAAACTTCCCTAAAGAAGTATCGGGATTTCCGTTAAAATGCTGTCCGGCGGGTATCTCCCTTGTCCCATGCTCATAAATCAACTTGACTGTGTCGGCGGCAAGCGCATTGTCCTTAACGCGCTCATACTGCCTTGCATAGTCAAGCTCATAAAGATTGCCTTTGATTTTCCCGCGCTCCCTGCCCGTCAGCTCGACGGCATAGGCAAGAACGCGGTCGCAGGTCTGCTCTTTGTAAAAACACCATGTATTGTGGGCGGCGGTATCCTTTAGGAACACGTCGCGCTCCTTAAAACAATGCGTCCCGGACGGGCGGCAAAACCATAGCAGCGTCTTATCCTCTCTGTTAGGGCTTGCCGCTGCTTTTGCGATAATCTCCTTGTCAATGTCAAAATCACTTTGGAAAAATCCTGTATTCTGCCGCATGATAGCGTCAAGAGAAGCGAAAATATCCACGTTTTCAAACTTATTCATGCGTCAGCTCCTTTCCAAATCCTGTGTTTTCTGTTTTGCCTGTTTCTTCGGTGTCTGTTCTTTCGCTGCTTTAAGCTGCGCCCGGATAGAGGGCTTCTTTTCCGTTTTTGCTGCCTTGCCACGTTCCTTGTCAGCCTTGACAGTTTCCGCAAGGTCAACAAGGGAAATGGTTTCTCCTGTCTTTACCTTTGCTTCCAATTCTGCGACGGTCGGGGTGTTGTTTATCTGCCCGTCAATCATGTTGTAGTTTTGCTCGGTGGTCTGCTCGGCAGTTTTCAGATAGTTTTCCGGCTGCAAAAATTCCGGCACTTTCTTATAACCGAAGCTGTCTACATAGTGGGCGGTGTCCTGCCCGTTCTGATGAAGCACCACTACGTCGGAAACAGAAAGGCTGTGTCCCTTAAAATCTTTCGGGTGGTCGATATTAAAGCGGGTGTAAATATCTTCAAGGGAAGTCCCCGGCGTAAGAGGTGCGGAATAGACAAGGGCATAGTTTTTCGGGTCTACCCGGTGTCCGGCGGCAATCAGACGGTCGTAAGGCTCAAAACGCAAGTCCCTTGTTTCGTCCCCGCCTTTTATCTGATAAATGGAAAAGGTGTCTTTGTCCTGTGGGGCTTCCTGCTCCGGCTGCTCCTGTGCGGGTTGTTCCTGTGCAGCTACCTTTTGCTGCCGGATATGCGCCCGCTGTAACTCGGTAGGCTTTTCCCCGGTAAGGGGAGCAATCGCTTTCACATAATCAGCCGCATAGTAGGCGTTACTGGTAAGCTGCCGCTGCCATGCCCCGGCTTTTGGCGACCAACGGAAGCCATTACTTTTTAAGGCTTCCCGCGTGGCTTCGTCCGGCTTATCCTCAAAGAAGATTTGCAGTCGGTTCGCTTCGGTGTTTGCTTCCACCTTGCCGCCGTCAAATTCCCAACCTACAAAACCGATTTCTTTTTGCTGTGAAAGGGATTTGATACGATCTTTCACGCGCCGGATTTCTGCGCTGTTGTTGGATAACGCCCAAGTCGCAAAGGGCTTGTCCTCCAAATGCCAACTGCTCGCCATGTCTGCTTTCAATTTTTCCAGTTCCTCCGGCGGTAAATGCGGGCAGCCGTCAAGGGTCTTATGCTTGCGGTAGTAGGCGTTTACGGCTTTCATGGTTTCCTGTGATTTTTCAAGGCTTTCCAGTTTCTTTTCTAACTTCTGTACTGCCTGCGGGTCGTCTGCGCTGATACCGCCCATGCCGGTACTGCGGATTTTATCAAGAAGCCCTTGTATGTCCTGCCATTCCCGGTAATTGCTGTCGCGGGCTGCGTTCTGCTTTTCTTTCTTCCTTGTGGGGAAGTTAGAGCCGCCCGCAATCAGGATAGAGGGAACACGCGCGTCAATCTCATAGCCTTTATTCATGTTCGCCGCCAGTTTCCGGGCATAGGTGTCAAGCAGGCTGTCGATTTTCTCATGGTACATCGGGTCTACCCGCTGTTTCTGCCTTTCTGCAAGTTGTACGGCTTCATCTACATAGTGCCTGTATTCAGCCGTCGCGCTGCCTTGCTTATAATCGGAAAAACTGTTCATATCCTTTGCACGTTTGGCGGCAGCTTCATTGATAGTATAATAAGGGGCGGCGGGTGCAGCCTGTTCCGGCTGTGCTTCTTTTTCCTGTACCGGGGCTGTTTCTTCGGGAAGCTCCGGCGCGGCTGCTTTTGTTTCGGGCTGTTTGGCGGCTTCCTGTGCGGGCTGTGCCTGTTCGGTGGTCTGTTCCTTATCCTGTGCCTTTTGGATTTCTGCAAAATGTCCGTCTATGGTATCAATCAGATTTGCGGCGGTGCTGCGGATTGTTTCAAGAGAGCCTTTCAGTTCTGCAAGTTCTTTTCCGCTGCTCCACCCGGCGATATACCCAAAAGAATAGTCCGACGTATCAAGCCCGTAATGTTGGCAGACCGCATAGGCGACGCTTTCCGCCTGTACCTCGCGGGTGCGGCGGTCGGGGCGTTCCGGCATGGCAAGGGCGGTATCATGCAGCGTGGCGTGGGCGATTTCATGGATTGCGGTCTTGATATTCTGCAATTCGTCCATGCCCTCGTTGATGAAGATACGCTTTTCCTCATAATTGCAGCGTCCTTTTACGCCGCCGCTTAGTGCTTCAAATCCCATAGCAAACGGGGAAGTCTTTTCAAGGGCAGCGAAAAAATCCTTGTATTGTTCCACGTTGCCCGTAAGCTCATAGGTAAGGGCAGGAAGTTCTTTTCCCTCGGTCTGTGAAATATCAAAGACAGATACTACACGAAAAGCGGGTATCTTGATTTCTTTTTCTTCGGTAACAGGTTTTCCGTCCTTATCGAAAACAGGCTTTTGGGTGTCCGGGTCGATTTTTTCCACCTGCTTCTTGACGGTAAACGGGGACGGTGCAAGTATCTTGATAGCTTTTTCTCCGGGCTTTACATGGCGGTCAAATTCCTTTTCCCATTGTTTATAGCCTTTCACAAGATTGCCGCCCTGCATGGCGATAAGGATTGTATTGTTAAGGCTGTAATCATGGAATTTTGACATGGTACGCAGATAATCGGCGTAACGGTCGCTTTCATACAGTCCTAAAATTCCCTGTTCCAGTCGGTCGGTAATCTCTTTCATTTTATCGGCGGGCTTTTCAGAAGATAGGATAATCGGGAGAACCGGGGGCTGCTCTGTGGCGGCGGTTTGTATGGCTGCGGAAGCGTCAAGGTCTGCCTGTTCCTTTTCCTGTACTGGCGGCTGCGGCGTTACCCGGTATTCCTCCGGCACGTCGCGCCCGTCGTACCACTGTGTAAAGGTGTTGCGGTTATTGTAGATATAGCCCTGCTCGGTAAAGCTGCCCCCGTCATTGATAGCAGCGTCCCGCCCGTATTCCTCATACATGAAATATTTTTTTGCTTCTTCGGGCAGCTCCAACTCGTCCAGTTCTTCAATCAGATAATGCCCGTAATCTTCCTCACTCTGTACGGACGGGTAAAGCCAGTAACAATCAAGGTTTTGTGCAAGGTTGATAATATCCTGCAAGTCCCTTGTATGGTCGCCGTATTCCATAGCTGCAACAAATTTTTCCCGGTCGTCGTCAAACTGCATTTTCAAAAGTTCGCTCAAATAGTTCAGTTCGTCAAGGCTTTCAAGCTCGGTCAATTTTCCTGCCAGTCCTGCAATAGAGGACTGGTATTCTGTGATATGCAGCTCCCCGTAGTTTTTGCCGTCTATCCCGATACGGTCAAAGACTTCTTTCAAATGCTCGGCAGTCGTGGGGAATGATACCCATTCGCCCGCAGGTCTGCCCTCGGTGTACTTTCCAAGATTAGAAAGATACCCGCTTAAAATCGTTTCTACCATGCGTTCGCTCCTTTCGTTTTCAATCATACGGTGCATAAGTTCGTAGTCCTCCATGCTCATGCTCCCGTCAAAAATATAGGGGTCGGGTTCTTCGCCGTCCCGGTAGGCTTTTTCAGAGAAAGGAAGCCCCGCAGCGTGGGCGGCGGCTCTTGCTTCCTCGATAAGCTCCGGCGGCAGCCTGTCGTCGTGGGCTTCGATAAATTCCCCGATATTGCTATATCCGTTTTCGTAGTGGCGGCGCACCCCGGCGGTCAGCTCGTCAAGGTTCATATCCTCGCCAAGATAGCCGGAATAATAGCCGTTTACCACAACGGCGGCAGGGTCAGCCTGTTTGATTTCTTCCATGCGGCTTCTGTCCTCCGGGTAAATGTAGTCGCTCATTTCAAGGTGGAAATATTCGGCGTTCCAAGAACGTCCCGTTTTCCAAAACGCCACCCAAGCGATACCGTCCCTTAATTCTTCTTGATAGTCCTTTACGGTGTCCCGTAAACTTGCCATGTGTAACCTCCTTTCTTCGGTTTCAGAGGGTAAAACCCTCCATAAAACAGAGGGTTTGGGAAACTTCCCAACAAGCAAAAATCCCCGCCGTTCTCGGTAGAGAAAGCAGGGATTTTACGGAAAAGGGTACTCTTTTCCTATGCTTGCTATTCAGTTATTTCTTCTTCGACAGTTCAATGCGGTAGTTGACATATTTCCCGCCTGTATCAGCCAATACGATAGTTCCGTCGTAGGTTTTGCCCGTCTTTGGGGAATAGAGCTTTTTCACATTTACTTTGCCGGATTGTAAGAGTGCAGCGGCAATTTTGGGGGTAAAGGTTACTTTTCGTTCTTCAAAGAAACGGTCATTTTTCCACATGGTAAAGCTACATTCCTTATTGCTGCAATAGTAGTTTTTCTTTCCCTCATAGACAGGAGAACCGCAGCGGGGGCAGCTTCCCAACGCTTCCCGTTCCGGCTTGAACATCTGCGCTTTATCATCAGAAAGAAACGGATAGGTCTTTACCAGTTCCCGCGCCATATCCTCGATACCCTCCATAAATGCGGCGGGGTCTGCCTTGCCTTTGGCAATCTGCGTCAGATTGTTTTCCCATTCTGCGGTAAGCTGCGGGCTTGTCAAGGTGTCCGGCAGGACACACACAAGATTGATACCGTCCTTTGTGGGAAGTAGCTGCTTGCCTTTTCGCTCCACAAAGCCGCCCTTTACCAGTTTTTCAATGACGGCGGCGCGGGTGGCGGGAGTTCCAAGCCCTTTGCGTTCTGCGTCCGGGTCGGTGTCCTCACTTCCGGCGCGCTCCATAGCAGAGAGCAGCGACGCTTCGTTGTGAGGTTTTGGCGGTGTTGTGTCATGCTCCGTTACCTTTGCCGTCGGATTTTCAAAGGTCTGTCCCTCGGTAAATGGTGGCAGGGTCTTTTCTGTGTCACTGTCTGCGTCGTCCGTTTCGGGCTTGTTCTTTAAGGCTGCCCTGTATCTTCGGTCAATCTCTTTCCACCCGTCGGACAGCACCGTTTTTCCCCTTGCGATAAAAGACTGTCCGGCACATTCAAAAACTGCTGTAACCGCTTCAAAGGTATGCGGTGCAGCGGTCGCCATGAGCAGACGCGCCCCGGCAAGGGTAAGGATATTCCTTTCGCTTTCCGGCAGCGTGGCAAGGTCGGTCTTTGCAAGCTCCATAGTCGGGATAATGGCATGGTGGTCTGATACCTTTTTACTGTTCAGCACCTTTCCAAGCTCCGGCGTGAAGTCTTTTCCCGCCATAAAAGAAAATTTCCCACAAAGCAGCTTGATAATGCCCGCCGCTGTGTCGCTCATGTCGTCGGTCAGAAATGCGCTGTCTGTTCTCGGATAAGTAAGAAGTCTTTTTTCATACAGAGATTGTGCAAGGTCAAGGGTCTGCTTTGCGGTATAACCGAACAGGCGGTTTGCTTCCCTCTGTAAAGAAGTAAGGTCAAAGAGCTTCGGCGGGGCTGCGGTCTTTTTCTCTTTCACAAGGGAAGCACAGACTGCTTTTGACACTTCGCAAGCAGCTTTCAGCTTGTCAGCTTCGGAACGGTCAGATAGTTTTTCGCTTGCAGCTTCCGCGCCGGATAAGACAAGGCGCACATGGTAGTATTTTTCTTTCTTAAATGTGGTAATCGCTGCGTCCCGGTCAACAAGCATTTTTAAGGTCGGGGTCTGTACGCGTCCCACGTTCAAGGTATGATTGTAAAGGACAGAGAAAAGGCGGGTGGCATTGATACCGATTAACCAGTCAGCCTTTGCCCTGCACAATGCGGAAGCAAAGAGCGCGTCGTATTCCTCGCCGTTCTTCAGACGGGAAAAGCCCTCTTTGATTGCGCTGTCCTCCATAGAAGAAATCCAAAGGCGGCGCATAGGTTTCTTGCAGCCCGCCATTTCATAGACAAAGCGGAAAATGAGTTCGCCCTCGCGCCCCGCGTCGCAGGCATTGACGACTTCGGAAACGTCTGCCCGGTGCATAAGCTCTTTTAGGGTTTTGAATTGCTTTTCCTTGTCAGAAGCAACGGTGTACTTCCATTCCTGCGGCAAAATCGGTAAGCTGTCATAGCTCCACTTTTTATATTGTTCCCCGTAGGTGGCAGCTTCCGCAAGCCCTACCAAATGTCCCACGCACCAAGAAACGATATAGCCGCTTCCTGTGAGAAATCCGTCTTTCTTTTCCTTTGCCCCCAGTACGGCAGCGATTGTCTGTGCCACACTGGGCTTTTCTGCGATAACTAAAATCAAATATAAGTTCCTCCTTTCAGCGTTCCGGCTCGGTTTTCTTTTTCTCCTGTACCTGTTTCAGACAGTACCCCACACAAGGGGACTGTCCCTTGTAAGGGCAGGAAGCACAAGCAGGGGGATAAGGAACAGGCGGCGCATTATCACGCCGCCCGTTCGGTTTCTGTATCATCATCTTTTCAAAGGGATTGTTGGTAAACAGGGTCATAGGGTTTCTTCCTCCGTTTCTTCATCTTCGGGAGTTTCCCCGGTATCTGCTTCCGGCTCGTCCTCGTCGTAGTCCTCAAATTCAAAATCTTCAAGGTCGGTATCGCCCTTTACATTCTGCTTCGGCTTTAGAAACTTAAAGTAGTAGAACGCTGCGCCGCCACCAAGCAGGGCAAAGAGGACTAAGGCAAGCACCACACCGGGATTGCCGCCTTTTTCTTTCAGTTCTTCCGGCTGCTCCGTTGGTGTTGGGGTAGGTTCTTTGCCTGTGCAGCCTGTCATACTGGTAACACATACCGGGCAGGACGTGTTTACCTTTCCGACTTCGCATTTTTCCGTACAGTTACAGATTTCCGGCTTTTTGGCAGCTTCGCCGTTTTCGGTCAGTGCCATAAGGTCGGCTTCGTCCACTTGATTTAGGAAATGTACGGTCTGTTCGCCCTCGGCGGCGCGGTCAATGAGGATATAGAAATAGTTGCCGCCTTTGGTGGTAACAGTGATAAGTTGCTTATTGCCGCCGTAATCGTCAACCAGTGTAGCGTTTCCCTTTGGGGTAAGGGGCGGCGTTTCCTCTTTTTCCTCCACAACTACATTACTGTCGTTGGTCGCGTCCCCGGCGGGCGGCTCTGTGGCTGCGCCCTGTGCATAGGCAGGGACAGAAAAACCGCCCATAAGGATAAGGGCGGCACAAAGGGCAGTCATGGTCTTTTTCAGTTTATTCTTCATCTGCATTTTCCTCCTGTTCGTTTTCTTCTGCGGGTGCGGCAGTCATGCCGGGAATACCGCCGCCGGACAGCATAGCGTTCAGTTCCTGCGGGGTCAGACGCATAGCTCGTACAAGCTGCACGATTTCAAGGTTTTCCGCTTCGGTTTTCTGCACTTCCAGTCCTTTTAACTTGTTCTGATACTCTGTGATTTTCTCGCGGGTCTTTGCGATTTCCTTATTGATACGGTCAATTTTATTGTTTGCCATAGGTCATTTCTCCTTTCTTTTTGGGGTTGCTTTACCAGTTCATCAGCCCGTAGCCTTTGATACATTGATAGTTAAGGTCATAGCTCTTTATCTTGCAGGCGTCGCCGGAATTGCCCTCAACGGTATAGACGCGGCTGCCGTCCCTGCCAAGCACAAGCCCCACATGGTCGGCAACGCCGTCTAAATCCCAATCGAAAAAGATAGCGTCGCCCGGTGCGATATTCTCATAGCCGCGTGCGCCCCATTGTCCCCTTGACTGAAACCAAGGGACACCCTGCCATTCGCAGCCCGCAAAGCGCGGTTCGCTTTTTCCGGCTTGATTGTAGCACCATGATACAAAACAGGCGCACCATTCCACGCGGCTGTTAAAGCCGTACCAAGACCAGTAAGGGTAGCCGCCCACATTTCCGACTTGCTGCTTTGCAAGCTCCATAAGCTCTTGATTTCCGGGGCGCGTACCGTTTACAAACTCCACACCGCTTAAATCCTCGGACGGGCTTCCGTCGGGAGAACCGCCGCCAAAAATCAGCGGTTTGTTGCCGCTTGTTTCCAAATACACCCGGTACATTTCAAGCTGCTGTGGCGTAAGAAGTTCCTCCGCAAGCTCTGAAATCGGCTTGTTTGTCAGTTTCACATTTAAGATGTGATACTCATAAGGGACTTCCTCGGTGGTGGTTTCCCCGGTTTCCGGGTCGGTGCTTGTTTCGGTGCGGTAGCGTATTTCCACTTCCTCGGTCAGCGTCAAGGTGTACTGCATGGAAAAGATACGTTCAAGCTCTGCCTGTGCGCTCTGCGGGGTGTAGCTCTGCAAGAGGGCGGTCAAGTAAGACGCAAGTTCGTGGGGGTTATGCCCGATACTGTCAAGGTCGTAGCGGTATTCATCATAGCCGGGGTGGGTGCTTTCGATATTGTCAATCTCACTTTGCAGCCCGTTTTCCAATGCGGCATAGTTGTTTTCAACTGCCACAAGGTCGCTGTCCTCGGATGTGTAGGAAGTGCCAAGCACCCCGTTTGTCAAGCCCGAAAACATAGCCCCGCAAGAGGACAGCCCTGCGGAAATCATAATAAAGAGAAGCAGCGCGGCAACTGCAATCAAAATGCCCGCCGGGTGTCTTGCCGCAAATGCGGCGGCTTTCCTCGTTTCCTCGGCGGTTTTCTTCGCCGTCTTTCTTGTGGCTTCCGCTGCGGCTTTTGCCCCTCCTTTCTTTGCCGCCTTTGCATACTGGCGTTTTATCTGCTGTTTCTGCATGAAACGGGAAAGCGGGTTAGAAGTAAGCTGCGGGTTGTCGTGCAGGGTTTTGTGATACTGGAAGTTGACGTTTGCCTTAAATGCTGCCTTTTCTGCCTTTGCCGCTTCCCGGTAAGGTTTCAGCTTATGGCTGCGGTAGCCCTGTTTTAACTTCCGCGCCCCGTATTTCGCGCCGCGCTCGGCAAGTTCCTCCGATTTATGCGCCCCCTCAACGCCGGAATTGTCCTTTTCAACGGAATGTATCTTGTTGTGGACGAAAATCCCTGCTTCCTGTGCGGGGCGGGACAGCGGGTTTCCTTTTTTGCCGCCGGGTATCGGTTTTTCCTGTTCTTCAAAGTGAAGTCGGGTCTTTGCCTTTCCTGCGGCTTCGTCAAAGGTGCGCTCCTTAACCAGTTTCTTTTGCTTCGGGATAGCTGCCTTTGCTGCGTCCAGTCGGTCAGCGGCTTTGTTTGATTTCTCAATATAGCATTCCAGTTCCGGGACGGCAAGTTCTTCCTCGGTAAACTGCAAGCGGGAAGATGTTGTTTGTACGGTAACTTCCTCCTGTGCTTTATGTACCGCTTTTTTACTGGCTCTGCGGGTCTGTGCTGCTTCGATATGCTCCATAACGCGCTCTGCTGTGGCGGTGTCCCTTGCGGGGGAAGCTCCCGGTGCGTGGGGTAACGGGGAAGTTTGGGACGCTACACCTTGAAGCTGCGTCCCGTCCTGCGCCGCTTGCTGCTCCGGGGACTTTTGAAAATCCGCGTCCTGTTCCCGTTTACTGATACGCTCGGCGGTCTGCTGTGTTTCGTTTACCTCAATAAGCCCGTCGCGGGTCATTTTCTGTGTGATTTTATCGCGGGATTTATATTGCTTCATGGTCTGCACCTCACTTTCCGCTTTCGGAAACTTCCTCCGGCTTCGTTGTCATTACCCTGTAAAGCTCGGTATCTTTCGGGAAGCGGTCTACAAAAGGCAGCACCACATTTCCATAGAAGATAAGCCCCTCGCCCGCTTCGGTGTGGGTAACATACTTCATCTGCTGCGGGGAAATATTAAGCTGCTTTGCAAGGATAGTACGGTCGCCCTGCGCTTGATTGAGCATGAGGACAAAATCGCTGTTCTCAAAGATATTTTCCACCTCGCGGCTTGCCAAAAGGTCTTTGACGTTCTGCGTAATGGCTGTTGGGATACCGCCCCATTTACGGAAACGCTTCCAAATCTCCACGCTGTAAGCGGCGGTCTGTTCCTCTTTTAAGAGCAAGTGAAATTCGTCCATATAGTAGCGGGTCGCCTTTTTCTCTGCCCGGTTTATCGTTACCCTGTTCCATGTCTGGTCTTGCACAATGAGCATACCTAACTTTTTAAGCTGCTTTCCAAGCTGCTTTATATCAAAGCAGACAAGGCGGTTAGAAAGTTCCACGTTGGTTCTGTGGTTGAATACGTTAAGGCTGCCGGAAACATACAGCTCCAATGCCGCCGCGATACGGGCAGCTTCCGGCTCCGGCTGTCTTAACAGCTCGTCGTAAAGGTCGCCCAAGATAGGCATTTTTGCCGGGTCGGGGTCTGCAAGGAACGGGCGGTACACATTTCTTACAGCCCTGTCAATGACGGTCTTATCGACAGGCTGCAAACCCTCCTTGCCTCCGATAACAAGCTCGCAAAGGGAAAGGATAAAATCACTTTTCAGCGCAAGGGGGTTGTCGTCCTCGCTGTAATTAAGGTTTATGTCCATAGGGTTTACATACTGGGGCTTGCCGTCAATGCCCCTGCCCGTAGGGGAAAGACGTATCACTTGCCCATTAAGACGCTGCACAAGGGAAAAATACTCGGCTTCCGGGTCGCAGATGATAATGTCGTCGTCGGTAATGAGGAAAGCATTTGTCATTTCCCTTTTTGCCGCAAAAGATTTTCCGCTTCCCGGCGTTCCCAATATAAGCCCGTTGGGATTTTTGAGCTGCTTTCTGTCGCAGAGTATCATGTTGTTAGAAAGGGCGTTCAAGCCATAGTACAGGGCTTGCCCCGTCTGAAAAAGCTCCTGCGTGATAAAGGGAATGAAAATAGCGGTGCTTGATGTGGTAAGCCCCCGTTGTATCGGGATAAGGTTTTCCCCAATCGGCACACTGGATAAAAGCCCTGCTTCCTGCTGATAGTCAAGGCGTGTCAGGCGGCAGTTGTATTTCTGTGCGATACCCGCCGCAGCGAAAATATCATTTTCCAGTTTCCGCTTCGTGTCTGCCATGTTTACCACAAGGAACGTAAGGAGAAACATTCGCTCGTTGCGGCTCTGTAAGTCCTGCAACAAGTTCTTTGCTTCGCTGCCAAAGGTGGCAAGGTCGGACGGGATTATATCCATGTCATAGCCGCTTCTAACCGCTTTTTTCTGTTCCTCAATCTTCATCTTGTCAAGGTCTGTGATTTTGCGCTTAATGGTCTTGATTGCTTCCGACTGGTCGATACTGCGGATATGTAAATTGACGATTACCCCTGTTTCCAAGTCCAGTATGTCGGCAAGCATACGGTCGTTAAGCTCCGGCGCAAGGATTTCAAGGAAGCTCGCCGCGCCGATTTTCTTCCCCATGCGGAAATATCTGCCCTCGCCAAAACGGAAAGAGGACGGGGCGATAAAATCCTTTGTAGACAGCCCCGACGGGGTAAGCCAGTCAAAGGAAAAGGAGAACGGCTCGCCCTCCGGGTGGAATACCCCATGCAGCACCTTTAAGCGTTCATAGCCGGATAAGGGGCGGGCGGTTACGCCAAGCACCTTGAAATTGTTAAACACGTCGGTTTCGATACGGGAAAGTCTTGATTTTGCAGCCGCCTTGTTATCGGCTTCAACGGTAAAGGTAATGTATTTGTGCTTCACAAGCCCGTTGTTGCCTTTACTAAGCTGATTTTTCAGCATATCCGAATACTCGGTGCGGATAGAGTTAAAAGCGTCCTCCTGTGCCGGGATAGTGATAGCTTTTTCTGCCTGTTCCCGCTGCGTCCCTTGATTGATGAAAGAAAGCTGCACGCTCACGCTCGCGTCAAAGTAGTTGAGGAAATCGCACCAGTTTTCAAAAATGGCGGTCTTATCGTCTGCCTGTGCAAGCTGATAATTGATGTCCTCGAACACGACGCACTTTGAATATCTCTTTTCCGTAACCTTGCAGATACCGTCCGGGTACATGGCAAGGTAAGGAATGGTCTGCTGTGCGGTGCGGGCTTTGCCGTCCCCCTTTGCCTTTCGGATAGCTTCGGCAATCTGTTTCTTTTCGGCGCGGGTCAGCTTACGCCTGTTTCCTGCGGCTTCCCGCGTCTTTTTTGTTTGTCCTTTTGACAATCGCTGATACCTCCTTTTCAAGTTTTCGCTGCTTTTCCAAGACAGCGTATAGGTTTTCGGTTCTGTAAGGTCGCTCCTTTGGGCGGGTAAACTTTGTCTGAACGACATTTCTTACCACCACTTCAAGGGGCTGCCCATGTTTTTCATACATGGCAAGCAGGAAACAGGGGAGCATGACGACAATCATCGCCATAGCCGCAAGGTTTGTCCCTGCGCTGCCTTTGAGCAAAAAAAACAGCGGCAGTCCGATTAAGAGAGTCGCCGCAAAACAAACGATTTGCCGCTTTGTCAGATTGAAAGCGACTTTTGTTTTGACTTTGGAAAGGTCTTTGGGTACAGGTACATACGCCAAGAAAATACCTCCTTTCTGCCCTTAGTGGGCGTTGAATATGGATTTTGCCAGTGTGCCGGATTTGAACAGGGAAAAACAGAGGATAACCGTATAGGCGGCAAGGGAAAATACCGCGCTGTGCAGATTGTCTGCGATTATCATATCGTTTACCAGTACGGCGTAAATACCGACACATATCATAATGAGGAAGCCTTGAAAACCAAGAGCGAACAGCCCTTTTAGGTAGTTGTTTCCAATCTGTCCCCATTCTCTGTTGGTCATGGTCGCAAATGGAATAGGCGATACCGAACAGTAAAGGTAAATCTCTATCATTCTGCCGTAGAGGATAACGGTTATCAGTACGGACATGATTTTCATGCAAAGGCTTACAAGGCTTGTTTCAAGCACAAGTAAGAGCAGTTCGGGGATTTCCATATCTTCAAGCCCCTCCTGCATGGCGGCAAGGGCTTCGGCAACGTCGATATTCGTATCGCCGCCGATAACCCCCGCTGCGCCGGAAACGATATGCTGCGCCATATCAAAGACCGCCATTGTGATGTTGAACGTGTTGGTTACGATAAACACCGCGACAAAGGCTTTGAATATCCACTTAAAGAACATGAATGTTTCTATGTCGTGCATATTGTTCTTTTCCGTTACCATGCTGATTAGCTCGTAGCATAGGACATAGGTAATGACAAGCCCCGCAATCGGAACGATTACATTTTCAGAAAGGGTCTGTATCATGCTGAAAATATTTGCGTTCCAACCCTGCGGGGTCTGTCCTACCTCGTTTGCGATAGTCCCGACTTTTTCGTTTACGTCCCCGAACATAGTTGACAGATTACCGTTTATCGCTCCGATAAGGATTTCCTTTATCCATTCGTTAATCGCGTCAAGTATGCTCTGCATAGGCAGCTACCCGCGCTTAACCGAACAAGCCGGAAAGCAGAGGTACAAGGATAGTGCCGATAAGGGCAACGCCGCCGCCCGCCATGAGCTGCTTAATGCCCTGTGATTTTGCGCCCGGATTATCATTTCCGTAGCCCTCCAAGAGATTGATAACGCCCCAAATGCCAAGTCCTGCTCCAAGAGCGATAACCAAAGTCTGTAATACGCCGATTGCGCTGTTGAAAAATTCCATAAAACTCCTTTCTGCCGCAAATGCGGCTTGCCCGTAAAAGGGCATAAAAAACGGCGGTCAGTTTTCAAACTGCCGCGGTCATAAGTCCCCGCGCTGCCTAAATGTCTGCTGCGCGGCGGTATTCAGTTGTCAGTGTGGGCGATAGGAATTTTTGTAGGGGCGCGTATCATGCAAGTTGTCTTTTTCTTTGTTACTGCGTCAATTCCTCCTTTCTTTTCGCTGCTGCTCATACAGGGCTTCACACCGTTTCACAAACTGCCGGATAGCAGCCTGCCGCTGCTGTTCCCGTCGTTCAGCAATCGAAACAAGCCCGTTTATGGCTTCTGTGATTTTCTTGTCCTTTTTCTTTCTGATACGTCTATTCATGGTCGGTGTCCTCCTGCAAATCGCTTTCGCTGATTTCGTAGTAGTCAAATACTTCGTCCGGCTTCACAAGGGCGGGTCTGCGCCTTAAATGCTTTTCCATATCAAAAGTATTTTTCTTGTCATAGTCGGAAAGATATTTATAGTTGGGGTGCTTTGTAATGTCGTACTTATCAGAGAAGAACGGGCGCACCCCTCGTAGCTGTAAAATACATTTCCCGCCGTCCATAACCGCTATTTCATCTTCCGTCATAAGCTGCTTGCCTAACTTCTGATAGTTCAGCCCATGCGATACCTCCCGCCCCCGGTTCTCGGAAGTGTTGAAGCTGTCAATGGTTTCTTTCCCCAAGATTTCCGACATTTCTTTGAGGGTGGTTTTCTCCTTGCCGCCCAAGAAAAGGGTGGTGTCGCAGTTGCCGACTATGGTATCGGCGTTGTCCTTATAGATTGCCTTTAACTGGCTTTGCGACTGTAAGATAATCGACGCGGAGATTTCCCGGCTTCGTATGGTGGCTATGAGCTTTTCAAACTTCGGTATCTGCCCGATATTTGCAAACTCGTCTAACAGACAGCGCACATGGACGGGCAGCCTGCCGCCGTATTCATCATCTGCCTTGTCGCAAAGCAGATTGAAAAGCTGCGTGTAAAGAATACTCACGACAAAGTTAAAAGTATCGTCGGTGTCGCTGATGATAACAAACAGGGCGGTCTTGCGGTCGCCTATGGTGTCAAGCTCCATTTCGTCGGTTTCCATAAGGTCGCGCAGCTCCTTAATGTCAAAAGGGGCAAGCCGCGCACCGCAGGAAATGAGAATAGAGCTTCGTGTCTTTCCCGCAGATAACAGGAATTTCTTGTACTGCCGGACGGCAAAGTGTTCCGGGTCTTTTTCCTCCAACCGTTCAAACATGAGGTCAACGGGGGACTGAAATTCCGGGTCGTCCTCGCGGGCTTCACTGGCATTTATCATTTCAAGCAGCGTCGTGAAGTTCTTTTCTTCCTCCGGGGCTTCGTACCAAATGTAGCCGATAAGGGCGCAGTAAAAGAGCCGTTCCGATTTTACCCAAAAATCCTCCCCGGCTTTTTCCCCGTCCCCTTTGGTGTTGGCAATCAAGGTATTTACCAGTTTCAAAATGTCTTTTTCGCTGCGGATATAGGCAAAGGGATTATAACGCATGGATTTCTTAAAATTTATCGTGTTCAGCACCTTTATCCGATACCCGCCGCGCTGTAAGAGCTTCCCACACTCGACTAAAACCGTACCTTTCGGGTCAGTTACAACGTAGCTTGAGTGCATTTGCATTAAGTTGGGCTTCACAAAAAATCTCGTCTTGCCGCTGCCGCTTCCCCCGATAACAAGGATATTTTTATTCCTTGCATACTTCGGCTGCTTCGGGCGGCTGTTCATGGTAAGCCGTTCCGTCTGTGTCAGAAGCACGTTATTTTGAAATACCGGGTCGGTATAGGGCTTTATATCTTCGGCGTTGCCCCAACGGGCTGAACCGTATTCGATACCTTTTCGGTATTTCTTCGCGTTCTTGCCTTTGAAGTACACCATAAGCCGGATAAGGACAGCCCCCACAATACCGATAAGCAAATCCATAGGGGCAAGGCTCGGAAGCGGGGTTGCAAAGGCAGCGGAAAAGCCGTCTGCAAGGGAAAGCACCTTGCCGGAAAGGTCAGCCCCCGGCGCAAGGCGTACCGCTTGTCCGATTTTGTCAAAGAGATAGACAAAGAGCAGATAGGGGGCATTTAGGATAAGCAGCTTTTTAAGTTCCGGCTTCATAGCGATACCTCCCTGTCCTTTTTCTTCACTTTGTCCTTCTGTGCGTTCAGAGCTGCCGCCTTGTCTTTCAGAGTGGAAAGCAGCTTGCGGATAGAGGGCTTTTTATCCCTGCCTAATTTCTTTGCGGTAAATTCCCGGAACGCTTCGGTCATAACGTCAATATCCTTGCCCTTAAAAGACACAAGATAGGTCGGCGGCTTGCCGTTCTCAATCTTCTTGACGTTGTAATCAAGCCCGCTTTTCCTTGCGATAGGGTCAAAGGCTTTGATATTTTGGTCGGTAATCTCAATGTTGGAAACCTTTTCTCCCTGCTTCATAAGCTGCCGCATAGTGATTTTCCCATGCGGGGCTTTGGTTAGCTGCCCTTTGCCTTTGGCAAGCAGGGCTTTCATAGCCTTTTGCAGCACTTCGGCGGTCAGCTTAGATGTTTTGATTGCTAAAGACACGACTTTTTCATTGACTTCATCTTGCATGAAATCCCTCCTTTCATAGTTTGGTTAGGGTGGTGTGCCGCTTCGGGGCATAAAAATAAGGCGTACATTTTTCATGCCGCCTTTAGATACGCACCCGCAGCCCGTTCAAATCCGAAGCCCTCACACCGACAAGATACCAGTTGTCCCCGTACTCCATGCGGGTCGGCTTCCATTTGCCGCGTACAAACACTTCAAGGCAATCCCCACAATGCAATCCTCCGTAGTAGTCGTTAAGGTCAAAGCGAATGTCGTAACGGTCTGCCGTTTCATCAAAAATCAAAGCTCCTGTTTTCTGTGTCATATTAAAATCCTCCTGTTTTTTAATAGCCGCCGTACATATCGTGGTTGACAAGGGCGGTGTAATAGCTGTCAATGGTGTTGGGCGCGTTGAAAAGTACCGCTTTCAGATATTGCTTGATGTTACGGATTTTCGTGGTGTTCTCTTTCATGCAGTCAAAGACAAATTCAATGTGGCTGCTGTTCAGCTTCATAAACTTTGCTTTGACAAGCTCTGCCGGATAATCGTCCCCGGCGATACGAATTGTCTTTCGTTTGGTGCAGACAGTTTCAAGGATAAGGGACACAATCTCGTCCAAGCGTTCCCTGTCAATGTTGGTATGCTTGATAAAATGCTCATACTCGATATTGTCCTTGATGATTTCCTCATACACGCTGTATGCGTCTGCCGCTTCCGTTCCTTTCCGTTCCGGCTCTGCCGTTTCTTCCCTCAAAGGAGAGGGGTTAGGGGAAAGGATAGGAATGGAATGGTTACTTGATAAATCCGTATTTGATTTTTCTTTTTTTGGTAAGTCAGTCTTTTGTATATCTTTATTTAATTGCATTGGATTTTCCAACGTAGGTTTTTCCTGCGTAGGATTTTCCAATGTTGGATTTCCCAATGTTGGATTTTCCAATGTAGGTAAATCCAAGTTAGGCGGCTGCTCATAGATGATGTAATCAGTTCCCCGCAAGCGTCCTTTCTCGTCGCGCTCCCTTGAACGCTGAATATATCCGGCTCTTTCAAGCTCCCGGACAGCTTCGCGGATAGCGTCGATTTTTTCCCGGTTGATATAGGACAGTCCCGCAAGGGTATAGTCCCAATCCTCCGGCAAGGACAGCATTTGCGATAACAGCCCTTTTGCCTTTAGGGAAAGTTCTTTGTTGCGTAAATGGTGGTTGCTCATAACCGTATATCCTGTGTTTCTCTCCACGCGGAAAACTGCCATAGCTTCATCAACTCCTTTGCTGCATATTTGTTACGCGGTAGAACAGCGATTTTAAGGGTTTAGGTATCAATCCCTTACCCTGTGAAAACCGTACCCGCAAAGCCTTGTGTAGCAAGACTCTTTTTGCCCCTACTGCGTAACATGAGGGTAAAAAAATAGCGGCGTTCCTTGTTTCCCGGTTGGGATAAGGTAACGCCGCCAGTGCGGTGCTATATGAAATTGTGTGATTGCCGACGTGCCGCGCCGCCAGTGCGTCGCGTTTGTATTGGGTTGTTTCATGCTCGCAAGATGTTCCGGCATATCAAGGCGCAATCCGTTAAAAGTAGTAAATTGGTAGTAAAATCAATCTGAAATCCTGCGAATGTGCTTGTATTTCAAGGGTTTTTCGGGATAATCAAAATTTTTGTTTTAAAAAACTGAATCAAAGGTCCGTTGAAACATGCATTGATCACTGTACCAATTCCTGCAACAGCCCAGATTCCTGCTCCTGATGCGCTTGCAAATGCAATTCCAACAATTACTACAACCACATCTGAAAGTACTCTTGCTTTATGAAATGGGATTTTCTGATGTGTCAGCTTTTCAATAATGATTGCCACACTGTCATATGGTGCAATTCCCATATCCGCAACCATATATAATGCAACTCCCATTGATGCCATTAACTGGGCGAGTACAAGCGCAATTATACGAAGCGGAAGAGACATCTCTATCTGTACTACATCCTGTACCAGCCAACAAACAAAATCTGCGATATATCCAACAAAAATCATATTAATGATAGTTCCTGCACCAATGCAATGCCTTGCCTGGAAAAATACTATTACAAGAATCACTGCATTCATCAATAACTGCCATGTTCCAAAACTCCAGCCGATAAATCCACTGATTCCAAGATTCATTGCACTGAAAGGATCTACGCCAAACCCGGACAAACGAAGGAAAGACACACACAGACCAATAAACAAGATTCCTAAAATCATCATCCCAGTCCGTTTTGTTATTTTCATTGTTCTTCTTTCCTCCTACTCCTTTTTCCCTTTTAACATATATATTCTTGATTCAAAATCCGTACACGGGACAGCATCTCCCGGCACTTCTCCTGCTGTTACATCAGAGGTGATAAGTCCAAAGTTCATCAGCTCATCTCCATAATTTTCTGTATGATTCCAGACATTTTCATAAAGCATATCCGGATTCAGTCCCTGTAAACGGACACGACTATACGGTTGATTAACTCCATTTAACACACGGTAATAACCTACAATCGCAAGTGTACGATCTTCATTGGTCACCATCCAGACAGTTTCATTTCCATCAAACGGACTCTTCAATCTGTAAAATGTTCCGAACTGCAACACTTCTCTGTATTCTTTCATAAATACAATCTGTTCTTTTACTTCTTTGATTTCTTCCTCTGTTAATTTATTCAGATCCAGCTCATATCCAAAGGTTCCAAAATATGCAACATTCGCACGGGTATGTAACGGAGTGTTACGAAATACCTGATGATTCGGAACAACCGATACATGACTTCCTATACTGCTGAGTGGATAACACATAGAAGTCCCATATTGAATCTTCAGACGTTCAATTGCATCTGAATCGTCGCTTGTCCATCCCTGCGGAGCATAATATAACATGCCAGGATCAAACCTTCCGCCACCACTCGCGCAGGATTCAAATAATACTTCCGGAAATGCCATTGTCAGACGTTCATATAAATCATATACGCCTAAAATATAACGGTGAAATATCTCTCCCTGCCTGTCTGCCGGAAGTTTTACACTGTAACACTCTGTAATGCTGCGATTCATATCCCATTTGATATAAGATATCTTAGCTTCTGACAATAATTTTTCCATCATATTATAAATGCAATCCACAACTTCTTTTCTTGAAAAATCCAGTACATACTGATATCTTCCATGAGAAATATTTCTTCCCGGGGTCTGAATGATCCAGTCCGGATGTGTACGATATAAATCTGAATCTTTATTTACCATTTCCGGTTCAAACCAGAGACCGAATTTCATCCCCAGATTCTCAATTCTTTCAGATAAGCCTTTTATCCCATTTGGTAAAAGATCCGAATTTGCTACCCAGTCACCAAGACCGGCTCTGTCATTTCTTCTTGCGCCAAACCATCCGTCATCCAGTACAAATAATTCAACTCCGCATTCTTTAGCTTTTCCGGCAATCTCAACAAGCCGATCTTCCGTAAAGTCAAAATAAGTTGCTTCCCAATTATTATTCAAAATTGGTCTGGTCCGGTCTCTCAAATATCCTCTTGCCAGCCTTTTGGCATATAATTTCTGAAAAGTCTGACTCATTCCATTCAGTCCCTGATCACTATATACAAGCATTGCTTCAGGCGTCTGAAAACTCTCCATAGGTTCTAATTTCCAATCAAATCCTGTCGGATTAATACCTGCTGTAATTCTTGTAACATCATGGGTATCCACTTCTGCCTGTATCCGAAAATTTCCACTGTATATAAGGCTAACACCAATGGCTTCTCCTACATTTTCATCTGTATTCTCTCGTTTCAATACCATAAATGGATTATGCTCATGAGATGAATTTCCACGCATACTATCGATTGCTGTAATTCCCTGTTCTAAAACTCTGTTTTTCACATAACGCTCTCTTGACCATGCACCGGATAACTGCATCCATATATAATCCTTGTCCGGAAGATCCAGACTTAAGCTCATCATATTTAATATATGTAAATTCTGATTTCCACTATTTTTTAAACGTGCACTTCTTGCTATTGCACTGTATTGTTCAAAAATAGTATATAACAACTCCAGCTGAGCACCTGTCAAAGAATCTTTCAGGAAAACACGCAGTGTCTGTGCTTCTTCTTCTGTTTCTGTGTAAGTTGCCGGGAGTCCGGAAAGTTTCGGTTTCCCGGATGAGATCTCATATCCATCATACTGAAATTCACTGATTCTGCTTCCATTTTCCTGCAATAACTCTATTGCCGGATGTCTGTAATCTGTTGTCCCATAAACCGGATATTCCTGTCTGATATGTTCCAACGAGAAACTACGATCCCACTCATAAATATAAGATGTCATTGGTCGTCCACATTTTTCCACCAAATAGGAGAAATCTTCCTTATCATGAATTCGTTTACCAAAATACAGTTGTCCTAAATGCCCATTATCTAATACACATAAAATATAGCTGATTTTGTCATTATATAAATGAAATGTTTTTTTTTCCTTATGGAAAATAATTTTTCTCATAAACTACCTCTTTTACATTTAAATTATGCATCCTGCTTTCTGGCATGCATTTCGTTTACTTTTCTTGTAACTTCTTCCATCTTCTCACCTTTTAAAATATAATATTTTTTGTAAATACCAAAACTAACAATTGCGAGAATAATCGGAATGATAATCATCAATACGCGGATTCCTAATACGGTTTCTGCACTTTGAGCTGTTGCTTTTGCATTGTATCCTACAATCTGAAGTCCGATTCCGGTTAATCCACCTGCAGCAGCTGTTGCTGCCTTCATAAGAAATGTCTGTGCAGAACAAGTTACACTTTCATTACGTACTCCGAATTTTACTTCTCCATAATCAATTACATCTGCCATACAGCAAGTTGTTACACCAAGTGAAAGTCCTGAACCAAAGAACAGCAGTGCACAGCAGATTACAACCAATACCTTGCTCTGCGGAGCAACATATCCTGCTATTCCAAGAAGGATGAAACCCGCAATCGGAAGTCCACATGCAAATGCATACACTTTTTCACGGCTGATCTTGCTGGCGATTTTCGGGAAAAATACAAGTCCGGCCATTTTAGCGATGATCGCAAATCCAAAAATAGAATACAAATATTCATCATGGCAAACGCATTTGAAATAATAAACAGCAAAACTTTTTGCAATCTGTGTACAAAGATTAAATGTCAGAAGCAAACCTATAAAAGCAAGCAGCTGATCATTTTTCACAATTACGTGAAATGCCTGTTTCAAACTTGTTTTTTCTGCTGATGCACCAACTGTAGATTCTTCTTTTACATTGAATACCGTAATACCGATCGTAATGATAAATACGACTGCGATAATAATAGCAAATAAAGTGTATCCTTTTTCTGCATAAAGATTACTTTCTCCTGCAAGCTTATTCAGATGATTAATAATATATAGACCAAATGTTGCTACTGAGAATCCTGCAAGACTTGCAAAAAATCTCGGAATGACAGATACTTTTTCACGTTCATGCGGATCATTGGTCAAGTTTGGAAGCCATGACCAATATGGAACATCCATAATGGTATAAGTCATTCCGTATAAAATATACATTACAGATACATATACATACAAGGCAGTTCCTGATAAATGAAAGCTATGGAACAGTAAAACAAATACAACAGAATTCACTAAAGTTCCGATCACCAGCCAGATTCTAAATTTACCAAACCGAGTATGTGTATTATCTACAATCATTCCCATCATCGGATCATTGATTGCATCCCAGATTCTTGCTACAAAAAACAGTACTCCGACGAATGCCGGTGCCAGATACAAAGTATCTGTAAAATAAAGCATTAAAAATGCTCCTACCAGATTACAGATGGCATCTTTTCCAATAGCTCCAATACCAAAACATAATTTTTCTCTCGTAGATGCGTATTTATACTGCGAATTTCTCTGATTTTCTTTTTGAGTCGCCATAATTCTCCTCCTCTAATATTCCTTTATTTATTTGTTATCTGAGTGAGGAATCTTGTGCACTTGTTCCTTTTTTCCATAATGCAAGTATAACGCGAAAAAAAAGACATCCGTTATACCATTTTGTTAAGAATAATATCCCAAATGTTAGGTATATGATGTCTTTCAGAACATTTTATCTATTACTTTCTTTATTTTTCTCAATATCTTTTACATAAATCGTTTTATGTTTTTGATATTCTTCCAATTCATTTTGTGCAGAAATCAGTCTTGTTCTCGCCTTCTTACGGTTACTGTTCCGATATACACTTGGTGTCATTCCTATTTTCTGTTTGAATACTTTTCCAAATGCCAGCGAATTGCGATACCCACAGGAAACTGCAATGTCTTCAATCGACTGTTCCGTAAGTACGAGCTGTTCTTTTCCTCTTGAGATTCGAAATTCTGTCAGAAAATCTTTTGGCGAAATTCCAAGGCTGTTCATAAAAATTGTATATAAATAACTTCGGTTTAATGCCAGATATTCTGCTATGTCTGCAACTGTGATACCTTGCGAATAAGAATTTTTAATATAATCAATCGCTTCCTGTACATGCATGCTTTCTTTTGTATTATCTGCATATTCTTTAATCTCAATGCCTCGTGCCAGCACCGAAAAAAACTGGTACAACTTTCCCTGGAGATAATACAGATTTTCTGCTGTTGACTGGGTATGACGAAGCATTTCAAAAACGATTTCTTTTAATTCATCTCCATATTCACATTCACAGGTCAGCTGTCGCCCGTTTAGTCCCAAATCCCGCACGAATCTGGAAGCTTCTGTCCCTCCAAATCCGACCCATAGATATGCCCACGGTTCTTCCTTGTCTGCCTGATAAAACGTCAGACTTTCCGGTTCAATTAAAAATGCCTGTCCTTCTGACAGATGATACTTGTTTTCCCCCACCTGATAGATGCCTTTCCCTTTCATTACATAATGTAATATATAATTAGGCCTGGAGGCCGGTCCATAGCTATGCAGAGGTTCACATTCTGCATAGCCACAAAAACTTAAATGAAAATCTTTAAATTTGGGTTTTAATAATTGCAATACATAAGAATCTTCCATAATAACGTCCTCTTTTTACAAACACAAAATAACTGGATGTTCTTTTCATTTTTACAAACTGATAACACCGGAATGTTCTCTCCATTTTTTCCGATATTCGCTCGGTGACATCCGGTAACGCTCTTTGAATGCACGGTTAAACGTCCGCTGGCTTTCAAATCCGCTGTCCAGGCAGATTTCTATGATTGAATCCCGGGTATTTTCCAGTCGCGAACATGCATAGCGGATTCTCGCATCATTTACATACTGATTAAAATTGCTGTGAAATGTTCCCGAAAACACACGGGAAATCGCATATTTACTTACGCACAGATCCTGTGCCATCTTATCCAACGTTATATTTTCCCTGAAATGTCCGGAAATATATGCTACTGTCTGATAGATCAGATCATCACTTCCAACCTTGGATTTTTCATCCAGATCAAGAAGCGGTACACATCTTGCAAGCACGATCTGTAAATACGCTTGCAGAATCGTGAACTCCCTTTCCTGCGTCAGCATCATACGGTACAGCGCATGAATAACCTCTTCTCCCAGTTCGCTCCTTTTGATCACTGGCATGACAGGTGCATATTTCTGTAACTCTTCACCGAAGGATCCGATACTTCCTGCCGCTATATTTACAAGATAAATTTTATGTGCATCTGCGCCAAATACCTGATAATGGTGGATGATATCCGGAAATATAATTCCCATGTCTCCTGTTTCCAGATGATAAAGCTCCTGTCCGACACCCAGCTCCAGCGTTCCTTCCGTCACATAAACAAGCTCCAGCGTATTGTGAAGATGCGGCGCAACGTGACGTGCCCTCTTCTGCACTGCCTGGATATTCTGTTTTGTATTTTTATATTGTAAATGCATAATCTCTTGTCCGCCTCTTTTATTTTCTGCTTTGCTTTACTCTGTATCCAAGGTTATCACTTTGATATTTGAAATGCAATATTTGTCTACTTTTTTGTCCGATTTGGCAAGCATTATCTGTATTTTCATCTTATAATGACCATGTAATCAAGAGAAAGGAGTGAATCGATATGATGAAAAGAATTAAAAATTACTTGCACGAGGTTATGGATTTCTATGGTGCTAATTATTTATATCTCGCAGCAATGTACCGTCACTAAAAAAGGACCTGCGGACTGCATGGTCCTTTTTTCATGCTTATTTTTATACTTACTTTCAGCTTATAATCTTAAGCCTTTTATTCTCTGCAGCTCGTCCTCGTGATTGCATGAGGTGTGCTGTACCAGACTTTCTTATATTTTTTAGTATCCTCTTTTAAAATCGCCTTCATCAGCTGATAAATATGTCCAACCTGGTCTTCCATCTTGTTGTCAACCGTACCGTAGATCTCTCCTGTCATGATCTTCCGATTCATTTCCGGGCTATTGTTAATTCCAAGGATTACCGGCATCTGCAAATGATGTTTTTTATAATAATCGTAGACGCCCAGTGCCATATCATCATTGTTGCATATAACGGCTTCCGCGTTGTTAATTATTTCTTTATCCAGTTTTGCAAATTTTGTTGTCGCCAGCTCTCTCTTCCAGTCCGCTGACAGATTTGCTCTCTGATTCATAGGCATATCTTCGCTCGACTCAAGAAATCCATTTGTCCGGCGAATGGCATCAAAATGTGTTTCCTCTCCTTCTACAAGCACATAGTCCAATTTCCCGTTTTTGTTCCGGTCAATCTTTCCTTTCTGTTCCTCCCAGATTTTCTTTAACATTTCTCCCTGCATGGCTCCGGCTGCTTTTGCATCTGTTCCTACATACCAGACTTTTTTTACAATTTTCAGATCCTTGTCATCTGCTTCACGGTTAAATAATATGACCGGAATGTCCGCATCTTCCGCATCATTGATCATGCTTGCCGCAGAAGATGGCTCTACCAGATTGACAAGAATTACATCATACTTCTGTGCATACATGCGCTGTAGCTGCTTTTCCTGCTTCCGGCTGTTTCCTTTTGCATCGTAAATCTCGTAGGAAACTTTCTTTCCTTCTATTTTCATCTGTTCCATCTTATCCTGCAGATCCTTTATATAACTCTCCATAAAAGTATCATCCAGATCATACGCTGCAATTCCTACATGCACGTACCGGTCTTCCTTTTGCGGCATTTTCCATAGGATAGTAAGAATGACCAGGAACATGAAAAGTCCCACTAGTATCAGATTGTATTTATCCATTTTTGATTTCATTTTTGCTCCTTATCCGGCAAATAATGCATCATATTTACCGCTTTCCATCGTCTCTCTGTCAAGCTTTACCGGCTTCAGAGTGATCGTTTTCATCTTCATGCTTTCGTATCCGAGTTTATATGTATTTTCCAGCAGGATCTCCTTTTTCTTCCCGTTTTTTACCTGCTCCAGAACCGATGTCTTTACCGGAAGCCGGTACGCTTTTTCTTTACTCTCTGCAAAGGAAGCGTAATACTTAAATTCTTTTTGCATTCTATCTGTCACAGCAAGAACATCCTTATAAACATAGCCATCTGCTTGTTTCTCCAGATAGTTTTCCGGATAGACAAGCACGACACCTTTTGAATTATTTTTCTTTTCTTCTTTTATCAGCTTTTTCAGTTCTTCTGCTGACATCTGTTCTTTGTACCAGACATCTAATTTCACCTGATGATCGTATGCATAATCGCGGATTCCATCCTGTAATGCCGACAGATCTTCCGGTTCATTTTTCGGAAAAACAACTGTCATTCTGCTTCTTTTTTCTATTTTGCTGTGCTTCGTCATAAGCCCGGTTGATACCAGTGCGATAAGCAGAAGCAGCAATATCAGAACTGCATGTTTTTTTCTACTCTGTCTCATCCGTTTCCTCCATCTTCGGAATTGTAATTGTCGCAGTTGTTCCTTCGTCCAGCTCACTCGTGATTGTGATTCCATATTCCTCACCATAGATCAGCTGGATCCGCTCATTTACATTCCGCACACCGATTCCGGATCCACGCTTGCTGGATACCACTTTATTGTGCATAATATAATCTATTTTTTCCTGCGTCATTCCAAGACCATTGTCTGCTACATCTATTCCTATATTTCCGTCCTTGTCATAAATGTGGATCTCAATCTCGCCGTCTTCATACATGCCTTCCATTCCGTGATAGATTGCATTTTCCAGAAGTGGCTGTATCGATAACTTCGGACAAAGGTATTTCAATAACGCCGGATCTGCTTTTACTTTAAATTCAAATTTATCCTTGAAGCGGATATTCTGGATTGCGAGATAGCTGGTCGCATGCTCCAATTCCTTTTCCAGAGGGATCATATCTTTTCCCTGGCTTAAGGAAGTCCGGAAAAATTTTGCAAGCAATGAAACCATCTCGCCGGCACCTTCATATTCTTCACTGCGGATCATCCAGATGATCGAATCTAATGTATTATATAAGAAATGCGGGTTGATCTGGGACTGCAGAAGCTTCTTCTCCATCTTCTGCTTCTCTCTTTCATTCTCACGGATTTCTTCCATCTGCTTCTGTAATTTATCTGCCATAATATTGAAATGTGCACTTAAATTTTTCAGCTCACCGATTCCTTCTTCTTCTGCTTTTACTTCATAATTTCCTTTTCCAAATTCCTGCATCGTCCGAAGCAGTCGGTAAACCGGATTTGTAAAACTGCGAAAAAGCAGAATATCAAAGAAGATCAGAATCACACCAACGAGCAAAAGTGTAAACCATGCCACGGAATAGAGATTCTGGGTTTCCAGATCCAGACTGGACATGGAACTTACAAGCACAACATTCCAGCCGGTATAACCGATCTGCTGCCGCATGAGCATCCATCTTTCTCCGTCTGCCCTGTATATTTTGTAATTTTTACTCGCAAGTGCCTCCTTTATCGTCTTCTCCTTATAAAGGCCGGAAACAATCTGTTTTTCAAATGGGTGATATAATAATTGGTTATCTGCATCTAAAAGATAACAATATGCGGACTTCTGATTTTTATAATGCTGCAAAACAGAATCCATCGAATCCGTATAATAATCCAGCAGAAGAACTCCTGATTTCATACTTCCATGATCGATATATTCTACATAGCGGCTGATTTCGTAAATATAGCAGGACTCTCCATTCAGCAGTAATTTCTTCTGTCCATAATTTATCGTCTCTATGTTTTCTTTCGCCTGACGGAACCATGTCGTTTCGCGAATCTCTTCTTTCTGCATATTTTCCATATTCTCAGAATGCCATAAATCTCTGCCGTTCGCATCATACAATGCTGCCGCATAAATCGTGTCTGTTTCCCGGTTGATACGCTGCTGCATTTCTTCGCTGAACAATCTGCCACTCACATCATATTCCTTGATCTCCTGATAATATATAGAATTTGTCAGATCATTCATGTTGTCAATTTCTTTTTCCAGGCTCTGTGCCAGTGCATTTTTTTGTTTTCCTGTTTTCTCAATCGCATCTTTCTGAAAATATGTAGAAAAATAATAAGAAAATAACAGCATGCAACTAATAATACAAACTGCAATAGATGCCGACATCACAACCGGAAATACAAGTCGGATGCTTATTTTTCTATTTTTCATGTTCCGCTCCTTCCAGTTTCCTGTACTTCACCGGTGACATACCGCAGTTTTTCTTAAATACATAGCTGAAATAATTCGGCTCCGGATAACCTACCATTGCACCGATCGCATGGCTCTTATAATCCGTCTGCAAAAGCAGTTTCTTCGCTTCTTCCATTCTGCGGCTGATCAAATAATTCAAAAATGTGCCGCCCGTCTCCTGCTTGAATATTTTTGAAAAATAGGATGTGCTGACATGCAGTTCGTCGCATACGGATTCTACGCTAAGATCCGGATTCTGGAAATTCTCTTCTACAATCTTTCTCGCATTTTCCGCCAGAATTACATTATTATCTATCTGCTTTTTCTGGATCAGCGAACGGATGAGCTGGCAGTAATTCATCAGCCAGTGATCCAGTTCTTCTCCTGTACTTAAGGAAAGGATCTTCACTGCCATCTTCTTGGAACCGGCAAATTCTGTATCGGATGTGATTTGATATTTCTTATAAAATCTTGCAAATGAAAAGGATATCTCCAGAATGACAATCTGATATTCATTCAGGTTATAATGCCCCTTATGCAGCCATGCAAGTAATTCTTCCACCTGATTTTTCAGTTCTTCTTCCGAACAGTGTGTAATGCTTTTTCCAATCATTTCTACCTGTGTGTTCCAGTCATCTTCCACTTCCTGCAGAGGCATAATATCATTGTAATAAGTATAACTTTCTTCCGGAAGGACGAGGTTATAATCCAGCGCCCCCACCGCCTGTTCGTATAACACCGGCATATCTTTCAAGCGTTCCGCATTTCCACTGATCCCACAGGAAATCCTGCTGCCAAAAATACGCTCGATCAGCACAGCCGTCTCGTCGATCGTCCGGGTGATTTTCCCGATATCGTGTTTTTTGTTACTGCCAAGGATAAATATTTCTTTATCACTCATACCAAATTCATACACATTTGCAATCTTTTCCAGCGCTTCCTTTAATGTCTCTTTGATCGACAGTTCACTTAAGATATCCTTTTCCTCGCCTTTTTGCACTTTGACTGCTACTACTGAATAAACAAAATCTGAAAAATCAAGCTTTAAACTTTTGATCTGTTGTTCCCGCTCTTCTACATCCATTGGCTCGGTAACAAGACGGGTGAAAAACTGCTGCCTTAAAAGTGGGAGACTCTCTGCATAGGCATGTTCCAGCCGGGCACGGTTTATTTTCTCATCGTATTCCCTGTCCAGTTCTTCATGCATATCTGTCAGAAGCTTTCGCATCTCATCATAGTTGATCGGCTTCATAATATATTCCGACACACCATAGCTAATTGCAAGGCGGGCATATTCAAAATCATCCCATCCGGAAAATAGAATGATCTTCGTATTCATGTAATTTTCATGTATGTTCTTCGCCAGTTCCAGACCATCCATAAACGGCATCTTGATATCACTGATCACCAGATCCGGGTGATATTCTTCCATGAGTTCCAGCGCTTCTTTTCCGTTCTGTGCCGTTCCCGCAACTGAAAATCCAAGTCCCTCCCAGTCAATACCTCGTTCCATTCCATGAAGGATCTGCTGTTCATCATCTGCTAAAATAATTTGAAATGTCCTCATTGTCACACTCCTCATATTCATCTTATATAACCAATAGCTTTTCCCCATATTATAACACAAGACAAGCCGATTTTATCCCTCTAAAATCGACTTGTCTTATTTGTTCACTATGATTATTTTATCTATTCTTCAACCACAGAACCAGTGATCTTTGCTACGACTTTTTTCATAAATTCATCACTTAATTTGTATTTACTCTTAAATACAACATATGCAAGAATAACTCCGACAGTCGGTACAACACACATTAAAATACGGATGGAATTCTGTGTCGCAAATGACTGAACAGCATTCGGAACATATCCTGTAAGCTCCAGAACAAATCCAATTGCCAATGATGTAAATGCAGCCGTCAGCTTAACGATCAATGTCTGCAGAGAGAATACAACTCCTTCATTTCTGTTTCCGAGCACATACTCGCCATAATCTACGACGTCAGCAAGGAATACAGTTGCACATCCAAGTTCCAGACCGGTTCCTGTCTTAACGATCACACCTGCAATTGCAGTCAGTGGAATATTTGTCGGGCATACAAAGCCAACAACTAACAGAAGAATTAATCCAATCGGCGGAAGTACACATGCCATTAAGAATGCTTTCTTTCTGGATAAAATTTTTGTAACTTTCGGGAAGATCAGAAGACCTACTACCTCGGCAACAGATGCACTGATCATAAATGCAGATAACATTCCTGCATCGTTACATACATAACTGAAATAGTATGTTGCAACTCCCATGATAGCCTGAATTGCTACGTTATATAAGAGGATCAGGAGAACTGCCCATCTTAACTGGTCATTTTTCTTAATGACTGTGAAAATATCTTTGAATTTCATCTTATCTTTCTTATCGACATCATGCTGGATCTTTGGAAGATTCAGTACACATACTGCCATTGTAAAGATAAATGTTGCTGCAATGATTAATGCAAATCTGTGGTATCCTGTGTAATCTCCACCAAGGCCTTTGATGATCTGTACACCAAATCCTGCGATGATCAGTGACTGACCGATACTTGCGAAAATACGTGGTAATACGGATACTTTCTCACGTTCCTGCGGATCAGAAGTCAGGTTCGGAATAACTGACCAGTATGGAATATCCATGATTGTATAAGTCATTCCCCACAGAACGTAAATAACGGATGCGAATACGCAAAGGCTTACACCTGATAAATGGAAGTCTGTAAATACGATCACAAATACGAATGCATTGATCAGAGTTCCGATTACAAGCCACGGTACGAATTTACCGAAACGGCTTCTTGTGTTATCAACGATCATTCCCATGAACAGGTCGTTAAACGCATCCCAGATCTTTGCTACAAAAAACATAGTTCCGATGAATGCCGGTGCTACTTTAATAATATCTGTAAAATAGATCATGGAAAATGTTGCGATCATTCCATAAATCAAATCCTTACCCAATGCCCCAAACGCAAAGGAGTATTTTACTCTTCCAGGAATCTTACCCTGGTAAACTACACTACTTTTACTGTTGTTGTTCTCCATTCCCTTTATCTCCTTCTTGTGCTTTTCTTTACATGCACTTATCTTTAATGTGACTAAAGTTTAACATTCGAAAGGAAATATGAACATTTGATATTCTACTCAAAAAATATGAATTTCTATTTTTCCTCGTTCTTGCCACATGAAACCCGGTGTGCTACAATGCCTTCAAGCGAAGCTGGGAAAACGGTCTGTTTTCCGCAAACTTATATCTACGGCACAAAGTCTTTATTGAATTATGTCAATCGAAAGGGGATGCGAAAAAACTCGATTGAGTTTTTTCGCATCTCCCTTTTTTTTAATCGATAAGTCTTTTTACATACATGAGAGTTTTTCCCAGGATTGCAAAATCCACTCTTTCTTCGCACATTCGATTGTATATGTCAGCTCTTTCTGACAGCCGGTTTCTCTGCGCCTTTTTTCTTCCTGCATAAATATCTCCTGAATTTTCTCCCACTTCAGATTACCGTCTCCGAGTGCAAGATGCGCATCTCTATCACCATGATTATCATGTACATGAATGTGCGTAAGATAAGGATTTAATCCCTGCGCCCATTCTTCTACCGGCTGGGCTGAATAGCAGTTGGCATGTCCGATATCCAGACACAAGCCAAAATTATCTGCCTCTACCTGATCTGCAACCGCTTTTAACGACTCCCATTTTGGATCTAATACATTTTCCAATGCAACTTCTATGTCTGAACGTCCTTCCAGAAACTGGTTCATAAATTCTGCAACACGCTCTGCCCATCCTTCCAGAAAATAAACCTGTGGATAATAACAACTATGATATATGATCTTTTCTACGCCCAGTTCTCTTGCTGCTTCATAGGACTGATCGAAGCGAAGTCTTGTCACCTGACGGATCTGGCTGTCATACGCCGCCGGATTCAGATCCAGAAACGGACCATGCAGCGTAAGATGTGCGGCTTCCATTACGTGAAGCCTCTCTTTATATTCCGGCAAATGTTCTTCCCAGTGTTCCAGAACATCTGCAATGGAAAAATCGATACTCTCCACGCCCATTCCTGTCTGTTCTATTATTTCTTGCATCTCATTATCTGCGATCAGGTGACTTGCGTATATCATAGTTAATCCTTTCTTCTGTTATATTTTTTTGAAAAGTCCCTGCTATTATGATCCCGGCTGATTATTTCGCAGTGTTATTTTACTCTCACAGTTTTCACTTCACTCCATCTGGAATGATATTTTTTCCCTTTGACTGTTTTATAAGTACAGGCTTTCACATAATATTTTCTGCCTTTTTTTAATCCGGTAATTTTCTTTTTTGTTGTCTTATTACTCGGTATCACCAGTTTCTTCTCCGTGCCTTTTGCGAAATTCTTATTTGTGCTATATGCAATCTCATACCCTGTTGTCTGTATACTTTGTTTCTGCACTTTCACTGTAAATGCTTTCTTTCCGGCAGATATTTTCACAATCTTTGTACCTTGCGGCTTAATGATAAAGGACAGTTTCTTCGTGAATCTGTACTTATTATATCCATTCACTTTTACCGTATAAGTACCAACATACTGTCTTCCTGCAGAATATTTTAATTTATAGTCGCTGTCTTTCTCAAGTACTTTTCTCTTTCTGTCTTTTACGATAACTTCCGGTGTAATCTTTTTACCGGTATACACATAATTTTTCTTTTGTAAATATATGGATTTTATAAACGGAATTTTCTGATCTCCTGCACTGTCTACGTAATCTCCACAACCACTGCAATAAATTTCATAACTACATTTTCCATCCTTTTTCAGTGTAGCCATTACAATATCATCCGCAACATAAACTCTTCCCATATACATATGATCGCAAATGACATCCTGTATTACGTCCGGATCAAAAGCTTCTTCATCCACACCCGTAGAAGACATGATGGTTACAAAATCCAGTTTCGGGCAGTTTTTAAATGCATATTTTTCAATTATTCTTACAGATGATGGAATCCATACCCGACTTAAATTTGGCAAATTTTCAAAAGCTCTTGCTCCAATCTTTGTTATATTATCCTTTCCTTTCACTGATTTGATTTCCACTTTCTCAATCTGATCCGCAATTCCATTCCACGGTCTGTCTTCCGGATTTTTATAATCTGGAATCTCTCCTTTCCCGGAAATCACAAGCGCAGTCTCCACCTGTTCCTTTTCATCGACTACATCCTTTTGTTCTTCCAAATACCATTTTAATGTTCCAACTTCTCCACTTATTTTGTCTGATGCATATGCAACCATCCCCAATTTTCCTGACATGAATATCAATACAAGGAACAATGTTGCAGAAAGTATAACTGTAGTTACATGTTGTTTCCAATGTTTCTTTTTCATACGCGTCTCCTTTCTGTTGATTGCTTCTACTCCCCTAGTATATTATCTACAATAAGTATAAAGGATATCTCTCATTCATACAACTATCCAAAGGTCATAAAAACCTCCAGAGTAATATTTCTTACCTTTGCATAGCTTAATGTGTAATCTTCATTTTTGAAAAGATCCTTACCATTTATACAAGCATTAGATATGTAGCGGATGGAATTTTTTATATAACTTAACGCGATCACAAAAATTTGACAATATTCTTCCTGTTCATTTATTAACGATTGTGCTACAATCTTTGTTTGGAAGGTATTTCTATATAAGAAAAATGAAGGAGGTTTTTATTATGACAATACCAGAAAGAATCTCCGCTCTTCGTAAATTAATGGAAGAACGTGGTTACGACGTTTACATGATTCCAACCGATGATTTTCATCAGAGCGAATATGTGGGCGATCATTTTAAAGTAAGGGAATACATGACAGGTTTCACTGGCTCTGCCGGAACTGCCATTTTCACAAAAGACCAGGCTGGTCTGTGGACTGACGGAAGATATTTCCTGCAGGCTGAGCAGCAGTTAAACGGCACAGGTGTGAAGCTTTATAAAATGGGCGAGCCTGGTGTACCGACAGAAGAAGAATTTATCGCTTCGGTACTTCCGGAGAATGGAACACTTGGCTTCGACGGACGTGTTATCGCTATCGAAGAAGGTACTGCACTAGAAGCAGCCGTTGCAGCTAAAAATGGTAAGATCAACTATTCTGAAGATCTGGTAGATAAGGTGTGGACAGACCGTCCGGCACTTTCTGAAAAACCGGCATTTGCTCTTGGCGAAGAATACACCGGTGAGAGCACAGAAAGCAAACTTGCTCGTGTTCGCAAGGCTATGAAAAAAGCCGGCGCTGATGTGCATATCATCGCAGCTCTTGATGATGTATGCTGGATCACAAACCTGCGTGGAGATGACGTAGATTTCTTCCCGCTGCTTCTTTCTTATGCCATTGTAACAATGGATGAGATGAAGCTTTACATTGACGAGCGCAAGCTGAATGATGATATGAAAGCGGCTCTTGCAAAGAATAACATTACACTGCATCCGTACAATGCAATTTATGAGGATATCAAGAACTTAAGCGCTGATTCTACTGTTCTTGTTGATCCAAACAGATTAAACTATGCATTGTTCAACAACATTCCGGACGGAGCAAAAGTTGTACAGCAGGTAAATCCGACAATTGCTATGAAAGCAAAGAAAAATGATGTCGAGATCAAAAATATCATTAATGCACATAAAAAAGATGCCGTAGCCATGACGAAGTTCATGTACTGGCTGAAAACTAACATTGGTAAGATTGAAATCACAGAGTTAAGCGCTGCTGCCAAACTGGAAACTTTCCGTAAAGAGCAGGAAGGTTATCTGTGGCAGAGTTTTGAGCCGATCTGCGCATCCGGCGAACATGGTGCGATCGTGCATTATGAGCCGACTCAGGAAACAGATATCCCGCTTACTGAGAACGGATTATTCCTGACAGATACAGGTGGCGGATATTTAGAAGGATCTACAGATATCAGCCGTACTTTCGCATTTGGTAAACTGACACAACGTATGAAAGAAGATTTTACAACTGTTCTTCAGTGTAACTTCAATCTGGCACATGCCGTATTCCTGGAAGGAACAACCGGTTACAATCTGGATGTTCTGGCAAGAATGCCTGCTTGGAGACGTGGTATCAACTTCAACCACGGAACCGGACATGATGTCGGATACCTAATGAACATCCACGAAGCATCCTGCGGATTCCGCTGTGCAATCCGTGAAAAAGAGCATGCACCTCTGATGGCAGGTCTTGTAATCACAGACGAGCCGGGTATTTACATTGAAGGAAGCCACGGTGTCCGTACTGAAAATGAACTGCTTGTAAGAGAAGGCGAGAAGAACGAATATGGTCAATTCTTATATTTTGAACCAATCACTTACGTTCCAATCGATCTGGATGCCATCATCCCTGAGATGCTGACAGATCAGGAAAGAGAACAGCTCAATGACTACCATAAGAAAGTTTATGAGATTGTTGCTCCGCACCTGAACGACGATGAGCGTGAATGGTTGAAAGAGTATACAAGAGCCATCTAACGTAATAAGACCTTGAGCCACTATGGCTTAATCTAACTAATAGCAACACGCATAAATGCTGCCTCACAATGATATGTTCCCAGTTTTCTGAATATATCATAACGAGACAGCATTTTTTATGATAATGCTCTAAGCAGAAAGTTATCCACAACCACCGGCATCACTCTTTCAATATTCCACCTATTTCACAACCGCTTTCTTAATTTTTGACCATGCAGAATAGTATTTTGCATTTCCGGCTTTTTTATATGTACGGATACGCACATAATATTTCTTCTTTGATTTCAGATTACCAAGTGATGCGCTTGTTGTCTTGTTCTTTGAAATCGTTTTCGTCTTGATGCTCTTCTTAAACTTCGCATCCGTTGTATACTGGATCTGATAACCGGTCGTCTCCTTCGTCTGCTTTGCCCATTTTACAGTCAGCTTTTTCTTTGCTGCATTTAAAGATTTCACAGATGTTCCTTTTGGAATGATCGTAAATGTTTTTGTAAAACTTCCGCTGTATGGTTTCCTGAACGTAATCTTCACCTTGTAGTTTCCGACTTTCTTACATCCGGATGGATAAGATACGCTATAATAAGAATTTGCAATCTTCTTACCGTTCTTATCTTTTGCAATTACAGATGGTTTCTTTACTTTTCCATCATAAGTATAGGATGCTTTTGCAAGACTGACTTTTCCAACTTTTTTCTCTGTCTCCGGAAGTTTCTCCCATTTTGCATACAATGTGAGATTCCGGTACATGTTCTTATCTTCGATCAGACCGTCCCGCTCAAACTCGGACTCCTCATCGTTCCGGGCAGACCATGCTCTCCAATATATGTATTTATAATTATTTCCGCTTCCATCTTTCTTAGAATTCCATCCGATAAATTTATATCCTGCTCTTTCAGGAATATATGGAAAGATTGCCATACTTGTTCCGCTGTCGGCGCCGCCAAGGTAATTACATTTCTTTACTTTCTCCCCATCGAGAGTTCCGCCATTGGCGTCGAAATTAAGTATATAGGATTCCTCATCCAGCGGTTCTGTACTCTTATATAAAGCAGTAATATTAACGGCATCCGAATCCTTAAATACCGATTTGTCTACAGAAGAAATCACTTCTCCATTATAGTCCCAGCCGACAAAATTACATCCTTTTCTCTCCGGTTGAAATTCTGACAGATCAAGCGTACTGAACTGATCAGCGTCATAAGTAAGTCGCAGTTTCTTTTTTCCTTGTAACGTACCTGCAAAACCATCCAGTGTAATATAATAGGTTCCGGTGTCTTTAAGCTCCTGATCTGAGAACTTCGCCACAAGCGTATATCCGTTCTCATATTCTTCACCACTAATGTCCCTTGACTCCGTAAACTTATCTATACTTAAATTTTTTACAAGCTCCGATCCGTCACTTTCTCTCCAGCCTTCAAAGACGTTCTTTCCGTTAAATGCTGTAATTCCTTTTGTAAGCTCCGTGATGTCTACGGTCGTTTCTCCCGGATCAATATTAAACCGGATGATTTTTCCGTGTTCTCCGTCAATATCTGCATCCCAGTCGTCATCCCACGGAACTGACAAAACCAGTGAATATTTCCCATTTTCACTAATCTCCATGGCGTTTGCTTTTATACTGAAAAAGCAAATTGCCAGCAGACTGACCGCAAACATTGTAAACACATATCCTACTTTCTTTCTCACATTCATAGTATGCCTCCTTTCGTGTCGTTTCCCTGTTGCTGTAAATAAAATGTATAAAAAGAAGATGTCGGGATGTTCCGTGCCTTACACTTTCACACCACCGACATCTTATCTATATGCATAGTATCATATAAATAGACTATCTACAACGTAGTTTCCATCTTAGTCACATTTTATTTCACAACAGTCACATTTTTCGCTCCTGCTTTTTTCAGGCGCTTCTGATAGGTTTTCTGATCTGCTTTTTTCGCTTTCAGCTTCATTTTGGAATCCGTTTTGGCAAATGCCTGTTTCCCGAATTTCGCTTTTCCGGCTTTAAACTGTACAGTTTTCAGATTCTTACAACCATAAAAAGCTTTATCTCCAACCCGCTTCACATTTGCACCAAATACAACGGATTTCAGTTTTTTGTTGGATTTAAATGCTTTTGATGCTACTGCTGTAACTGTGTATTTTTTCTTTGCGATCTTGATTGCTGACGGAATCTTAAGGCTTGTTTTCTTCGCATTTGAAATTCCGATTGCTTTCACAGTTCCGCCTTTTACAGTAACGCTGCTGACTTTGTATGCGATTCCTCCGGATACCACTTTCATTCCCGGCTTCACCTGTTTCTGAGTAGCAGTTCCAACCTTCACTTTACAAACCCGGATAACCGTTCCGCTCTCCTGTATAGTAGAAACAACTGTAATCTGTGCCTCACCGTCCCTAACACCTTTTACGATACATTTATTTCCAAATGTTTCCAGCTCTACTGCCGGATCGTCACAATAATATTCTACGTCAAAGCTCTCTGTAATATCATCCGGATATGGAATTGCATTTAATACCGTATATCCACCTTTTTTCATTTTCACATCCGTTTTGTTCAAATCAAATCCGTTACAATATATCTCATCATCAACCGGCTCTATAATATGTACTTTACAGCTTGCTTTTACTTTACCGTTTTTTGTAGATGCTGTAACTACCGTATCTCCAACACCAAGAATCTGTATCTCGCCATCCCCGGAAATCTTACCGACTTTTGAATTAGAGCACTTCCATACAAGCTCCTCGTTCTCACCGCTTCCTCCGATTACATAATATGGAATAGATAATGTATCTGTCTCATCATCTAAATAATCTGAATCTGTCTGGAAATACGTTTGTGTGATCTTATCATAGCCAAGTATAATCTTAGAGACTGGTTTTATTCTATCAGCACGTGTCCATTTAGCTGTGATTGTCATATCATCGTAAATTTCCATTTTCTTATCTACGCGGTACGTCTCTCCGTCGTCGTTTGCGTACCAGCCACTGAAAACATAGCCTTTCTTTGTTCCCGTTTTAGGAAACTCAGCACTGTCTCCATCTGCTACATTCTGTATGGAAAGAACTTTTTTACCATCCATGAATTTTACCTGGTGGTATTTTGTCTGTAAGGTATTTATATTTTCATTCACCCATTTGATACGCGCCTGAATCCAGCCTTTAAGCTGATCCACACTCTGCTGGAAAGTTTTATCTTTTTCGTCTACATCATAGTTGCCGCCATACTGATAAGCATTATATTTCATAGAATTGCGGATTTTTTCTGCATACTGATCGATCTGACCGCCGTCTTTGCTGGCTTCTTCCATCACTTTTCGGATCTCTGTCCAACGCGCGATCATTTTATCAGCAAAATCTTTATCCCTAAATAACCGTCCAAACCAGACATTCTCCTTCATTGCCCAGCCTTCGCAGTTATATTCATTGTATTCATTATTGCCCCACGCTACATAATCGAAATCCCAGAGCGGTCCCCAGAATAATTTGCCATTCCGTGGTTTGTATAAATAAGTACTTGTGCTGCCAAACGCATCACCGTTCATACTGAATTCCTGCATCCAGTAATAATCAATCGCTGCATCGACATCCATATATTCTGCGTAAGATTTTCCGTCCTTTTTGAAATCTTTTCCATATATCGCATCTTCTGTATCCTGCACATATTTAGAAATATAATTATACTGCGCTTCATTTTCATAATCTTCGAAAGAAGGTCTTTCGATCAGATAATCTGTGCCTTGTTTTGTATGAATGATCTTTCCATCTTCATCTTTGTATGGAGACATTGAAAGCAGATATCCGCCTGTGATCGTCGGCTCATCTGTTGCAGCTTTGGATTCGTCATCTGCCTCCAGATCATCGATATCTACACGGGAGTTTCCAACGCGTACCTGTTCAGAGAGCAGATAACTTCCATAATATTGTCCATTCATGACAACATCAACATATACACACTCCGGTGTGTAAGCCATGCCAAGTTTTTTACCCATCCAGTATGTAATCTTATTACGGATATGGCTCGGATCATAATAATCAGCTAACAGAACCCAGTGCTTGTTTTTACCCATATTAAACAGATTTGCTTTTTTATCCAGCTTGATCTTGTATGGATTCTTCCCGGTGCCCCATGTGGAATTTCCACGTCCGCGGATATATTCCATTGAATAGGTTTCAGTCTTCAGATTGTTCGTCTTTCCTTTATCGTTGGCATATTCGCAGGTGTATCCATTCGGGATCTCCACCTTCATATCACCGTAGCACTCTGTATCATGCTGCTGGTCACCATTCATCGAATCAATGCTTCCTTTTGTCTCATCGATATTAAAATATATGGTCGGGACCGTACTTTTCGTAAATGTAATCGCACGCAGTGCCATTCCGGTTGTTGTTTCATTTTCACCCGGAACAATCTTAAACGATACTTTATGCTTTCCGGTAATTTTCTGCTCGGATACACTTGTTGTCTCGATTTTGGTGTACCATTTTTTTGCACGTTTCTGCTCTGCAGGTTTTACTTCTGCAAATGGAGTTGTGTTGTCATCCAGATAAAATTCCAGTTTTGCTTTTGTTCCTTTTACTGACAATGCATCAACATCCACTCTTCCGATCGTTCCGCCGGAGAAATCAAATTCATCCGCAAATGTAAATGTGTTGTCTGCCACATCCGTCGAATTGCCGGACACAAGGAGTCCTTCTGCTGCCCTGCTGTACGCGGCTTTTACCTGTTCCGGATTAGACAAAGTAATCTTCTGTTCATTGTAAAGACCTGAAATATTCTGTATGTCAAATGCGTCTTTCGATTCTGTATCCGCATCAGACACTGTACCATCTGCCGCATCATTACCCGCGTTACTTTCTATGCCTTTTTCATTCTGTCCTGCCTGTGCTGCCACCGGAAGCTCCGTCATAGTCGCGCACAATGCTGCTGCCATTGTTGCTGCCATAAGCCTCTTCACGAATGCGTTGCTCTTTTTCATCGCTTCTCCTCCTCGCTCTTTGTTCGGGATTGTATTTTCATTTACGAACTTAGAATACTGCATCAAAAAAGCGAAAACAATACACCTCAAAGTATCTTAAGAAAGCATTCAAGAAATCTTAAGAAAAGCGGACATTCTGCTGAAATGTCCGCCTTATTATTTCTGTTATTTTTTAACAATCATTATTTGATTGTAACGCTCTTTCCTACTACTGATTTCTTGAAAATCTTCTTATAAGATTTCACCATCTTCTTATTCTGTTCTTTTGTTCCGACTTTTACATAAACTGTTTTTACTTTAGAGCTTTTCATACAGTCTTTGATCTGAGATTTCTTTAAGCTCTTTGTCTTCAGAACAACTTTTGTTGCTTTTGATCCTGCGAATGCATTTTTCTTCAGTGTTTTAACATTTTTTCCGACGGTTACTTTAGCGATTTTTGCGCCTTTCAGAGATTTTGCTTCAACTTGTGTAACTTTAAATGTTTTACCTGCAATTTTAATTGTAGAAGAAATGGTATAACTCTTTATATTCTTTGCTTTTACAACAGAAACTGTCTTTGCCTTTGGTGAAAGCACTTTGTATACAGAACCGGCAATTGTATATTTTGCGCCTGCTACAATCTTCTTCTCCGGCTTTGGTTCTGGCTTTGGTTCCGGTTTTGCCGGTAATTTTTCGATTGGAACATTCTTCACCTGTGTCTGGAACTTATCATTTGTAAATGTTGCTGTATAAGCAGTATTTCCTTCTTCCTGCTCTGTTGCTTCCTTTGTCACTTCTGAAGTAACTGTTCCTTTTTCATTAATTCTGTTGCCGCAGTTTTCACAAATTGTATATGCTTCACAGGAACTGTTGTCTTCTGACCAGATGTACTCCGGTTCACCATATTTATGTCCGGTATCTTCAACATTAATGCTCCATGTTGTTACGTCTTCATTGTCAGATTTTGATATGCAGATATCTTTTGTCAGATCCATATAAAATGCAGGGCGAGCCCATTTTGTATTGTCCATGATATTCGCATTGCCAAGTGTTCCACTTTCACTGACAGATCCGACACGGTTTACCATCTTTGCTGTTGAGCGTGTCCACCATGCATTGGCATATTTTTCTCCTGGAAAATATGCCATTCTTGCAGCATTATCTTTGAAATATTCTGCATTATCTGCTTCTTCTGCTGATAAAAAGAATACTTTGTTAGCTTTAGATTCTCCTTCTTTATAAGCTCCATCTTTATATGCCACATCAGAAATATCTGTTTCCTTTACCAAATCGGATTCTTTTAAAACATTTTTGTAAAAATTTTCACACCATGTTTTCACATTACTGGAATCCCACTTATTTCCTTTCCCCATCTGATTAAAGATCAAAGTATCTGATCCCTCTTTATCTTTCCACAGATATTCTGAAAGAAGGTATGCCTTGTCGGCAGCTCCATCCCCGTCTGTATCTGCTGTATCCAGTACAATCCAGCTTGGAGTTCCTACATAACTATCATCAGCAACTCCCATAGATACGTGATCGCCTTTCTTTATCTCCGCACTAGGTGCCGCTGCCTGAACTTCTTGTGCACCTGCCATACCCAGAACAGATCCCCCAAGAACAGTTGTTGTGAGCATTGCAAGTGAAAGTGTGTGCGCAATGCCCTTCTTTGTAACAATTTTTCTTTTCATGTTTTCTTTCTCCTCTCTTGGAAAATTGTTTATATCTAACACAGACTATCCTACTGTGCTTGATATTCCCCATTACTGTAAAATGTTATGTATTTCTATACAATCTTTACTTTACGACCAATTACAGATTTCCGAAAAAATTTTTTATATGATTTTAGAACTTTTTTATTCTGTGCTTTTGTTCCAACTTTTACATAAACCTTTTTTACTTTAGAGCCACTCATGCAACCTTTGATCTGAGATTTCTTTAAGTTCTTTGTCTTCAGAACAACCTTTATTACCTTGGATCCCGCAAATGCATTTTTCTTCAATGTCTTAACATTCTTGCCAACTGTTACGTTATCAATTTTTGCTGCTTTCAGAGAGTTTGCTTCAACCTGTACGACTTTAAATATTTTACTTTCAATTTTGACAGTTGAAGAAATTATATAGCTCTTTACATTCTTTGCTTTTACGACAGAAACTGTCTTTGCTTTTGGCGAAAGCACTTTGTATACAGAACCTGCTACCGTATATTTCGCTCCGGACACAATCTTCTTTTCCGGTTTTGATGTCGGTTTTTCTGGTTGTTTTGCAAGCGGAATATGCTTCACCTGTGTCTGGAATATTTTGTTTGTAAATGTTGCGGTTAAGGAACATACACCTTCTGTTTTCTCCGTTGCTTTCTTTATAATCTCTGACACGCCAACTACATTTTCTGTTATTTCTTTTCCACAGATAACGCAACTCGTCACTGCGGTACATGTTTTTTGATCATCTGACCAATAATACTCCGGCTCTGCATAGCTGTGCGGATCTTCTGCACCATCTATAAACCAGATCTGCCTCCCTTTGTTTTCTGTTCCGGTTATAGATTTGATCGAAGATAAGTCCGCCCAGAATGCCGGTCTTGCTGCACTTATCTCATACACAAAATTCTTTCCCAGATCTCCATAGCTGAAAACCCGTCCCGCACACACATTACTGTTTTCACGCGGTGAACGGAGCCACCAGCTCTCTGCCTTTCCTGCATTTTTCCCGTCATGCAGGTATGCAATTCGCTGATTTTTCTCCGGCATATATTTTGCCACTTCTTCTGCCGATAAGAAAAATACTTTATCTTTATTTAACAAATTCTCCTGCTTTGAATATTGTATTGTCACAATATCCGGAGACTGAAAAAATGCGTCTGATTTTGTCGTTTCTTTTATTTTTAAGCCAGCGACGTCTGCCAACACGGCATTCTCAAAATCTGCACACCACTGTTTTGCTTCACTTTTCGTCCACAGATTTCCTTTTGTTTCATCTGTATTAAAATGAATCAGCTCTCCGGCTTCGGTTCCGTCCCCTTTCCAAAGATATTCAGATAACAAGAGCACACTACCGTCACTGTCTTTTTCAAGCACCCTCCAGCAAGGTAATCCCGTATAACCTTCCGCATTTTTCCCCATAAAAAGAAGATCCCCTGTTTTTATATCCGCTATCCTCTTCGCATTTACTGTTTCCGCATATACTGTTTGTGGTTTCCGGAAAATTAGACCACATATACAAATCAGCACGATCGATAGAAAAGTATATATCCACCTTCTTTGTATTTTCTTCATTTTCTTTCATTCCTTTCCCAAACTTTTGCTTTATACAACTTCTTCTCTCTAATCAATTTATTAAAAAAGTCTTACGCTTCGTCCAAGAACTGATTTCTTGAAGAATTTCTTATATGCTTTTAATATCTTTTTATTCTCTTTCTTTGTTCCGACTTTTACTTGTATTGTTTTTACTTTTGATGATTTCATGCAGTTTTTAATTGTTGATTTCTTCAGATTTTTTGTCTTTAAAATCACTTTTGTTACTTTTGATCTCGCGAATGCCTTTGGCTTTAAAACTTTTACATTTTTTCCAATTGTTACTTTAACAATTTTAGAATCTTTGAACGCTTTCGCTTTAATCTGCGTAACTTTAAATGTTTTTCCTTGAATCTTAACTGTAGAAGAAATGGTATAACTCTTTACATTCTTTGCTTTCACAATTGAAACCGTCTTTGCCTTTGGTGAAAGCACTTTGTATACAGACCCGGCAATTGTATATTTTGCTCCTGCTGTAATCTTCTTAGATTTTGTCTCTGTCTTTGATGGTAGTTTCTCAATGGAAATATTTTTCACCTGTGTCTGAAAACGTTCATCCGGAAATGTTGCTGTATATGCATCCATTCCATTTTCTTTCGCTGTTGGTTTCTTTTCACTTGTTACAAATACTGTTGCTTTCTCAACAATACTCTCTCCACAAATCTCACAACGAATCGTTCCTGTGCATCCCCGATTATCCTTCGACCATTCATATACCGGTGCACCATAAGTATGTCCCAGTTTATCTGCATCCGCTTTCCATACAGTTACACCGTCTTTTTCTGTTTTCACCGCACAAATATCTGATGGAAGCTGTAAATTGAATCCAGGTCTTGCTGCGATCAGATGCTCGATGGAATAATTATGAATTGATCCATCATTATCCACCACTCCAATATAATCATGATATTCACTACAGTCTGTTCCCGGGCAACGAAGCAGCCATTTGTAACCACTACTAAGATTCGCTCCGGTTCTGTATGCATCATACTCTTTAAACGATAAGAAAAATACTTTATCTTTATCTGTTTTCGTTCCGTCAATATTACTTACATCCAGCCATGCCGATCCGCTCTCTGTATCCGTTGTCCTTACGCCAATCACTCGATCCTTAACTGTAACCGGAAGCTTCCTGTAATACTCTGTACAATATTTCTGCGCACTGCTTCCTTCCCACGCGTTCGATTCTCCCTTCTCATCGAACATAATCCGATCGTAATATCCATTCAGCATTACAAATGTTCCACTTGTCCCGACATTCGTCTCCGTTGGATTTAAAACCACATAATCTTCTTTCCAATCGCCGGATTGCAATTCTAAGATATTTCCCTGTTTCATATCTTCTCCAAGAACTGCCGCATGTACGTCCCATGGCTTAGCCAATCCAGCCAGTGTTAAACATGCCGCCATACAAAATACCGATTTCTTAACAGATGCATGCCATTTTTTTTCTTTATTCTTTTTTTTCATACTTTTTCCCTTTCCCCAAACAAATATGTGTTATTAGTGTTTTCTATAAGTCCTCCTCATATATTAATTTTTTGTATATATTGTATATTATCTTGTTATATTCATTCTCATTTTTGTTTATTTTTATAATTGGATTATATCTGTCATATATATCATTGTCAATACGATAACAACTCTATATTGCCAAATCCGGTATCCGGAAATTTTCCGATGCGGAAATGGAAGCGTTGCATGTTATTGAATGTTTGAAAAAATCAGGATTACAGATCAAAGAGATCAAACAATTTATGCAATGGTGCACGGAAGGTCCTTCCACTTACGGAAAACGTAATCTTGCACACGGAATCGAAAAGTAAAATCATGAGGAATCATTATGAAGAAAAAGATATTTAACATTATTCAGATTGGCGACAAGAGCAATCGTATCAGCCGGGCTTTTGATTTTTTTATTACGATTGTGATCATTTCCAATATTCTTGTAACTTTTTTAGAAACCTTTGAACAGTTGTCCTTTTTATCCGGCTTCTTTTGCGGCATGGAATATGTAACCATTTTTATTTTCTGCATTGAATACATTCTTCGTATCTGGACAGCTGATTATCTCTATCCGGGTATGACACCGGGGTGGGCGAGACTTAAATTCTTACGCTCCTTTGACGGGATCGTTGATCTGCTTACGATCGTTCCGGTATTCTTCCTCTCCGGATTTGTTATTTTCCGTATGCTACGGGTTGCAAGAATCTTTCATCTGTTCCGTCTTAATGCAAAATATGATTCTTTTAACGTGATCACGACCGTATTATATGTCAAAAGAAACCAGATCATTTCTTCCGTATTTATTGTGCTGATTCTCATGCTGGCAAGCAGCTTATGCATGTACAGCGTAGAGCATCCGGCACAGCCGGAAGTTTTCCGCAATGGCTTCAGCGGAATCTGGTGGAGCATGTCTACGCTGCTTACGGTCGGCTACGGAGACATCTATCCGGTTACAACGCTGGGGCGTATTATGGCAATCTGTATCGCTTACCTCGGCGTCGGTGTTGTCGCTATTCCGACCGGTATTATCAGCGCCGGTTTCGTCGAGCAATACCAGCGCAAAAGCAATAATTGAAGAAGCACATCAAATCACCGTTTTTTTAGTATTGCGCGATCATTTGTCTGTGCTTCCCCAGAAAATATGATATTAAAGTTAAATGATATTATTGTGATCCGTACGCAAGAGGAGGAGAGTTAACGCTCCTCCTTTACCATTCCCGATAATTTTTCGGATCAATGTTATATTTTGAACATTTTCGATAGAGTGTACTCAACGGCATATGGAGTACCGTTGCTACTGTTTTCATATGCCCGTGTTCCCGTTTCAGGCATTTGATGATCTCGCTACACTCCACTTTTTCAGGCGATATTATTTTCTGTACCTCTTCTTCCGGTCCTATATATTTCTGTGACAAATATCCGGTTACAATTTCATCCGGTAAATCTTTAAATTTCATTACATGGCCGGACGCCATATTTACCAAATGTTCTACCGTACTTTCCAATTCACGCACATTTCCCGGCCAATTATAATTCGTCATCACTTCTATACAGCGTTTTTCAATGTTTGTTACGTCTTTTCTTAGCATTTTACGATAACGATCTGTATAATATTGAATTAACGGCCGAATATCTGCCCGGCGTCGGCGCAGTGGCGGTACAATAATACTGATTACATTCAACTTATAATACAGATCACTGCGAAACTGATTAACGCTGACAAGATGAAGCAGATCTTTCTGACTGCATGCAATGATACGTACACTTAATTTTTTCCCATTCTCCATCATTCCTGTTCTTAAATAAGAGAGTATTTTTACCTGACATTCTATAGATAAATTTTCTATCTCATCTAAAAACAGTGTCCCTTTGTCTGCAAGTTCTATTTTCCCGATCTGACTGTTTTCATCATCTCCAAACAATTCTATCTCCATCATTTCTTTCGGGACGGAACCACAACGGACAGTAATAAACGGACTTTCTCGCCTCTCACCTCCGGTATGGATTGCCTGCGCCAGTAATTCCCTTCCAGTTCCCGCTTCCCCGGTAATCAGCACGCTGGATGACGATTTAGATGCCAGTTTTCCTAATTCTTTAACCTTTTTAATTTCTTCAGATTCCCCTACAATATCCCGGAAATAATACCGTGCCGTATATCCAACTTTCATACTGGCTTCTTTATTTGCCTCACCTACTGACGTAAATATCAGTAAAAACATGTCCTCCTGATTATTCTCTTTAATCGGAACGGCAAGCACCGAAAGAGCAATCTGCAAGCCATTTTTTAATATCAAAGTATATTGAAACTTCTGTTTTTCATGATGTTTTTCCAATTCTATGATTTCGTTAAAATCATTTAAAAAATACTCTTCAAATTCACGTCCGACCATATCCTGCCGAATTCTAAGTAACGCTTTCGCTTTATCATTTAAACGCAAAATATTGTGTTGTGAATTAAAAAGCATAAATCCCTGCGAAAAATTCTGTGCAATAATATCTGTAATAAAATTCGATTGTGTCAATCGCAATTCGTTCTCAATTGCATGAACCATCATCAGTCCTGCACTGGATACAAGCGGCTGATATTTATCCAATGGACCGGTAATGCAAATACATCCTACCTGCTTATTTCCCAGCGAATGAATCGGCAGACTAAAACAGGCAAGATTATGATAAATAGCCCGATAATGTTCATACCCCCGCAATAAAATCGGACTGTCCTCGTAAAGCGACAACGAGACAGAGCTTGTGCCGCAGACATCCTCTGCATAATTACTGCCATTGGCTACAGACGCATGTGTCATGATCTCCAGAAGATCTTTGTTATTAGCGGAAATATTTTTCAATTGTTTTCCTTCTGCATCCGTAAGCAATACATTCTGCGTTGTATTCTTGGCAATTTCATAAAATTGTATCATATAAGGAACAGCAATTTTAATCAAATCCTGTTTTTCTTTCGTCAGATTTTCTAATTCAACCTGATTCAATAATGGCGGATTTGTCTCAAATGGATTTGCTTTTGACTTTGACCGTTTCCAGGAATTTAAAACACGATCATCCAGTCCTTCCAGATGCTCCGGCATTTCTTCATACCCGGCAACATAACGATTCCAGTATTCTTTTATTAACTCATAATTATGCTCTTTATACTCCATTTCATCGCCTCCATTTTCCTCATCATAACACATTTTGAGAAAAAAATGAGAATTTTCTTTCCAAATTAGAATATATTGAGAAATCTTTGACATTTTTTTATCAGATGTTTATGATAAATGTAACTTAAATAAATCGATTTAACGCCGGCGATATTATTTAATGGAGGATTGAATATGGCAGATTATAGTAAATTATTAGAACCTGTAAAAGTTGGAAAACATATATGGAGAAACCGCATTGTAATGCCAGCCTGTGAAACTCGCCTAAGTAACCCTGATGGTTCCAGTTCCAGAGAAATGGCTGATTACTATGGTGAACGTGCCAAAGGCGGGGCTGCCGCCGTTATTGTAGAAAATACATTTGTCGATGACAAAGAAAGCCGCAGCTCTCTTGTATCCAGTGGTATTTATAATGACCACATGATTGCTTCACATTTCTATGTTGCGGAAGCAATCAAAGCCGGTGGGGCTGCCGCCATTTTACAGCTTTCTCATGGTGGACGCCAGGCCGCTGCCGGAGCTACCGGATTACAACCGGTCGCACCAAGTGCAGTCACTTGTAAGTTTGTTCAGCGCGAACCTCGTGCATTAAGTAAAGAAGAAATCGTTGAACTGGAAGATAAATTTGCTGCCGCTGCCGTAAGAGCAAAAATGGCAGGTTTTGATGGTGTAGAAATCCACGGTGCACATGGATACCTCATCTGTTCTTTCTTAAGTCCATATACCAATAAGAGAACAGACGAATATGGTGGAAGTGAAGAAAACAGAGCACGTTTTCCAAGAAATATTATTAAGAAAGTTCGTGCTGCTGTCGGCGATGACTTTATCGTTGGCTATCGTATTTCAGCAACCGAAGGTGTAGAAGGTGGCTTAACACCAGAGATAACTGCCCGTTTTGCTGCAAGTATCCAGGATGATGTAGATTATATTAACGTTGCAGCAGGTATTTACGAGACCATGCAGCAATATATCATCCCACCGAACTATGAGCCACATGCTATGGTTGTTCCATTTGCAAAGATCATCAAAGAACAGGTTACAAAGATTCCGGTTATCGTAGTAAATTCACTGAATCCGGATACTGCCGAAAAAGCTCTGGAAGACGGATGCGCAGATATCATCGCAATGGGAAGACCATTGATCGCAGATCCATATCTTCCACAGAAATTAAAAGAAGGACGACGGGAAGATGTCCGTCCATGCTGTCGTGGACACGAAGGCTGTGTATCCTTATTCTTCTCCGGATGTCCAATTCGCTGTGAAGTTAATCCGGCCTGTGGACGAGAGCGTGAATATGTTCTTAAGGAAACGGAAGATCCGAAAAATGTTGTAATCATCGGTGGCGGTGTTGCCGGAATGGAAGCTGCAAGATATGGTGCAGAAGTCGGACATAAAATCACACTGATTGAAAAAACAGATCAGTTGGGCGGACATTTTATCGAAGCTACCAGACCTTCCTTTAAAGAGGATCACAAAAACGTTCTGGAATGGCTCATCCGCCAGGTACAAAAGGCAGATATTAAAATAATGATGAATACCGAGGCTACACCGGAACTGGTTCGATCTTTACAGCCGGATGTTGTCATTCTTGCAACAGGCTCTAAATACGTTTCCATTCCTGTAAAAGGTATTGAAGCTGCTCTGACACCGGATAAAGTCTTAAAGAAAACAGCTTCCGTCGGAAACAAAATTGTAGTCATCGGAGGCGGACTTGTCGGTGCGGAAACTGCTCTGGAACTTGGAAATGAAGGAAAAGATGTAACGATTCTGGAAATGCTCCCGGGTATTGTTATGCAGGATGAACCATTAAGCCAGATTTCTCTTATGAATCACCTCGCTGCCGCAAATGTTACATGTATGACTTCCTGCAAAGTTGTGGAGATCAAAGACGGTAATGTCATTTACGAAGACGCCGGAGGAAAACAAAACAGTATTGCAGCAGACACCATTATTTCTGCAACCGGTCTGAAAGCCGATACAGATGCCTCTGCTCCGTTTGCTGATTGTGCAAAGAAAGTAGTAACAATTGGAGATGCCCGTCAGGCAAAGAAAATCTTTGAATGTTTCCATCAGGCATGGCAGGTTATTCGTGAACTTTAATTGCTTGACTATTTCTGAGCAAATGCTAACAACAGATAACTGAAAATATCCCAAAAGAAGCCACCGATAACTTTTCATCTGTTATCAGTGGCTCCTTTTCAACGCTGTCATCGTTGAAAGCTTTCGCCCTAGCGTCCTTATTTTATTTCTGCAAGACAGATGTCTGCTCCTTCTGCCTGTACATTAATGCTGTACTTCTCCGGGTAATATCTCGTTGAAAATACATATTCTCCGTCATTTACAAATACTTCTACGGAAGAGACATCCGCAATAACACGGATATTCGTCACTTCATCAGTTTCTACATACCGGCAGTCTCTTCCGGCAGAAACGCAAGTCTTTCTATTGTCTGTAAAACGCATCCTGAATCTGCCATCTGTATATTCCAGAAGCAATTCTTCAGCCAATGCAATACAGAACTGGTTGTTCTGGATTTTATCTATTTTCAGATCATATGCCTTGCAGGAATCTGCCTGCAGTTTATTTTCTGCAGTCTTTGTAATCACTTCTTTGTAATCCAGCTCTCTGATCGGTCTTTGACAGATTTTTCCATCTTTCACATAAATCTCTCTCGGCAGAGTAAAACAATGCTGCCATCCATCTGCGATTGTCAGGTTTGTATACGCTTCGCAGTCCGGCATTCCCATCCAGCTGATGTGAATCCGTCTTCCATCTTCTGTCTCAAAACTCTGCGGTGCGTAATAATCAAATCCATAATCCCAGAGTTTATATTCTCCAAGTTTATAAGATGATAAAATATCTCCCTCTACTTCAAAATATCCGGACTGATATACGTTACGTTCTTCCCAAATACCGCCTTCTAAGCCTTGTACAGAAGCAGACAGGATTTTCTTATCTCCAATCGTAAAATAATCCGGGCATTCCCACATATATCCAAATGGTTCCTTCGATTCAATTCTGCTCTTAAACTTCCAGTTTACTTTATCTTTAGATGTAAAAATGAGTATCTGCCCTACATCTTCTTTCGTACGCGCTCCCTGCACCATATAGTAAGTGTCCTGCTCTTTCCAGACTTTTGGATCACGCACATGACAGGTCAGATCATCCGGATAATCTGTATTTCTCATCAATTGCTTTTTATGTCCGAAATAGATTCCGTCCTCGCTTGATACAAGTACTGTATTTCCTTCTCTTCCGGTTCGGATATAGTCATACTCACCATCTTCCAGTTTCACATTACCTGTGTAATAGAGATACATTTTTCCGTCTTCCACAAGCGCACTTCCAGAATACACTCCATGACAGTCGAACGGCTGATCCGGATACAATGCAACTCCCTGATATTTCCAGTCCAACATATTGTCACTTATGTAATGTCCCCACATCTTCACGCCGCCTTCTGCGTCAAATGGCGAATACTGGAAAAATGCATGGTACACACCTTCAAACTGGCAGAGTCCGTTCGGATCATTGAGCCAGCCCACTGGCGGCATCAGGTGGAAATGTTCCCGGAATAAAAGCTTTTCTTCCTTTTCAGCTCCCTGTGTTTCTGCGATATCTGTTAATTTTATAAGATCTCTTGTTAATGCGTTCATCTACGTTTATCTCCATCTTATCTATGTCTGAATCTGATCGCTTTTATCTCTGATTGCGAATCATTCAATTATTATTTAACCAGTCTGCATACTTCATCTGTAGAAGTAACTTCTCCCGGTTCTGCTTTTTCAACTTCGCTGAAATCATCTGCATTCGCCAGGATCATCATTGTCGTTGCCGGATGGCCAGCTTCTTTCACAGCATCCAGATCAACTTCAACCAGCACGTCTCCTGCCTTTACCTGATCTCCGTCTGCAACCTTTTTCACAAAACCGGTTCCGTCCATCTTCACTGTGTCGATTCCAATATGAATCAGAAGTTCACCACCGGTTTTTGTTGTTAAGCACACAGCATGTCCGGTTTCAAAAATATTGGTGATCTCGCCGTCACACGGTGCTGTCACTTTCCCATCCTCCGGTTCTACTGCAATCGTTGTTCCGAGTAACTCTCCTGCAAAGGTTTCGTCTGCTACTTCAGAAAGTGGAACTACTCTTCCTTTTACCGGACTGTATAATACTTCTTCTGCAACTGAATCCACAGCATTTTCTGATGCTTCTGGGTTTGTTGTATTTTCTGTTGCCATCGTGTTTTCTGCTTTTGCTGTGTCCGCTGCTATGTCTGTATTTTCAATCGCTGTTGCTTCTATATTACCAGTTGTCTGTGTCTCCGCTTTCTTATCTGTATAGATCACAAATGAGATCACAAATGCCACACCGACAGAAATGATCATTTCTATCAGATACTGTAATGGCTGGTTGAGGCAAAGCAGGATTCCGAAAATACCGGTCACTCCTGTTCCTTTCGCGCCAAGATGTGCAAGTGATGCATATAAAGCGCCACATCCTCCACCGATACATCCTGCGATAAATGGTTTGAAAAATCTTAAGTTGACACCGAAAATCGCTGGTTCTGTAATTCCCATAAACGCACTAAGTGAAGATGGAAGTGCAAGAGATTTAATTTTCTTATCTTTGGATTTTACACCAACTGCAAGTGCTGCGGCACCCTGTGCAACGTTTGCTGCACTTGCAAGTGGAAGCCAGTAAGTTACGCCATATTTTGCAAGCTGTCCGATATCGATTGCGGTATACATCTGATGAATACCGGTAACAACTGTCGGTGCATACAGACTTCCCATGAGCAGACTTCCAAGTCCGAGAGGAAGTGTCAGCATCCACTGGATGAGTCCAAGGACTGCATTTTCTGCCCATACGAAAACCGGGCCTACAATAGAAAGTGTTAAATAACCGGTCACAAATACACTGACAAGCGGCGTCACAAAGAGGTCCAGTACCTCCGGAACTACTTTGTGCAGCTTCTTCTCCAGTACCGACAGGATCCAGACTGCGATAATAACCGGAATGACATGTCCCTGATAACCGACCATATCAATATGGAACAATCCACCAAATACACTCTGTGTCTGCTGCACTCCCTCTGTCGCCACTGTATATGCATTCTGCAGAGAAGGATGGATCATGATCATACCGATGACCGCTCCAAGATACTGATTGGCGCCAAATGCCTTCGCAGCCGAAAATGCAATCAGGATCTGCAGAAATGTATAAGCGATATTACTGAATAAATTAGCAAATACATAAATAGAACTGTGTGTATCAATATGCAGAAAGCCATTGCTGTTCATAAAATCAAGTGAGTTCATGATTCCCATAAGGAAACCACTCGCTACGATCGCAGGAATGATCGGTACGAAAATATCACCTAATAATTTAATCGCACGCATAAACCAGCTCTGCTTGTCTGTCGCTGCCTGTTTTGTTTCTTCTTTTGTGCTTGCAGTAATCCCGGCGATTTTGATAAATTCATCAAAAACTTTGTTCACGGTTCCCGTGCCGAGAATAATCTGAAGCTGTCCGGATGCCTCAAACACCCCCTTTACTCCTTCTACATTCTCCAGTGCTTCCTTGTTCGTCTTACTGTTATCGGCAATTACAAGCCGAAGTCTTGTTGCACAATGTGCGGCAGATGCAATATTCTTACTTCCGCCAACATGTTCTAAGATTTCTTTTGCCGTCTTATTGTAATCCATCTCTTGCTCTCCTTCCTCATTCATTCCTATAATGTGAAATCGTTTTCACATTTCATGGTTTTATGATAAGAAAAAAAATGCCATTTGTAAAGATGGCATTTTTACTGATATTTTTGATTCAATTTTGTACACTTCTACCTATAAAGCCTGTTTCTGGCAACCAGTCCTTCCTTAAAACCTGCCCCTGACAACTACTCCTTATCGTCCGGCAGCTCATCCAGACCGATCAGTCGGAATCCCAGTTTCATTTCCACGGATACATTTTCATCCTGTTCAATCCGGTCAAGCAACAGTTCCGCACCTCTTATGCCACTTGTCATATAGCCGAAATGCACCGTTGGAATTCCTCCTGTAACCGCTTTCAGCAACTGGTTATCACCAAACCCTGTCACAAGGATCTCTTTATCCGGGCAGACACTTTTCACTGCCTGGATCGCTCCTGCAGCAATCGTATCTGTCGCGCATGATATGATATCGATATCATGTTTTTCTTTTAATAATTTCACACTCTCCTCATATCCGGATTCCGTTGTAAATTTTGCCGTCCTCCGGTACACACTTTCAGGTTCCCTGCCTGCCGCTTTCATGCCTGCCATGAATCCGTCTTCTCTCGCAGCTCCGGCCGACTTATCTTCTCTCGTTACTCCGATGTATCCGATCCGTTCCCGGCTTCTTAACGCAACTGCATGCCCCATTGCCTTTCCGGCACCATAGTCGTCATGATAAATGCAGTTAGCATACTTCGTATACTGTCCGACTACAACAACCGGAACTCTTGCTTCTTTAAAAAAACGCCGGTGTTCTGCTGTGATCACTGTTCCTATAAGAATAATGCCATCCACCGGATAATTCTCGAATAAACGCATATAGGATACTTCTTTTGACGGCGTATTGTCTGTTCCTGCGAGGAGCATCTGGTAATTCCGTTCTGATAAAATCTTCTCAATTCCTGCCGTAGCACGGCTGATCGACTCCGAATTAATCTTCGGAACGACAACCCCCACAAGACTTGCTTTTTTCGTCCGCAGGATTCTCGCCTGCGCAGAAGGCTGATATCCCGTCTTTTCTATCACACTGCGTATCTGTTCTTTTTTCTCTTCACTGACATAGCCTCCGTTCAGATATCTGGATACGGCCGCACTTGATACGCCTGCCAGTTTTGCTATTTCTTTAATTGTCAACGGGATATCCTCCTTTTATCTCAGTAATTTTCTCTTGATTATTCTTTCTGCTTCATCGAATCTTAGTAATTTTCTGCATGTACTTCAAAATATGCCTGTGGATGTGCACATACCGGACAGACTTCCGGTGCCTTTTCGCCAACTACAATGTGTCCACAGTTGCGGCACTCCCATACTTTTACTTCGCTCTTCGCAAATACTTCCTGTGCTTCCACATTATGAAGCAGTGCACGGTAGCGCTCTTCATGTGCTTTCTCGATCGCTGCAACCATGCGGAATTTCTCAGCCAGCTCCGGAAATCCTTCTGCTTCTGCAGTCTTGGCAAATCCATCATACATATCTGTCCACTCGTAGTTTTCTCCTTCTGCAGCCGCTGCCAGGTTCTCTGCTGTATTTCCGATTCCTTCTAATTCTTTGAACCACATTTTTGCATGTTCTTTTTCGTTATCTGCTGTTTTTAAAAACAGGGAAGAAATCTGCTCAAAGCCTTCTTTCTTTGCTTTCGATGCGAAATATGTGTATTTATTTCTCGCCTGTGACTCACCTGAAAATGCTTCCATCAAGTTCTTTTCTGTCTGTGTTCCTGCATATTTGTTTCCCATTTTAAAAACCTCCGTCTCTTAAAATATTTGTCCGGAAATGCTGTTCCCTCATTTCCGATACTATCTATATTATACATCTTTTTCCAAAATATAAACAAAATTTCTTTACAACAAATATGTTTCGATCCTTCCTTTCTGAAGATTCTCACCGATCACAATAAGCACTTCCTGCCCTTCCGCGACATCCGCTGTCAGCATATGGTCTCTCGTTGCATTAATCTGTTTCCAACCGTCTTCTTTTGCAAATCCTTTGATGCGGAAGACATGTCCGCATGCCGGATCTGCCAAAATCTGTCTGGCAGCTTCACCCAGTTCCTGCACATTTTTATGAAGTTCCAGAAAATACAAAGACGTGAAATCTTCTTCTGTTGCATCCATCTTACGGTAACTTGCCTGTTTATATCCCACTGCCATGATTCGCTCAAAGTCCGCATCTGTCATACTGTCCGCTGTCTTTTCCAGTATCTCTTCTCCCTCCAGCACTCTCTTACACCCAATACCGGCAAGCGCATGGTTCAGATGTGCGATCGTATTTCTCTTATCTTCTTCATTCGCCAGATCTGTCTTGCTTAAAATGATACAGCCGGCACTGGAAACCTCCGACGCAAGCAGATAATCTGCTTCTGCTGATAAATGTTCCTCCAGAGTCGCATCTGCCACTGCAATAACACTTCCGATCTCATACCAACGGTCCAGGGGATCGTCCCGCAAAACATCAAAGAATTCATCTACATCATAGATGCCCGATGGTTCCACGATCACCCGGTCATATCCACACATTCCCATGGAAATTAACTTTGTGCGGAACCGTCTGCGGTGCGTCTCTTTATCGCAGCCACCGGAAACCATCTCCAGTTCACATTTTTCTCCCATCAGATCCTGAAGCAGCATCATATCAACGTTGACAGCTCCATAATCATTTTCCAGAATCCCGATATTCATCCCCTGTCCGATCAGATACTCTGCATATTTTTTTATAAATGTTGTCTTCCCGGAGCCTAAAAATCCGGTAATCAGATCTATTTTTACCATTCTATGTCTCTCCTGCTATTATTTTCCTATAATTATCTCAGGTTTCATTCTTTACAAATTCTCTGTTTGCTTAATATAACATATATAAAATTCTCAATGATTTACACGAACGCATATGCTCGGTAGTCATTTGCATTTTCTTGATTCTAACATAAAATCTCTCTCACCGCTATATCCGCATATGATCAGCAAAGAAAAATGGTGCCGGAAATCCCGACACCATTTTCCCGTAAGGTATATAAAGAGAGTCTGCCAAGAAGGCATTCTATGTTATTGCTTTACGAACTTGCATTTCTTAAGTCCGTAAGCGCATAACAGCTTTTTGTACGTTGTATATCTGCTCCTTGGCACATATACTTTTGCATTCTTCACATTAATAAATACATGTGGCTTCTCCAACCTCATCCGTTTTGTTCCTTTAAATACAATCTTTTTCAACTTCTTATTCTGACAAAACGCATGTGCAAACATTTTTGTTACATTCTTTCCAACTGTAAGTTTCTTAAGATTCGAACACCTGTAAAATGCTTTGTATCCAACTTTTTCGATAGAATCCGGAAGTACAACCGTTTTGATTTTCTTATTTGCTTCAAACGCACGCTTTCCAATCGCTGTTACATTATATTTGACCGAATTCCATGAAATGCTCTTTGGAATCGACACATTTTTACTGCTGCATTTTTTGGCAAATCCGATAACTTCCACTTTTCCTGTTCCGTCTGTTTTCGAATTTGTCACCCTATAACGATATATCCCTTTCGTAATAACATCACCTTTGCGTATGTTCCGCTTTCCTGTTACATTTACTTTGATCATGGCTGTGGCGTCAAGTTCTGAATTTTTCACAGTTACAGTACTGTTCAGACTTTTATATTTGTCTTCATCAATAATATATTTTAAGTAAACTGTTTCTTTTTTATCACTGTTAAGACTACCCGCCTTCAATACTTTTTTCTCTGTCGCCTTATTTTTTTCTATAGATGCCACTTTACTTTTTTTCAGCTCTTTGCCTTTACTGTCTGTAAGAGCCCAGTGCCCATGGGCTTGATTAAATCCATAGTAATCTACGCCATTTTTATTTGTTCCTTTTACTGTAATCTTTTCCAGTGCAAATTGATCTCCACTTCGCATGTTCAACGTCTTCACACCATTTGTAACAACCACTTTTTTAAGAGGATACAGTGGGATGAGCCCTTTGACATCCGAATGCGTACTATTTGCATCATAACGGAGCACTCCACCGGTTACTGCCATCGGACAATGGGACGACAGCCATGCTATCTTATCTTTCAATGTTACTTTTTCACTGCCTGCTGACTGAGTCATTGTACCGGAAGAGACATTCTCTTTCGCCTTCTTCACGATATTTTTACTATCATCCGTACTCTGTGTTCCATAGAGAGAGGTATCTTCTGTATAATAAAAATTCACACTGTTAATCGATTGGAGCATATAATTCTCTATTCCTGCAGCCTCTAGTGCTTCTTTGTCTGCCTTTCCGATCGGCTGTATCCATTTCCTGTATACTCCGGAATTTTCATCATAGCTCCATTCATTTTCAACTTCTTCTCCGTTGCTGTTCTTCACAACTTTATCATATAAGTAATACGTCTTATTTCTAAGTTTATATATACCGCTTGCTGTCATCTCAGTCTCATAAGAAACCGGACGTTCTTCTTCCAGATCCTCTACGTCAAATGTACTCTGGATTTCTCCGTCGTCATTTACAAGGATCCTGTTCACACGTACTGCTGCCGTCTCTGTTCCGACCTCATCCTCGTTGATCGTTCCGTTTAAGATTCCTGTCCAGTCCAGGCTATTTACTTTATCTGCCGGTCTTTCATCATTTCTTTTCTCAGACCAGCCAACAGTCTGACCATAAGTCTCTTCATAATTTTGTGTGTTTACATATTTTACTGCACGATTATACAGATTATCCATTGCTGTCGTGCCGCCTTTTTCTGAATCTGTTCCAAAAATCGTACTGAAATGCCCCTGCCGATATCCAGATGTATGGAACATCTGCACTTTATCGTTATCATCATACACCACGCCCGATAACGAGAAAATTGCTGTTTTAAATGTCACTGCCACGGGACAGTCATAACCTAATTTTACATTCGTTGCAACGCCTGAAGATTCTACTCCGGCTGCTGTCTGTGCCGGAAGCGTTATATTGGTGGAAACTTTATTTTCCTTTAACAGACTATACTCCTTCTCCCCGGAATAAGCGGTAGGCAATGCCTTTCCGCATGTAACTTCCAGTCCCGACTTTTTTTCTATCTCGCCCAAAAGCGGAATCCCCGTTGAAAGTCCGATATCCGGGTTAATCATCTCACTGTAAGAATACTTCTTTCCTGCCTCTAAAGTGTTGGACGTTGTAAGCGAATGAGATTGTTTTAACTCCATTCCCACATTTTTTGCCTTTGTTGATTCATTTTTATAATAACTGAGTTCCGGATCTTTCTTACTACTTGTTTGAATAGATACCCCGCCGGCATTATTTTCTGCCGCTTGCTGCAGCGACTCATACTCCTGTGCTTTTGTAATATATTCCAGTCCGTCTCCGGCAAGCACCGCTAACTTAAAATCATAAAATGCAATTCCAAATGTATTATAGTTATACTTAAATGTTCTGCCTGCGCGGTCCACACACGTAACAAGCGAAAATACTACATCCCGTCCGGTATCATCATTTAACTGTTTTAGTGTATTTTCTGCACTCTCGGTCTCTTGTAGCACATCACTTCCTTTGATCTTATGATGAATCGCATCTGCGATTTCATCTGCAGCAAGTTGTCGTACCTCTTTCAGACTGGTCGTACAGGAAAGCCCACTCCACTTTGTATAATCCTTTCCTTTTGTTCCATTCACATGCTCTTCCGGCTGTGCAAGCGCATCGGAAATATCTGCATATCCTGCTTTGTTCCGTGTATTTTCTGTAGTAAAATTATTCTCAAATCCGCCGTTTGCATTTACTCTTGCCGCAACTTTACTATGCGTTCCATAAATCTGCTCTGCAAGAGACGACCACTGACTGATCACACTATCTGTGCCACCATCCATATCTTTTCCACTTTGCAGAACCGCTTTAAATAAAGCCTTCTGATCTGCCAGATTCAAGCGCTTTTCCGGATCTCCATCATGGATATCATAATATATCTTGTTATCTATATTCACCGAACGAATCCCTGTCCGGTCTTTTACCGGGCCGCTTTCCGCATTGTTTTTATACCGATATGTCACACTGGCGTCAGACGCCGCTTTCACCGACAAAGGAACGGATAATCCGAGTACAGACGACATAGCCAGTACTACTGCGAGGGTCCCTGCCAACATTTTTCTTTTTCTGTAATTCATCCTCTGCACCTCTTGTATTTATATTGATTATTTATTCACTGTAAATATTGTTTGCCTTCTTTTTCCGAAACCGCATACAGATAACGGTGACAACCACACCTGCCACAAAAGCAGCAAGACCGATCAGTACATAAATATCTGCTCCGTTGCGCAGGAGAACAGATCCGTAGCCGGATGCTACCGTCGCAACTCCAGATATGTGTGTCATACGAAACATCCTCCCCATACATACAGCCAGTACAATAGCTATCGCTATTAATCCTGAAATAATCCGCCTGTCATACCGGCAGCGCAAAAACAGACTCCGGCGACGGATCTTACATTTTCTGATCTCCTTCTGATCCATTTTCCGACCTCCTTTCTCGATTTTATATACTTTTTTCACTCTCTATCTATACGAAAGACACAATAAAAAAAATCCTTTCACTTATTTTTCCTAAGTGAAAGAATTTTTTTCTTCTTTTAATTTTATTATACTCTTCCTTCCAGCAAACAGCCCAAGTATCATGACTGTCGGGAACAGATATCCAAATGCTCTCCAGTTCCCTTCTGCAGAAACAAGAAGATTATAAATTGCATGAAATACACTGCACGCTCCAAGAAGTCCGACCATTCCGGTTATTGCAAGAGTACGTCTCCGGAAAATATAAGTAATCCCGAATCCCATAAGAATCCCACACAGGATATGCAACGCACCGGAAGCAAATCCACGGACTACAAGGATCTCAAAATCTGCTGCTCCGTTCTCTGTCAGATAGCATATATTTTCAAATGTTGCAAATCCAACCGCAAGCGCAATCGCGGTTCTTGGTATTTCTTCTTTCTTCGGTTCAAAAATCAGAATGTAAAACAGAAGCGGAAATAATTTCATCACTTCTTCGCAGACCGGCGTAATCTCAATTGCCGCCTGTACTGCATCTGCTCCATAATAATTCATAAAAAAGCTGTTCACATATGCCGACAGCATACACATTCCCATTCCGGTTGTAACAAAAAACGTATATTTTCTCGCCTCACCCGGTATAAACAGAAGTGACAACAACATCGGTACTGCAATACAGATGAAAATATTTTCAATGTACATCATGTTTCTTCACCTCCGAAACTGTACACGGCAGCAGACCGGCGACTGAAAAAGTCAGTACAAAATCAATCAGGAAATACAGATTAAATTTTGTATAATCATTGAAAAAATGCGAGCTTATGTATAGAACAAGCTGAAGGATCACACAGATCAGCGGCCACACATCTGTCAACCGGATGTCGTCTCCATACTGCATATGAAATACCGCTATATACGTGATTGCTCCGACTGTCACTGCAAATGCTCCTGTAGACAGAATTGCCGGACCGAATATCTCACTTCTCATTGCGACTATAAAAATCACAGCCGCGCAGACTGCAGGGACAGGCGCAAAACGGGATTTTTCCCCGTCTCTGCGCACAATCTGATAAGTATGCAGAAAGAGATAGCTGGAAATCCATGAAATCTCTGCTACATAAAAAATCTGCGGAACGTCACCGCGAATGAAGAGGTATAACACATAATACAAAGTCCCCATCATAAAACAACCATGTTCCAGCGCCAGAATAATATAGATCCGGTCTTTTTGCCGGAACCAGAAAATAATATCTGCCACTGCCGCCACAAGCATTACACCGACCTGTATGAAATTGTCAATCAACTCAAAATTCATCTGTATGCTCCCTGCTTCTACTCTTCATCCTTTTTCGCCTGTTCCGCACTCTTTTCATATTGTTTCTTCTCCTGACGATGCTCCTCTGCACGTTTCATCCGATATAACAATACTGTCACACACACACCAAGTGCAAATGCCAGTATTCCCATACATATATATCCAAGCGCATCATACTGTCCGAGCATGCTTGCCATTCCGGGACTGTAATTCATCTTACCTGCAGCGTTCTGCTTCATAACACTCGGAAGATACATTCCCAGACCGACTACAGCGATCAGACATGCGGCAATACTTATTCCACTGATCATATACTGTCTTTTCTTACGCTCTTCTATCTTAATCTCCTGTGTTCTTTTATGAATCAACTGCTGACGCTCTTTATTCGTCCGCATATACAAATCCCTCCTGTTCCAGAATGATTTTCAGACTTTTTTTTCCTCTATGTACCAGATTCGTAATCTGCTGTTCGCTCTTTCCGAGAATCTTTCCTGCTTCCCGGTAACTCATTCCTTCCAGACTCACAAGATACAATGCTTCCCGATACTCTGTTTTTAACTTTGCCATCGCTTCATAAAGCTGACGTTCTCTCTCCGTCTGTCGAAGTTTTGTATCTACCAGTTCCTCACTCGGCAGATCAAAAGTCAGATCATCCAGATGCAAAAACCACAGTTTATGCTTCTGGTTATGCCGGATTGTCAGATTCCTTGCTGTCTTATATAAATAAGCCCTAAAACTTCCATTACCCTTAATCGGTCGCTCCTTTGCGAAAATCTTAGAAAATGCTTCAATCATCAAATCTTCTGATTCATGTATATCATGGATATATCCATGGATGTAATAAGTAAGCGCATCCCCGTATCTGTCTACCAGAATGTCGGCACCTTGTTCTATGCCATCCAGATATTGCCAATATGCCTCCTCGTCTGAGATCATACGGGTCCCCCCTTCCTTTTTCTTTTATTGTATCCGAATCGACTTTATTTTTCAATCTTTTCAAAATAGTGCTGACCGCTAATTCCTATTTTTATCTTTGATTTTACATATATTATTTAATTATTATCCTATAATATCCTTTCTTTTTCAGTTTTTGCTTGTTATAATTATGCCACCATTTAAACCTAATCCCTTTTCGGATACTGCGATAAGCTATGGTAATTAAAATGAGACAGAGAACTGTGGTCAAAGCTCTCTGTCTCTTTATAAGATGATACAATTATTAGTGAATTGTCTTTGCTATAAAATATATTTCCTGTAGCGATTATTTGATCTCGTCTGTCTCGATGACGAATTTTACTGCTCCATCCATAGATTTGTCTCTTCCGCTGTATGTCTTGTAAGCACACTTGTCAGAAGTCAGTGCATCGAAACGATCCAGAACATCACCGAGTTCATCCTCGAATGTGCTCTTTAACTTGCCTGTTCCTTCTTTCTGGAACTTATCTGCACCACTTGCAAGCTCTTCTGCGCCTGAACTTAACTTATCAGCTCCTGAACGAAGTTCATCGCTGTTAGAAGAAAGCTTTGCAGATCCCTCGCTTAACTGTGAGCCAAGTGTATTAAGACCGTTTGCAAGCTTGTTTGTTCCGCTCTGCAGTGTGCTTACTCCGGCTACCAGTGTCGGGCTGTTCTTCTTTAATTTCAATGCACCGCCTGTGAGGGCATCATTATAAGAACTGAGCTGTGAAAATCCTTTGTTCAAAGCAGCAATTCCCTGCTGTGCTTTCGGGAAAGCGACAGAAGTCTTACCATCTAACTCGTTGATTCCTCCTGCCAGAGTATTAATTCCGGCATCCAGTCCCTGCATACCTGCATTTAATGCATCGATCTTTGTTGTAAGGTCTTTCACATCATCCTGCGGAAGCGCACCTTTACTAGCTGAAATCTTGTTCAGTTTTTTCTGCATCTCCGGAAGCTGTGCCTGAAGTGCTGTAGCAGTTTTTTCGAATGTTGCACCCTGTTTCTGAATATCAGCTGCAATCTTCTGAATGTTTGTCGGATCAACTGTCGGCATTGTAATATTTACTTTATCCTGTTTCTTTAATGCATCGATATCTTTTGTTGCGTCTTTCGCATCTTTTAATGCATCGATGGACTCATTCAGCTCTTTCTTCTCTGCGGCTGTTGCATTTTCTTTCTGTTTCTCTAATGCTGCAACAGAGCTGTCGATCTGCTTCTTGCTCTTCTCGGAAGCTGTCTGTGCTTTATCTACCGCATCATTGTAATCTGTAATGGATTTATTTAATTCTGTAACTTTTGCTTCGCAGGCTTTCTGTAAATTACCAAGCTGCGTATTGATTGTACCTAATTCTTTCTGTAAGCTTTCAAGATCTGTACCGATCTGCTGTACCGGTGCAGCAATTCCTGTATTCATTGCTGTCTGCAGGCTTTCTGTCTCTGCGATCATCTCCTTACCGGTTTTTACCATTCCGTCAACCTGACCAAGTAATGCCTGTACTTCTGCACTGCCAAGAGCTTTCTTTAACTGCGCTGTTCCGGCTGCAAGCTGTGCGGAAGCAACCGTTAAGTCTTCTTTTGCCTCTCCCTTACCGTCTGTAGAAGCTTTCATTTTGTCGATCGCTCCCTGGATCTTTGTAAGGCCATCGCTCAATGTTGTAAGTTGTTTTGCTCCTTTGGCAAGCTTCTTCTCGCCACCTACATAAGATGTAACTCCATTTGCAAGAGTTGTTGTTCCTTTCGCGTAGTCATTGACACCTTTTACAACTTTGTTGACGCCATTTACATACTCTGTAACACTGCCGCTTAATTCTCCGTCATTGCTTAAATATTTCTGGATTGCATCATTTAACGTATCTGCACCTTCTGTGTAGCTGTCCACTCCGTCTGCAAGTGTCTTTGTTCCATCGGAAAGTGTGTTCGACCCGCTTACGAGCTCCAGTGCTGCATCATCGAGCTCGTCGAGTGCATTCTGAAGGGAATCCATATCTGCAATGTTATCAAGATCTAAGTCCTTTGTAAGGTCACTCAAGCCTACTGTAAATGTAGAAGACATCTCGAAATCGGTTACGTCTGCTTCCACTTCCAGGCTTTCCGGAATTGTAAGATCATCTGCATCCTTGATATCATCCAGGTTCAGGCTTTCTTTTAATCCCGGCATACCAAATCCAACAACAATACTTCTGTTTCCATCAGAAATAACTTTTCCGTTATCGATTGTAACATTTGTGAAGTTGTCATTTGGAAGAATCATACCCGTCATCATTACGAAAGCTGTATACATGTTTTCTGTCTTGCCATTTACTTCCACATTCTTCTTGGATTTATTTTCATAGTTTACTTTAATTTTCAGATGTCCGCTTTTACCTTTTAACTTGTTCGGCTGAATCTCTTTGCCATCCAGGTAATAAGTGAGTTTTACGGATACCGGAAGTTCTTTGTCGGTTGTTCCCTGATAATAAATGTCTTTTCCGTCTGTATTCCATGTAATTTTGTCACCGTCTGCTGTATATTTCTCATCACCTTTGACATTCTTAATGTCATTCAGTGTACTCTTGTCTGTAAGTTTTCCGGAAACATCACCGGAATTTTTCAGCCAGTTGGATACAGTAATTTCATCTGTATTACCGGCTGCATCTGCATTTACATACACAGTTTCTTCTTTATATAATTTGTCATCGTTATCTTTTTTATCAGAGCTTGCAGCATATACCGGCATCGCACCTACCATAACCGACATTCCTACAGCAAGAGAAGTTGTGAGTCCACGTTTGATCAATTTACTATTTCTATTCATGCTTCTTACTTCCTTTCTACCTTACTTCGCCTCTGCGGCATACACATCATTTCCTACCATTTTCTTATCATCAAGGAAACCAATGGATGTCTTGCAGATTACTTTGTCAAAAATCATAAACATTGCCGGCAGTACAAAAAGTACGACTACCATACTGATGATAGCGCCTCGCGCTAACAGTGTACAGATAGATCCGATCATCTCAACCTTTGAGTAACATGCAACACCAAATGTTGCTGCGAAGAAACTCAGTCCACTACTGATGATAGATTCCATACTTGTCTTGTGCGCAATACTGATTGCTTCCATCTTTTGCTTGCCGTGCTGTCGTTCACGCTGATAACGGGTTGTCATCAGGATCGCGTAATCAACGGTTGCTCCTAACTGGATCGCTCCGATAACGATGCTGGCAACGAACGGAAGGCTGATTCCCTGATAATACGGAATCGCCATATTTACCATAATTGCAAATTCAATAACAGATACCAGGATGATCGGCAACGAAATGGATTTGAAAATCACCATAATAATGATGAAAATGGCTGCAATGGAAATTGCATTTACTCTTACAAGGTCTGTATCTGTAACATCCTGTAAGTCTTTCATCAGCGGTGCTTCGCCAATCACCATTCCTGATTTATCATATTTCTTAACGATCTTATCAACCTTTTTGATCTGTGCATTTACCTGATCGGTTGCTGATTCATATTCAGAACCTACGAATGCAAGTTCGTAATTATCACTCTTAAGCATCTTCTTAATGTCCTTCGGAATCATAGAATCCGGAACGCTTGGTCCGATCAAGGAGTTCATGCTGATTGTCCATTTAACACCCTTGACCTTATCGATCTCATCAAACATCTTCTGCTTATCCAGTGAATCCATGTTCTTATCCATCATGACGATATGCATATTGCTCATATCAAAGTCTTTCTTAAGCTCTGCATTCGCTACGTTACTGTCCAGTGTAGACGGCAGTGAATCAGCAATGTTGTAATAAATCTTTGTATGATTGTTACCATAAATAGCCGGAAGCAATAATACAAGGAAGATTACAATCCATGCTTTGTAATGCTTGGTAATAAATGCGGACGGCTTATCCATATGCGCCAACAGCAGCTTGTGCTGTGTCTTATCGATCGCCTTATCAAAGAACAATACGAGTGACGGAAGCACAGTTACACAACAGATAACTCCGATCACAACACCCTTTGCCATAACGATTCCAAGGTCACGTCCAAGTGCAAATGTCATAACACAAAGTGCAACAAATCCGGCTACGGTTGTAACAGAACTTCCCGCTACAGACTTGAATGTGTTGGAAATGGCATGCCCCATGGCACGTTCTTTCTCACCAGGGAACCTCTTCTTATTTTCTTCGTAACTGTTCAGCAGGAAGATAGAATAGTCCATCGTAACTCCAAGTTGCAGTACCGCTGTCAATGCCTGCGTAATATAGGAAGTTTCTCCGAGGATAATATTGCTTCCCAGGTTATACAAAATCGCAAGTCCGATACTGAACAAGAATAAAACAGGAACGACAAAAGATCCACATGTCAGCTCCAGAACAATCAGACTCAGAACTGCTGCAATGACCACATATACTGGCAGTTCCTGCATTGCTATGTTCTTAATATCTGTAACAATTCCTGTCATACCGCTGATGAAGCACTGCTTATTCGCCACATGGCGAAGCTGTGTCAATGCATTCATCGCATCATCTGAGGATGTTGTATTATCGAATAATACTAACATCATTGTTGCATCGCCTTTGAAAAATGACTCTCTTAAATCCTTCGGGATCATCTCTACCGGAAGGCTAATATCTGCAACATCATCATACCATAACACGTCCTTTACGTGTTTGACCTTACTGAATTTTTCTTTCATTTGCTGGACGTCTTTCAATTCCATGTCCTTCACAACTACCATGGAGAACGCTCCCATGCCATATTCATCTACGAGAATATCCTGGCCTTTTACCGTCTCCAGATGTTCCGGAAGATAACTCAGCAGATCATAATTAACTCTCGTCTTCACTACTCCGATTGCTGACGGGATTGTCAGCAGCAATGCGAGAATCAGCACAATTACTCGGTGCTTTGCAATCCACTTTCCTACCTTAACCATTGTCGTATCATCTCCTTAATACTCTTCATAAATCTCTTTCGTAGTATAGTATACACTAAAATGACTCTTAGTCAATCTTTTTTATAGAAAAAATGAAAAAAAGTCATTTTTCTTGACAAGCAAGTAAAAATAACCTACCATATAAATGTAAAGCTTACATAAAAGGACAAACAATTCCTATTAATATATGTAATTAGGATAAGAAGGAATGATTATGGGAAAAGTAGACGATAATAAAAAGCAAAAAAAACATACTCTGTTGCGGGCAGCTTTTCAGTTATTTACAGAAAAAGGATTTTCCAAGACAACTGTCGCTGACATTGTAGATCGCGCCGGGCTTGCCAAAGGTACTTTTTATCTGTACTTCAAAGACAAGTTTGACCTGCGCGATAAACTGATCGCATACAAAGCTACGCAGCTTTTCAACGATGCGCACTTAGAGTTGGATAAAGCAAATGTGCCAACATTTGAAGACGAAGTATTATTTATGACAGATTACATTATAGGAAGATTTATGACCGATGAACCGTTGATCCAGTTCGTTGCGAAGAATCTATCCTGGGGAATTTTCCAGGCAGAAGTATCGAACGGTGCCAGCGTACTGCCACAGGCATTTTTTGACCATTACTTAGAATCACTGGAACGTTATCATGTCAACTGTACGTCACCAAGCCTTATGCTCTATACGATCATTGAGCTGATCGGCTCCACAAGTTACAGCTGCATCTTAAAACAGACACCGGTATCGATGGAAGAATATATGCCATATCTTCACGAGACATTAAAGAAGATCATCGAAGTATTTACTGTAAAAGAAGATGCCGAATAACACACCAAATGTAAAAATCGCTTAGGCCTTTTTTCTCAGGCCTAAGCGATTTTTCTTTGGTAGCTTCTTTGCAAGTGCCGAAGTTGGCCAGTGATATGTCTGATGGTTTGGCTTCCGCAATCCTGTCTCCGACTATCTCAACTTATCTTCGAAAATCTCTACGATCGTCTTCTCTGTCGCTACCATTCCCGGCGATGCAATAAGTCCCATGTTGCGCATCGTCTCTTCCGGTGTCGTCCCGTTGATACCATGAGCCTTGTCAATATGAACGCCTTCAAGTGCAAATTCTACTGATCGAAATGCTGTGTCACAGGCAGCCACACCTTTCATCGTACAGCCCTGGTTTCCGCCATCACAGATCATGCCGGTAATGGAAGACGCCATATTGTTGAGGGTATATTCCAGTTCCTTTAATCTGCCACCCTTCATGTAGCAGACTCCGCAAGCCATACCAGATCCTGCCGCGATCGCGCATCCGCAAAATGCAGACAATCTTCCGGAGTACTCTTTAATATAAGTGCAGACAAGATAGCTCAACATTGTCGCACGATACAAAATTTCTTCACTCAAGTGGTTAATCTTGTACACACCATAGAGTGGCATTGTAGCGATAATTCCATGTGCGCCGGAACCGGTAATACTCATTGCCGGTTTGTCGAGTCCGATCACGCGTGCCTCGATGGCTGCATTGCAAAGAAGAGACGCTGTATTCTTCTCATCGTCGGAAATCTCTTTGCCACCGTTCATTGCAAGAAGCGTTCTTGCAAATGTCGTGCGTGGATTTTCAAGTCCTTCGTGGAATAATTCCAGGTTTACTTTGTAAGCTTCTTTTACAAATTCAATCTCTTCTACCGGAACTGTTTCTACATATTCTAAGATTTTCTTCAATGTATAGCCGTGAATAGAATGTACCTCTTCCTTTACGTCCGCCTCTGTCGTATCTGCGGCATGCTCTGCCTCACTCTCCTCCAGCACCTCACCATTTACTTCAATCTTCGTAATATTCGTGTGAGAATCACGGATCGTAACTATTGCCTTATCGCTTTCCGTCTCCACTGTTGCCTGGATAAAGATACGACTTGTAATACCGCTTAACTCGACGGTGATCTTACCTTCGTCAATGAGCTTTTGTGCGGTAACATTGTCTTCTGGTTTTACATCCGCCAGCGATTCCAATCCTTTTTCTGCATTTCCAGCCACATAGCCAAGTGCTGCAGCAAACACATTGCCCACTTCATTGGAATTCGGAATTCCACACGTAAATGCATTCTTATACATTCCACTGTTCATTGCAACATTTACATGTTTTAATTCTCCTTTTGTGTAGGAACGTGCCTTCGCTACACTGAATGCAATCGCTCCCGGCTCCGTCACACCAAGTGCCGGAAGCATGTCCGCTTTGATTAATTTTGTCAGTTCATTCATTTTAAAATTTACCCCCTTTGCATTTGAAAACTGCTCTCTTATTTATTCGGATTCTTTTTTGCTTCGATATACTCTCCATTTCTTCCTTCGAATGCTCTTCCCTTTCCGGTAATGCAGCTTATAAGCATCACTGCCCAGATTGCCCAGCTATAAAACGTCGTAGTAATCATGTCTCCCGCGCCAAGCTTCGGAAGAAATGCATATGCATCTGTCTGCGAAGAGATTCCACCAAGCAAAAGTAATACACATCCGCCGAATGGAAGGAAAAATGGAAATGAGCAAATGGTTGTCGCAAGTATATTTGCTCTTCTATATGGATGAATGTCATTTTTCTTACCGATCGCATTGATAAATGGAGCTACACATATATTTGCAATTGTGTTGATTGCAGCAATCAGAATACCAAACACGGTAGACAGGCAGAACATTGAAATTTCCGCGCCTCTTTCTGTTTTAATGACTGAATTGTTCAGCCAATCTACAACTGCCTCCATGCATCCGGATGCTATAAGTAGCTCTCCCATAGATACAACGATCATTAGCAGGATCGATACATTAAACATACCTGACACTCCACTTGTGATCGTTCCGCTGATTGCGCCGTCTTTGATGCAGATCAGATCGGTCGGTTTGAAAAGCTTTGCTCCCAATCCGATCACAATAGCCAGAATGCTGCCCGTTCCGAGACTGGCAAATATATTTACTCCTTTTACAGCCAGAATAATAACTACCAGTGTAGGTATCAGAAGTAACAATCCTTGTGGCATCTGATACTGTTTCAACAGATTTTCCGCTTCTGTCGGATCCAGTGTATTTCCGGAACCGCCAAATACAAAAAACAATACTGCTGCAATGATCGCAGCGATAAAAACATATTTATATCTGCATTTTACGGTGCCTCCGATGCTTGCCGCTCCATTTGTATATTTATACTCCTGAGAGGTTGCTGCAATGATCGTTGTATCCGATACCGGTGCGAAGTTATCACCAAATGCTGCTCCAGATAAGATCGCACCTGCCAGAACCGCCGGGTTGCATCCTAATAAAATACCCGCCGGATATAAAATAAAGCACATCGTTGAAATCGTTCCAAACCCAGATCCTGTTGCCACTGCAAACAATGCCGAGAAAACAAATGCGCATACTGTAAATACGGCTCCGGACACTCCAAGTTTTACGGAAACCCATACAAGTCCTTCTACAATATGTCCACTTTTCAATATGGCTCCATACATTCCCACAACTAACCATAACATCACTGCGGTCATCGCTACTTTCGAACCAAGTCCTTTTAATATAACATCCCAATAACGATCCAGATCTTTGCTGAAAAGCATTCCAATCAAAAGTGCGATCACACCTGCTGCAACCATGGCATTAATATCCTGAAAATTTGCGAAAGATAATCCTATCGTAATAATAATAAATATCGCAAATGGAACCAACGCCATTGCACGTCCCCCACGGAACGTTAATCTTCTTTCTCCCATTTTGCTGTCCTCCTTATATTTTGTGTACAGCTATATCAGCTGTTAGAAAACATACTACTCCACTAAGTTTATCCTGTCTAATACACAAAATTGATAAACTGTAAAAGGTATTTTCTATATAAGAAGGTCCGCTCGTTCAGATTTTATATGTTGAACCATCTCTTAATCGCTTTATGTTCTCCGATTACTAAAATTGTCGCATCCTGCTTCAAAAGCGTATCTGTGGAAAGGGCGATGTTCACCCCGCCTTTATCTTTCACTGCAATGATGTTGATATTATATTTTCTTCGGACATCCAGCTCTCCGATTGTCTTTCCAAGCCACTCCTCCGGCACTTCCGCCTCGAAAATTGCGTGGGATGCGTCAATTTCCATATAATCCAAAATGTGGTCTGCGGTGTATCGGATAGATGCCCACTTGGCTACCTGGCGTTCCGGGTATACGACCTGATCTGCTCCGTTTCTTAAGAGAAATTTCTTCTGAATATCTCGTTCTGCCCGGGAGATAACAATCTTTGCTCCAAGCTCCTTTAATAGCGAAGTCGTCTCCAACGAATTTTCAAAATTTGCCGAAATTGTTACAAAACAAATATCAAAATTTCCAATCCCAAGTGATTTTAAGAAGTTTGCATTTGTGCTGTCTCCAATCTGCGCATTCGTAACATATGGCAGAATTTCATTTACTCTGTCTTCATCATCATCAACTGCCATAACCTCATGGCCGAGCTCATTTAACTCTACAGCGAGATGTCTGCCAAATCTTCCAAGTCCAATAAGTAAAATATTTTTCATATCTATTTCCTCCAAACTATCCAACTGTAATCTGTTCTACTGGGAACTTTGCTTTGCTCTTATTTCTGGATGAAAATACAGCATAGATCAATGTAAGTCCTCCGACTCTTCCAAGATACATTAACACGATAAGGATCAATTGGGACGTCATATGAAGGTGTGGCGTGATTCCAAGTGTAAGTCCCACTGTTCCAACCGCCGAAGCCGTCTCATAAAGGCATTCCGCCAATGGCAGACCTTCATACATGCTGATCGCGATTCCGCCGCCAAAGAAAAGCATCACATACAGCATCAAAAGTGTAGCTGCATCGCGTATTACATGATTATCAATTCGCCTGTGAAATGCACTTACCGTATCTTTACTTCGAAATGTTGCAAATGCATTTAAGAGCAGCACTGCAATTGTCGTTGTCTTCATACCTCCGGCTGTAGAACTCGGCGATCCACCGATCAGCATAAGAATGATAATAAGTGTCTGTGCCGGTTCCGCCATCTTTCCGATATCTACGGTGTTAAACCCGGCAGTTCTCGGTGTCACCGCCTGGAAAAACGATGCAAGCAACCGTTCCTCCATTGCAAGATTTTTAAAATTCCAAAAGAAAAAGAAAAGGCTCGGCAATAAAATAAGCACTGCCGTCGTCACGAGAACGATCTTGCTTTGCAGTCGATAGCGCCGGAAATGATATGTGTTCGTGCACACATCTTCCCATGTAAGAAAACCAATGCCGCCAATAATGATAAGCAGCATAATCACTACATTTACAAGAGCATTTCCCGCATACTGCAGGAGGGACGGAAACGTATTTTTCGTCGTTCCGAGAATGTCAAATCCCGCATTGCAAAATGCAGAAATAGAATGAAAGATTGACATCCAGATTCCCTTCACGCCAAAATCTTTTCCGAAAACCGGCAGCAGTAATACCGCTCCGATAAGCTCTACCAGAAATGTTCCTTTTAATATAAACTTCGTCAGTCGGACAATTCCTCCGATCCTTGGCGCTGCAATGGCATCCTGCATTGTCGTGCGCTGCATAAGAGAAATCTTTTTCCCGGACAACAATGTGACCGAAACCGTAACTGTCACCACGCCAAGCCCACCGATCTGGATCAGTATTAAAATAACAAGCTGTCCAAAGAAAGACCAGTAGCTCCCCGTGTCCAGCACTGCCAGCCCAGTCACGCACACCGCCGAAGTAGAAGTAAATAAAGCCTTGTGAAATGGCGTAAATACTCCCTCCACCGAGGAGATTGGCAACGTCAGCCAAAACGCGCCAAATAAGATAACTGCGGCAAAACCCATCGTGATCAATTGAAACGGTGTAAAATGTCTTCCTATGTTTTTCATCATGTCAAATCCCTAATTTCTTCTATTAATGAGTCAAACAATATCTACGTATAGCTGTAGTATAATACTACACCTGTTTGAAATCAAGATAGCAAAAAAACTGCCACTTTGCGATTGAACCATCGTAAAAGCGACAGCTTTTCAATTTTTCCTATTATCTAAAATAACAACTGAAGTCCCATTGCGATCATCCACATGTAAGCACATGTCTTTGGGATCATCAGCAGACCCACCATTGGTTTTTTCTTGCTGAACAATGTAACCGGAATGTAGCATCCGAAAGAAAGGATGATGGCAGCTACCATTCTTGTCAAATAACATAAATATTTTTTTCATCATCTCACTCCGCATTTCTCTTCAAACATTCATCCGCATTGTTACAAATCTTTTGAAATACCTGGATACACATCTGCATCTCTTCTTCTGTTAATCCACTCAAAACATTTTTCGCAAATTGCTTCTGTGCGTTTTTCCCTGCTTCTATGATCGGAATTGCATCATCTAATAAAACGATTTCAATACGCTTCTTATTATTCGGACTTTGAATCCTGTCGACCAGTCTCTTCGTCTCTAAATCCTTCAGTGAGATCGAAACGTGTGACTTCGTCGACTTGCGGATCTTAACAATATCAGCCGCTGTATTAAACTATCGAAGAAGCACATCAGATCACCATTTTCCTCGTATTTCGGGATGACCTTTCTGTGCTTCCTCAACCAAATATGATATTAAATTTAAATGATGTTATTGTTATCCGTGAACAAAAAAAGTGATTAACTTGTAAAGACCATTAGTTCCTTTTTCTCAGCATTAAGCTTCTTGTTATTCCGGCAATTGCTACGACCATAAGAACTGCCCATAAAATCGGCTTGGAACTGTCGCCTGTTTTAACCGAAGCATTCTTTTTGCTTTTCACTTGTGTTTTTACAGTTGTTTTCGTCTTGTTTTGTTTATCCTTACCTGTATTCGTATCTGTTCCACCACTTGATGGCTTCTCCGGCTCTGTCGTCTCGCCCGGTTTTTCCGGCTCTGTCGCCTCGCCCGGCTTTTCCGGCTCTGTCGTCTCTCCCGGTGCATTTGCATCTACCGGATATAAAGAAAGGTTCGGCACCGTCAGAATATCTCTCCAATATGTATCATTATCATAATCGATATCATTTACATTTTCTCCATCGATCAGATTTCGATTCGTTGTTCCTGCAAGCTTCACATTATCTCCCAAAGCTTTTCCCGGTGTATTTGATTTGGAAACAGAAGCGCCGCCTTCTAAGTATGCATTTGCTACGGAAATCATTCCCGTACCGCTCACTGCATTTCCACCTTCTCCAAAATGTCCATCGCCACCGACGCAGATGAGTTTTCCTTCTCCGGTAATGGTTCCGCCATTTAACTCAATTGCCGTTCCGCCATTTGATGTAGTTGCATCTTTTCCACCGCCAAAGACAGCAAGTACAGCATCTTTTTCTAGAGTAAGTGTGCCATTAACTTTCAGTCCCCTCTGGCCGGTATAGCTCTTTCCTGTGGCAGCATCTGTTCCGGTAGGTGCCTCATCGCCGCGCACGAATACCTTTCCTTTCAATGAAACATTTCCATTTACAACAACGACCGGTTCTGTATTGTGACGCGCACTTGATCCATTGGCAATGTTGTTCGTATTCGAGTAAATTTTTGCATTTTCCAATGTGGCACCATCCTGCAAGATCAGTTGACCATTAATGGACGCTCCGTTCAAAAACTCGCCTTTTCCATAGTCGTTATAATTCATGGAAAATGTTCCGCCATTTTGTACTTCTATAACTCCCTGAATGACAGAATCTCGAAGTATAAGCTTTGCTCCGTCCTCAACAATAATTTTCACACTGGATAAAATATCCATATTCACCAATGTCAGATTACATCCTTTTGGCAAGATCAATGTCTGCTTCTGTGCAGTGCCCTCTGGTACAGCGTATCCAAGTTCTCCATATGTACCACTTGTATGGGACCCATACCACGCTTTTACATCTGCCGGAACAGTGACACTCTGATCACCGGAAGCATCTGTAAAGTTTTTAATTGCCCACGGCTCCATATCATACATATATTTTCCATCTGCCGTTTTCGTGCAGTTCGATAATACAAGTTGCTCTTTTAATGTTTCTTCTCCACCGAAAATGCGAAACGGCAGGCTGTTACTTGTTGCAGTATGTCCGTCTTCATCTGTGATCGATACGCTGATATCATACGTTCCTGCATTCGCAGGAGTTCCGGCTAACGTAAGAGAACCATCGTGAACGGAATACACACCCGCCATCCCAGAATCATTTCCTTTGGACGCATCGTCGTGATTTACAATTATCACCGAAGACTCTTTGGATTTTATACGAATATCGCTTTCGCTCAAAAGTTTCCAATCATCTTTTGTCGGTTCCTGATCTGCATTTACAAGTGCTACTTCTACACTTGCATCACTGTTTTTGTTCTGCGTAACATTCGTAGATGCACCACTGATTGCATCGTATCCTTTTTGATTTACAAGTGCAGACTCAAAGCTTCCGACCAGTCGCACGTAAAGCTTCATATTATCGCCTGGCTTTGTATCCTGCGAAATTGTAAGCTTTCCATCCGCGATAGCAACTTTGAAAGCTAATATTTTGTATCCGGTTGCCGTAATTGAAATCACATCACCATTTTTCAACGCTGCGGTCTGACTGTAGCTTTTCTGTGCAAATTCAACGGCGCCGTCCCGGATGCGATATTTTCCACCCATAGAAGGCGTGAAACTATATGCTTCCCAGTCTGTGTCATTGACAGAAATTTTCGTGATCGCATCCGTATAATTTGCATCCGCAAATTTCAATTGCCATAATCCGTTGAACGAATCCTGCTTTACGGAAATGCTGTCAATGGTAATCTCTTTCTCTGCTGCCGATACGTTTACTTCACCTATTATCACACCTGTGATCAGCAATAATACTGCCAGCAGAAGTGTTTTGCATTTTCTCCTCATTCTCTTCAATAGTCTTTCCTCCATATATTTAGTTAGTCAATGCTAATCACAGATTAACATCATGTAGAGTTAGTGTCAACTAATTATTTTCTCAATAACGGTACGCGTACTCAAAAAGGAGCCCGTACCGCTCACGATACAGGCTCCCTTAATCTCCTGCCGCCATTGTCTCCGTCCCTGGCACCAATAACATTGATAGCACCATCGCCATACTTAATAAGATACTTATAAATTTCTTACTCATATTCATTTCTTCTTTCGGAAACAATTTGTAAACCTTAACATGCGTCCTTTAAGGTTTGTTTACTATACAAAAATGATAGCATATGCCCTTTGAATAATCACTTCAAATCAAACGTCTGTAAGACTTGGCGCGTGATGTTTCTTACGTTCTTTTTTATATTGATACATATCCTGATCCGCTCTGTCTTTGACAACTGCAATATCTTCATCTGAAAATGGAGCTGACCCGTAAGAAACGGTTGGGAAAAATGTGAACTTTCTTCGTTTCTCTGTCCACCGCCGCAGAAATTCCTGTTTGCATTCCTCTTCTTTCGCTCCGTTTTTCAGTAATACACAAAACTCATCCCCACCTATCCGATAACAATATCCAAAGTCTGCATATGCTTTTTTGATACATTCCGCAATATCTGCAAGGCAAAGATCACCTTTCACGTGACCATGACAGTCATTGACCTGTTTGAAATCATCCGCGTCAAACACCACCAGCACTCCTTTGTTGTATTTTACCTCCCTGGTCTGTTTCAAATAGCTGTTCTGATTCAAAAGTCCTGTGAGTGCATCCAACTGATTCCACATTTCATTGCAATAGATAAAATATAATACAGAAAGCAACGTAATACATAACCATGTTACATGAAGTTCAGGCAGTGCAACCTGAATGACTGTTTCCGCCATCACAAAAAGAATCAATGGATAGATCAGCATCCTGCTGCGATTCTGAAATTCTCTGGCTGTGACGATCGTAGATATCGAAAGATACAAAATTGCCCCAAAATACATGATGACATATATGTAAAAATGCGGACCACGTGAATAAATATTATCCACACTCACGGAGAATACCATTCCATATGGAATAGAAATCAACAGAAACATAAGATATGCGATCTCACAACACACTGCAATTCTGATCTTTCGTCGGAGAGCTGTTTTTCTGTCCAATACATACACAAGACAGATAGACACCGCCGGCGACAGGCCAAACCCCAGATAATTAGACACAATATTCAGCCATCGGTATCCGGACGGCAAGCCATCCACAACCACTGTTATGACCTCCAGCACTGAAATTCCTGCGATCATAAGATAGGCCAGAAAAAAGCCACGCTTTTGTTTTTCGCTAAGCGATTCACTCAGATATGTGAGTATGCACATAAAGCATAAAACAAAAAGATCAATTGTAGTTAATACATAAAAATATCCATCCATTACAAAACTTCCCATTTTTTCATCTATCACTGCTTTTTCACAAATATTTGCTTTGTTTATCTGCCGCAAAAGATTCTGTTTTCGAATTCATAAACCCTAAACTATATTCTAACAAACTATGCATGAAAAAGATATACACTTTCACATCTACATGCAAAATCCATTGTCAAAAAAATAGATGCATAAGATTGCTCTTTTCTCATGCATCTACTTCATAACAGGAGCATTCATCGTATTCTGCCGTCACAACAGACATTGAATGTTACCTTTTTTATATCTCTTCAGCTTTCACTAACGTAATGGTCCCGTTATCCAGGCATTCCACAAATTTGTAGACCAGATCCGGGTCAAATTGTTTTCCTGCGTCCTGAAGAAGTTTCTCTCTTGCTACATTCAACGAGAAGGCCTTCTTATAACAACGTTTGGACGTCATGGCATCAAAGGAATCTGCCACACACAGGATACGTGCTGTCAGAGGTATATCCTCTCCTGCGATCCGTCGTGGATATCCTTTGCCATCATAACGTTCATGATGACCGATAACAGCCGGAATAACATAATCCAGAGAAGGCAGATGACGGATAATATCGATAGACGATTCCACATGTCCCTTGATTATTTCATACTCGTCGTCTGTCAGTTTGCCGGCCTTATTTAATACATACTCCGGGATACCAATCTTACCAACATCATGTAACAGGGCTGCCTGGCGAATGATCTCCACCATATCTTCATTCATGCCAAGTGCTGTTGCAAGCGCTGTTGCATAATAGGCCACATTTGTGGAATGGCTGAATGTATAATGATCTTTTGCATCGATTGCTGCTGTCAGTGCATAGATGGTTGATTCATATTCCTGATAAATATGTGCCCGGTTTGTTGACACTATATTCTTGTTGGCATTGCGGAACATGGTATCAAAGACCTGGATCCCGTTCTTTCCACTGTGTTTCACATGGTAAACTGCAAGATCCACATTCTCCAGCAGTTCCTTCACATTTTTTGCCGCATAAGGTGCCGCACTGATTCCCGCACTGACCGTAATTGCTTTCAGCTTCATGTCTGTCCTGCGATTATTCATAACAGAAATCTGCTTTTCAATGGATTCCACCAGATTTCTGGCTGAGAAAAGATCATATCCCGGCAACAAAACAGCATATTCTTTTCCACCGTAACGGGCAGCATATCCGTTTTCTCCCACACTGCTCTGGATGATTTTTGCAATGCGCTGGAGACACAGATCACCTTCTTTTAAACCATACAGCTGATTATATAACTTAAAATCATCTACATTGATAATTGCAAGTGCCAACGAGGCATCTTTATTCTTTTCAAATTCTTCATAAAGTACTTCATGGAAATATTTTCGATTCAACAAACCGGTCATCTCATCCGTTCTTGCCTCAATACAAGCTTTTTCGTACATTCTTGCATTTTTAATAGCAATAGAAGCCACCGATGTGATGTTTGAGATCAGTTCCACTTCATCATAGACCAATCTCTTTTTCCCGGAATCTGCTGTGATCAATATCACCCCTGCCAAAGTATCACCGTCTTTTAATCCGGCACAGTAGCGCGTGTGCTTCTTATCCAGATGATGTTTTTCTTCCTCCCACATGGACTTATATTCTACAGAATAGCGAAAATCCCTGTAAACCAGCGGTTCTTCATGATCTTTCAGCCATTGTATCATCGGATTTTCTTCTTCCAGAGAAAATGCCAGATCGTTAAGAGGCTGATCACTTGCAACTCCACAGTAAGTCTCTCCGGGTGCTTTCTGCATACATATATAGATATTGCCCACATCCATCAATTCTTTCATCACCCGGATGGTTCGATCCAGAATTTCCTGAAGATCCAGGGTTTTTGAAATTGCCGAATTAAATTCCCTTAACTTCTCCGCCTGATGATTCTCTTCCTTTACAAATACACTGCGGATCAAAAGCTTCCACAGATAAGTAAAGATTGCATAGGTAATCAGAAAAACAATGGCAAATACAAGGGTATACATGGTGATATTCTTATCCGGCTGCATATGGAGAATCTTTTGCAGAAACGGCATGATATTTAAAAATACAAAAATAGAAAACAGCAATCCTACACCATAACATAAACTGGAAGATGCCAGCATCTGGAGGCGGAATAATCGTCTTCGAATCAGTGCATAAAACAGTAAAAATACATTTACCACACCACTTAAAATATCGATCGGAAAGCCGCTGAAAAAAGGAATTCCAAGAAATGCATTGCCAAGAAACAGTACAAGCACTCCCATCATCACCGGTTCATACTGAACTTTCATGGTAGGATTTTCTTTACAGATCCGTATAAGAATTACGAAAAGGTGGATCAGAAAAAATCCTGCCGGGATAAAAAATGCAATAATAGATGGCTTAATCTCATATACAAAGCTTTGTACCCCTCTTTTTTCTACCATCTCAGGGGCTTCCAGAAAAGCTCCAAATTGGGCATTCACCCAAAAGCAGATCAGCATGATTACCAGGTATATTCTACCGGCGGATCCGTTCCTGACTCCGCCAAAGGCAAGAATAAAACGGTAATACGCATATGGCAGTAATAAGATTCCCAACAGGGAAACCTGATACCAGAATTCGCATCCCGGCCAGAACTGTGCACGCATAAAGGCAGAACCTCCGGTCCAGAAAAGTAATCCCGTCAATACCACCAGAAAACTGTTTATTATTTTATTTTTCTTTGCTGTCAAAAACATCAACAGCAGAAAGCCATAGCACAGCATGGCTATAATTGATATATATCCGTAGGTTCCCATAAATTTCCCTTATCCCATTCTTTGCTTCACTCATAACTGTTCCATGCCTGCACAGTTATCTTACTTTATTTAGATATTCCTGCACATCCAGTAATTCCTTCATATCGTAATGAGAAGGATTCATCTGATGTATCTTTTTGCCTGTCTTTTTCTCATAGGCTTCAAAGGTTCCGCAGGTGAAAATTGTCACCTGTAATGGATCCATACCCAGAATCTTTTTCAGATCCCGATAATCCTGATCAATATATTTGAAATATGTACTCAGTAAATCCTTTAAAATATTGGCACTCATGGCATTGCTAAGAAGTGCCTCCTGTTCCAGTTCCACATACATGTGAAGATACGGTCGATTCTGTTCATTGTATTCTTTCGTTGCCACCCAGTTGGTGATCGGAAGTTTGGAAAGGCTGATTACACTTCGAATTCCATTTTCCGAAATTCTGGTAAATCCTGCGATATCAATGATCCAGGGTACCCGGTCCACATATTCAAAACGGGGGATCCTGGTCTCATCTTCCCGGTTTTCCAATCCCACACAGCGATACATATCTCCACAACGATAGCGGGCAAACGCACCGCCCTTCAGAATCGTAAATACCAGCTCATACTTTTCACCAGGTCTCACCTCATCCATCAGATAGGTAGGCGGAATATAAGAAGGATCGTCATAATTCCTCATCATATCCTTCTCTGTGATAAACTCATAGAACGCAGTATCCGGGAAGAAATACATTCCCTTTCTTGTCCATGTCTCTGTACCCATAATGGAAGGCTCCGTACCGGCGAACAATTCCATGGGCCGAATGCCCCAAAGTTCTTCCAGATCATCTTTATAACACAGGTTATCCGTACCTGCCACCATAAATCCTTTTAGATGAAACAGATCCTTTGGGAGAAATGTTCTGTTTTCTCTCTTACACCGGCGCTTTGCCTGGATCATACGTAAGATCATATGAGGCTTGCATTTCATAAGGCTTGACAGTTTAATGCCGCCACCTCCGCCACTGGTCAAAGAAGAAAGACTCAAACTCACTGCATAAGCCACACTTCCAAGGCCAAAGAAAAAACCAAGATCCTTCTGCATGGCCATCTTAAATCCCAGTTTATTTCTTTCGCTGAAGCTCATATTTACTGCTTCATCAACTGCCGGTAAAAATTCAATACCGATCTCCTCACCCAATGCCAGCGGAAAAAGTCCGGTTGCAAAAGGCAACGGTGCCAGGGCATACAAAAATTTGTCTGTAGCTGCCACATCAAAAGAGCCCTTTTCTTTACTGGTAGAAAGAATCAGACATGCTGTCACGTTGTTGCGATAGGTATCCAGCATGCTTCTGGTATAGGGCGCCACCTTAATGGGATGCTTTCCACCCTCCCAGGTCGTCTGGATCCAGATAACCGGATTGCCCGGAAGCATATCCGGCTGTTTGGTAAGCAGCACATCTGCATAGTCTTCATAGGTTGTCAATGGTACCATTTTTCGAAATTCATCCAGATTGCTCGGATGCTTTCCCTTCAAAATAGACTGTCCCAGACCACAGTTACTCCATAACCGGATCTGCTCCTCCATCAATCGCCGTTGAATTTTCATATATCCATCCATGGACAAATCAAGAAATCCACAGTACTGCTGCCAGATTTCTTTATACTGTTGTTTCTTCAATTTTTCTTCTAAATTCATAGTCTGTCCGCTCCAGATCGATCATTGTTTTCTGACACTATAGAAACATGCCTGTATGCTTTCTTTATTTGGTATTAAAAAAGGTGTATGTTTCTGATATTCCCTATAATTAAAAAATGTCTGCGGAAAAGTCCACAGATCCTGAAAAATGATATACAGATAATTCCAAAAAATCATAAGTAAAAAATAGATTCCCTGTTTCCATCCGCCAACCATTCCCCACATACAAAGATATGCACCTGCAAACCACAAAACACCGGGATGCCGACACAATCCATACACCCCTTCTGTGTATGCAGCCCGTAACCTATTTTCTTCACAATAGGTTTCCTCAAAAGGAAGGGCGAAAAACAAGGTGTATATGAGAAGTGCCAAAAAGCACATCGCTCCGATTCCGAATCCAATCATTCTTCCAATCCTGTGACTGCACTGTCCCCATGCAAGCCAAAGTTCCATGAACAGTGACAAAACAACCAGAATAGTGCCCACTGCGAAAAATTTTTGTAAATGTCTGTTCTGTTTTCTAACACTATTTATATCGTAAATAAAGTACAGAAGAAATCCTGCACTGCCTAAAATAATCTGCTGCATGTCCATTCTCCGAATTTTGTGCACAATAATATACAGACGCATAACTACGCACTTTTAATTATAATTAAAGTCACTATAAATAGCAAGAATAATTTGGTTTTGGTGTACAAAGGAGATCTTATTTCCCATACATATACTATGCATAATGCATAATCCCATTACTGTTTTGTTGGTCAGCTTGTAGCTGTCACCGCTTAATTAATGTTATTACTTTTCTCTCTTTGACATCAAACATACCATCTCGACATGAACTGTCTTGTATAACGCTCTCTGTTTCCGGTTGCCTGCATCAACTTCGGTTTGGCACGCTTTAATCGAATCTCCTCTGCTTTGTCCCATTGTAGTCAAAGAAAAAGCACTATAAATCGTGATCAGCAAACGATTTCAGTGCTTTTTTACGTGTTATTCTATTAAATTTTACCTATTAGCTTATATTTCAACTTTAACTATGGTGTTGTGAAGTTCAATCAACTTTCAGCATCCGATACCCCACGCCGATGTGTGTTTGGATATATTGTGGAGAGTTCGGTTCTTTCTCGATTTTTTTACGAAGTGTTGCCATAAACACACGAAGGGAAGCAACATCATTATCCCAACTACTTCCCCAAATGCTTTGCGTAAGGAAAGTATGGGTCAGAACTTTTCCTATATTTCTTGTCAACAGGCAAAGCAACTTATATTCAATAGGTGTTAAATGCAACTCTTCTTCATTCAAATAAGCGCAACCTGCAGCATAATCTACACGAAGTTTTCCGTTTACAAAAACAACCGCTTCGGCAGGGGATACTTTTTGCATCATCGATAACCTTCTTTGCGTAACTCGTAGTCTGGCAAGCAGTTCCTCAACAGAAAATGGCTTTGTTAAATAATCATCTGCGCCAGCATCCAACGCATCAATTTTATCGGTATCTTCACTGCGAGCACTGATTACGATAATTGGCATGTTTGACCAAGTACGGATTTTTTTAATAATCTCAACACCATCTATATCAGGAAGTCCTAAATCAAGTAAAACAATGTCAGGATTGTGTGAAGATGTTTCTAAAATTGCCGATTGACCATCGGGTGCCGTCAGATATCGGTATTCGTGCGCTTTTAAGGTTGTTGTAATTAAATTTCTGACAGATGTGTCATCTTCTACAACTAATATTAGTGACTTATTCATATACTTTGACCTCCCCTGCCGGTAATGTAAATGTAAATACTGTTCCGTGCGGCAGATTATCTGAAACAGTAAGTTCTCCGCCGTGGGCGTTAATAATGGACTTGCACAAAGATAATCCGAGTCCTAAACTTCGGCGGCTGTCTGCAATTTGATTTGCACCGCTATAGAACATGTCGAATATCCGTGGCTTTATTTCGTCAGCAATTCCGTTTCCATCATCCGATATAGATACGATTGCTTGTTTTCCCCTCTTTTCTGTCCGAATAACAATATGAGAGTTTTTAGGTGTGTATTTGATAGCATTATCAACAATATTGATGATTACCTGAACAATAAGCTTTGCATCCATTTTTGCAAGAAGAAATTCTTCTTTGCTTTCAACGGAAATATGATGTTCTTCACTCTTTCGGTTAATATGATGTAACGCTTCTGTAATCACGTCATCCATCAAATCTTCCGTCATACGGAGATTCAAACGTCCTTCTTCAATCCGGGTTACAGCCAGCAAGTTTTCTACAAGGTTAATCAGCCACATGGAATCATCATATATATCCATGTACAGCTGCTTTTTTGTATCATTATCAATGGAATCGCCGTTGGACAAAAGATTGCTAGCATTACCGGAAATGGATGTCAGCGGTGTCCTCAAATCATGTGAAATAGCACGCAGCAGGTTCGCTCGCAACTGTTCATTTTTTGCAAGAATGGCCGCCTCCTGTTTCTCACGGGCATTTTTCTCATTTTCCAAAGCCAGGGCACATTCTCCGAGAATGGATAGTAGAATACTGTTTTCAAATGGATCAAGAGGTATTTCCCCCATCACGATTCCAATAACTCCATATACCATACTGCTGCTGCGAACAGCATGGTACAGGCATTTTGCATTGGAAAGCGTTCCTGTTGTAGCTCCGGCACGTTTATTGTTTTTCAATACCCAGCCGGCAACGGCCTTTTCATTTTCGGAAATACACGATTCCAAATTTTCTTCAGTTACAGAAAAAATATGCGGCGTATCCAACACTTCTCCATCAGCTAAATAAAAAACGATATCTTTTCCCAAGAGTTTAATGAGCTGATTTGAAGTTGCAGATACAATTTCATTTTTATCTTTTGCCTGTTGCAATAGCTGGTTTGTATCAAATAACACTTTGGTACGGTAAGCAGATTGTGCCGCCTGTTTTGCTTGGTTTTTAATCCGTATAGCAAGAGAACCGGTTAAAAATGCCGCCAAAAACATGATAATAAAGGTAACAGGATAACCCTGATCATACGCCTTCAAGGTAAATTGAGGTTCCGTAAACAGGAAATTAAAGACCAAAACACTTACAATCGAAAAAATTAGGCTGTATATCTGATGTTTCGTGATGACAGCGGTGACAAGAACACCTAAAACAAAAACAGTAATGATATTTGCTTTGTCAAATCCAAATTTCTGGAAAATCATTCCGACTAAACTGGATAAAATCAGAATCGCAGTAGATTTTACTGTATCAGTGACAGAGAATACAATATGGTTCTTTTTCCTGCCCCCTCTTAACTGATACACTGCCGCATTAGAAACCGTATCCGGAATAATATGCACATCCAGGTTAGGGGCATAATCAATCAATTTTTCTGTCAGGGTCGGTTTGCTGAACAAATGCCGTTTTGTAGCAGAACTACGTCCGATCACAATCTTTGACACACCGGACAAACGAGCAAATTCCGCAATCTGAAACGGAACATCTTCTCCGTAAACTATTTCTATTTTTGCCCCAAGCTGCTCAGCAAGACGAATATTTGAACGCAGGCGTTTTACATTTTCCTCGCTCATCACCGAAAAATCTGGGGTTTCTACAAACAGAGCCGTAAACTCCCCTTTAAAAACAGAAGCCATTTTTGCGGCGGTACGGATAATTTTCGCATTGGATGGAGAAGAAGATAGACATACAAGAATATGTTCGCCTGTGTGATAATCTCCATGATTTTTTTTGCGGGTATTTTCTGTGAGGATATTCACCCGGTCCGCACATCGTCGCAGTGCAATTTCCCGGAGAGCTGTCAAATTTTCTATTGTAAAAAAATTTCCTGCTGTCTGTTTTTCCTGCGTCTGTCTGTATACATTTCCTGTATTCAAACGGTTGATCAAATCCTGTGGTTCAATATCTATTAATTCAACCTGATCTGCATTATCAAAAATAGAATCCGGGATGCGTTCCCGCACAACAATTTTCGTAATGGATGCAACTGTATCACAAAGGCTTTCAATATGCTGAACATTAACAGTCGTATAGACATCAATCCCTGCATTCAACAGTTCCTTAATGTCCTGATACCGTTTTGCATGACGGCATCCTTCAGCATTCGTATGCGCAAGTTCATCTACAAGGATAAGCTGTGGTTTTCTTTTCAACGCCATGCCAATGTCGAATTCGTCCAGTATCATACCATTATAAAAAACTTCTCTTGTAGGAAGAACTTCTAAGCCATTCAAAAGAGCTGCTGTTTTGGGACGTGCGTGGGGTTCTACATAACCGGCCACCACGTCAATTCCCTGCTGTTTTTCCATATGAGCTGCTTCTAACATGGCGTAGGTTTTACCCACACCAGCTGCATATCCGAAAAAGATTTTCAAATGTCCTTTATTACGTTTTTCTTCATCAGCTTGGATTTCCTTTAATAACTGATCCGGATTGTGTCTGCTTTCACTCATACGGTCATCTCCTTGTACAAAAACATTATATAGAATAATACGTAAATTTCAGAAAAGCATTTTAGCACTGACATTAAAATCGCATAAAGATTATACCACCTTTTCTTCTTTTTTTCCATTCGGGCGTATAGCCGAAAGCAGAAAACGCTCCAAAAAATCATGCAATTTTTCGACAAATAGACCCTTCATACAATTAATGTCATTTTGCCATATCACTCTCGCTGGTTTCTCAATCGTGTTGATGGGATGTACCGCAATGTCTATAGAGCCTGGAGTAATGCCACTTTGCTTTATTTGAAAGGATAAGAAACAATACTCATCTTTCAAAATATCGTTGGAATTTTCTATGATAAAGCCAAAATCAAGTTTATTATTTTCCAGCCCATTTATTATTTCACTTACAGAACCGTAGAACAGGTTCAGCTCATAGTTTGGGTATTCGCTTGAAAATTGTTCTAATAGATCTGCAATAGAATCTATGATTGCAGGTGTTTCAAATCCAATCCTGAGCTTAGAATCTGAAATAAGTTTTTGGGATTGATTTCCCTTGAGAAATTTATCCAGCTTTTCCATAAGAAAATAACCATAAATAAATGCTGCCAATACCACTATAAGTAAAACAAAGTCTTTCATATCACCAACTTCTTTCAAAAATTAAATATGAAAACATTTTTGAATATGTTTCGTCTCCCCAAGAACAAGCATGGTACTGTCCTTTAACAACTGCGTATCGGAACTTATTTTCAAATTCATAATATCATTTGTTTTCAGCGCCATAATATTGATGTTATATTTTTTTCGTATATCCAACTGACCGATTGTTTTTCCTATCCATTCTCCCGGTATAGATATTTCAAAGATTGCATGTTCTTCATCTAGTTCTATGTAATCGAAAATATGATCAGCACTATAACGGATCGCAACCATATCGGCAACCTGCCTTTCGGGATAAACAATTTCATCTGCGCCGTTTCGTAAAAGAAATTTTGCATGAACATCACGAGCGGCACGAGACACCACCATTCTTGCACCGAGTTCCTTCAAAAGGGACGTTACTTCCAATGAATTCTGAAAGTCATCTCCGATAGCCACAATACAAACATCAAAGTTCCCAACACCAAGCGAACTTAAAAAATCCTCATTAGTCGCATCCCCAATCTGAGCGTTAGTTACAAAGGGAAGTACAGCATCAACTCGAGTATCTTTTTTATCTACCGCCATCACCTGATGATGCAATTCATCTAATTTTATAGCAATATGCCGTCCGAATCTTCCCAGACCGATAAGTAATATTGATTTCATTTTTTTATTCTCCTTAACCTACTGTAATTTTTTCCTGAGGATATTTTGAACCGTTAGGCTTTTTTTCAGAAACGGTGGCAAAAATCAAGGTCAATCCTCCCACTCTGCCAAAAAACATCAGGCAAATCAAGATTATATGGGAAAAACCCCCCAGGTCAGGAGTTATTCCCAGCGATAACCCTACCGTCCCAATTGCCGACGCCGTCTCAAACAAAGCGGTCATAAGTGGAATATCTTCTGTTCTGCAAATTACCATTCCTCCGACAAGGAATAAAACGATATACATTAAAAAAATCGTAGCTGCATTTCTGATAGTGCCATCCGGAATTTGTCTGCCGAAAAAATGGGTGTGTTCCTTTTTTCTAAATACAGATAATGCCGATGAAACGAGAACTGCAAGAGTTGTCGTTTTCATACCACCTGCTGTGGAACCGGGCGAGCCACCGATGAGCATCAGCATAATGATAAGCATTTGCCCAACTTCACTGAGTAAAGTCAAATCTGCCGTATTGAATCCTGCTGTTCTCGGCGTAACGGATTGAAACAAAGAAACCCATACTCTTTCTGTAAGAGGCACATTTGAAAACTCAAAATAAAAAAAGTAAAGAGCCGGTAAGAATATCAATATTCCTGTTACCATAAAAATCACCTTGCTTTGCATCCGGTATTTTTTAAAATGCCATTTATGATTCTTTATATCCTCCCAGGTAAGGAATCCAATACCTCCTGCAATAATCAGCATCATAATTACAAGATTTACAATCGGCTGTACAGAATAAGAGGTCAACGAGGAAAAAGGGGCTCTTATACCGATTAAATCAAATCCTGCATTGCAAAAAGCAGAAATAGAATGGAACAGTGAATACCATATTCCTTTCCAAAACCCAAAGTCCCTGCAAAAAACAGGGGCTAAAAGAACCGCACCAATGATTTCGATAAGAATAGTAGTCCGAATAATAAATTGCGTTCTCCGCACAATACCACCCACCGTTGGAGCCGAAATTGCCTCTTGCATGGTACTTCGCTGCATCAACCCGATTTTGCGTCCTGAAACAACAGCAATCGCAATAGCAATCGTAATAATTCCCATACCTCCGATTTGAATCAGCAGTAAAATAACTCCTTGGCCAAATAAAGACCAGTAGGTTGCCGTATCATGAACAACCAGTCCCGTCACACAAACCGCAGAAGTTGCGGTAAACAAAGCATCCAAAAAGGAGGTACACTGACCGCTTTTTGTAGCAATCGGCAGCATCAAAAGCAGACTGCCTAAGAGAATCACGGATAAAAATCCTAAACTAATCACTTGAAATGATGTTATATGTCGATGTCTTGATCTGTTTGTCTGTTGCATAACTATATCCTCATAATCTTAATTTCTTTTTTATATTGCTTTATTCTATCTTTATTTGTATTAAATGGGCGTAAGTAAGTTTGTTTTGAAATTAAGATTGTATAAAGATGAGCAGAAGTTACTCTTTGATTCCAATTAAAAAGACGATAATCAATTCAATGTGTGTAAAATGATTATCGTCTTTCTTTTTTCATAAACACCACAAACTTCGTTAAAGCTGATTTTTACAAAACCCCTAAAAAGTTTATAGAGCCAAAATTATTCTCGCTACCGCAAGTGACAGCGAGCTAAGCGGCATCCCGTATAATTGTCTAAAGCGTTCCATCTTATTCCGATTCCGTTTTAAATGAAATTATTTAAATTCAATAAATGCATTGATATTATTCTTCTTTCTATACCATTATGTCTTTTATCATAACACTATAATAAAAAAGACTTGAAACAATCGTTTCTCTATGAAAACATAATTCGCACTTATGCTTTTATATATATGCATGACACACTGTATTAGTCTAGCTCTATTGAATCTGAAATATAGTACTTAAATTTATTGTTATTACAATACTTTTTAATCTTAGATATTAATTTTTTATCCTTCGTATATTCTAACAGATACACTCTCATTCCATCTTTTTTGCATAACTTTACATAATTTGAGAAATATTTATGTACATCCTTCGGTTGCTTACCGAATGTGTTTTTGTTAAATAGAATCCTACTCCAGACAGACTCCTGATTAACAGCTGTCATAATGCTCTTCATAGTTCCGTATTGACTTTTATATTTTTTTACGAAAACATCGCCACCATTAATAATAACTTCTTTTTTAAGTGACTTGATATTTCTTAATATTTTAACAAGACCAACAAAATTTTTCTTTGTTTTAGCATAGCAATAAACATCGCAATTATCTATAAAGAACCCATCCACGCCTTTTTTTAATAACTTTCCAGATAATCCTTTTATAAACTTCTGCCATTCTAGGCTAGAAACATTGATCCATTTCTCTTCATCCCAGTTTTCATAATCACCTATCGCAAGATGCTCATAATCCTTGTAATACTTTCTAAAGTTCTCAATAGAACCGACATTCAAATACGTATTAACCTTAACGCCTTTTTTATGCAAGGTTTGAATGTCTCTCTTTGAAAAATATTGAGCATCTATGACCACTTCTTTGTAATCATAGAGTTTTTTCATTTCTGATGCATCTATGCTCAAGAAAACACCATATTCTTTTTCTTTTTATTAATATTTGAATGTTGCTTATTCCTTGCAGTTACCGGTACTTTAGTTATCACTGTGCTTGTTGAGGCTTCGGTTGTAGCGAACAATTGTGTGCCCTGTGGTACTGCGTTAAGAACCAGGATCATTGTCAATAGAAATATCAATATTTTCCTACGCATTGTACTATCCTTTCCTTTCTGTTTATTTAACCTCGCCCTGTAACTCTGCGGCGGGACGAATTTCCATATTTCCCGAAATCTTCTCGAAATTACGGGAGGATCCGGCGATTCGCGGGATTTCTTCTCGGAGCAATCTTGATTTTGCACGCGAAATAAGAGGCTTTTGACCGAAATCTGCCGGTACTCAAGCGGAGAAAAATCTGATGCTAAGTGAACACCGGATTTTATCAATGTGACCTCGTCACAGAAAAATGATTTGCTCTGCGGTGTGTGTGAAAATACCTGTTCACTAGGGGCTGTCAAGGTGCTCCGTCTCTGCGGGAAGCCATTAATCTGTTCTGGACATTCCGTGTGCCGTGGGACTGGACTTATACAGCCGGTACGGTCACCGACTGGGTGGCGCAGTTCAGCTTTGGATTTTATAGCCTCATGCTGACATCTCTGTTGCTGGGTCTGATCGTTATGGTTCTCTACAAACCCCGTACATGGTGTGCATTTTGCCCGATGGGAACCATGACGCAGGGTATTTGTAAGCTAAAAAACAAAGAATCATAAAAGGCAAAAGAAATGAGCCGTTCTAAAGTGATATGCTCCCTCTATAAGAGACAGTGAAATAATCATTGTTGATCATAGATGGAGCATATCACTACGCTACCTCTCTCTATTTATTTTTCTACCTTCGACAGCAGACATATGCACTCCACATGCGGTAAGCGTACGATAGCATACTGATTAGCGAAACTTTTCCCTCAGAAAATTATCTGATACAATTTGGCATTAATATGCTATCTACAACTGGTCTTTCAGTTATCCCTCAACCACTGTGGTATGTTTATCTTTTCTCCAGTTATCAGTGCAACCGCCAATTGTTCTGCGTCTTCTCTACTCCAAAAACGATTTTTTATATAACACTCATGACTGCAAAACTTCTGTTTTAAGTTTACCATTTCAAAAACCTTTCCGCAATATGCACATTGTGCTGATGACCGTGGTGTTGTGGGATAAAGCATATAATATTTGCGTCTGCACTGATCTCTGCAGAATTTGCGTTTTCTACCCGTTGTTGCAGTCTCATATTTTTTTCCGCACCATAGGCAAGAATTTTCTTTCCATTCCGCATCAGTATCCTCTTCTCTGGGAGTCCATCCCGTTTCTACAAGTTCGCTGCGATAATCAATAATATCCTGCTTCGATGCCTGTATACATTTCATAGTTTCTCAATATTCCACACCGTCTGCTGCCATCTGGCGAATCTGTTTCTTTTGTTCTTCATTTAACATTTCATGTCCACCTTTCCATTTTGTTGTTCAGTAATCACTCTGAATTTCAAAAATGTCAAGATGTTTCTTTCTATGCAAAAGAAGGCAGCCACCATGACCACCTTCTCCATTTCATTTTTTACAATACTTCCAAGAACTTCAGTATCTGAATACTATCTTTCAGTCCGGCAAGATACAAATAGTTATAATTCGCACCTTCCTGTTCGTTGCGGGTATCACTGTAATCTGTAAGTACTTTTCTTTGATTGTCACTGAGCGTATTCAGATGTTCTTGAACCTTATCTGAAAGCTTCAAAAGTCTTCGATTAATATCTTGACATTCCTCGCTTTCAGCTTGTAACCTTCGCAGATGTTCTTCCAGAATTTCATCAACGAACATGTCTACTGTTTCCTGCATTGACATTGCAATCACCTCCTTGTGGTGTTGCATGTTACAATACTGTTTCTGGTATAGCAAGTTAATTAAGCAATTAATTCTGAAATATATTTATCTTTTTCTGTCCACAATGCAGGATTAATACCATATTCTTTCAATGCGCCTAACGCATCATCAGAAACTTTTTTATCCGTATTTTGAATAAATGTATATAACTTTGCCTCATGCTGGCGCATATCTTTTGTATCGTTCCACGCAAAAATAATATTTCGTGCGGCATTTAAATCCATATTATTTACAACTTTAATAAACCTTTCTGCTGAGTTTTTCGAACGAGCAATAGCAAAATCATAATGTGTTGTTAACTTACTTTTTCCTGTAAGGCAAATGTTATCAATATATCTCACATCATGAGCATCAAAAAATTTTTGGACATCCTCAAGAAATACTGATTGTACATTACTTCTTGATAAATAAAACATATCACTCACTTTAACCATGCATTGAGCTAGCATGTGCTTTTTTAATGGCAAATCATTGGTTGTGCAATTTACTATTAGCTCATCATTATCTGTTTTTGTCACTCCATGTGCAGATACAATTGCTTCTAATATAGATTTTCGTCTAGCACTTGTAGAAAAATCAAATCCACCTAATTGCAAATCACTTATAGTAGCTCCATCATCCGTAATAGAATAAGTTCCATCACCATTATTTATAATGTACATTTCTATGAGGTCATTATTTCTATCTAAAAAGGGCAACGTTAATCTAAAGGTAGTTTCATTTACCTTATACTGATCGATATTCTGTTTTAGCCAATCTACATATAGCTTTCCAAAATCCATATCTACCTTTGTTTTCATCATATCACGCCCTGCACATTATCCATACTTATATTACAGTATTCACAAAAATCAGAAAAAATTTCCATAAAATTAATTCTATTTTCATTAAAATTTATTTGCTCAAATCCTTCTAAATCATATGCCCATGGAAGATTTCCAGTATCATTATCCATTTCTTTATAAATATGTATATGGTTTCTTGAGGTTTTTGTCCCATCTGGATTTAAATGCGGTGGAGAGTCGATATCTATTCTAACAAGTGGTAACTTTGTAACTGCATATCTATTCTGCAATTTAAATCTTGACAATTCAATCCGTCCACGTCTATCTACATCCAAATAAAACTTATCCCTGGTTGCTATACTCTCCAAGTCATAAGTTTCATTTTCCCCGTTGTTAGGCAATTCAATTGCCTCCTTAACAAATACCTTCTTCAATTTCATTAAATTCTGAAATTCAACATCTGTCATATACACATCTTCCTTTTAGGCATACTTAATTATATCATAACACATTTAGAATGTTATGACCATTATTTTAATTTTTCAATACAAAATTCTTTTCCCCTTTCTTCTTAACCTATTCATCTAATGGAAAAAGTTCTGGATAAATATTTTCATGCTTATTTATGATTACTTCTTTACGCATATCCTTATTCTGCAAAGAATGCTGCAAACATACAATTTGAAAAAGCAAGTTTTGTCCACCTGCCTCTAAACAAATTTCATTTATACTTTTATCTTTATATTCTGGATGTTCTTCTAAAAACTTAGCAATCTTTTTTGACTTATTAAAATTATCTTCTGTAATCTTTGCATCCAAACAATAACTCTTATGCATCTCTTTAAACGATTCATCATCGTATTTTTGTATGTAAACATTCTTTTCTAATTCGCTATCTGATAAAGTCCAAATACAAGTTTGAAATCGCCATTACAAAACCTCCCAAAGATTTGTGTTATTTTTCTCAAATTATAACACAAGACAAAAGAAAAACCGACCAGATTTCACTCCAGTCGGTATCATCACTTTTCCTTTTATAATTCGACGATTGTCCCATCCAAATACCTCACAGAAAGCTTTCCCGTTTCGTATGTCACAATGCACTCCAAAATCACATGCATCTGCTCCGCATCAAACGTCTGTACATCCTTATCCGCATATTCCAGAAGCTTCTCCGCTCGGTATGCTAGCAACGGATTCTTTCCTTTTTGCAACTGTTTCCATTTCTCAACACAGGCTTCTTTATTCTCCATCAATACGTTCCATGATTTTATAAAAACTTGCTCCAAGGTGCTTTCATCAATATGCCTGTTAGCGCATCCCATGACACCTTTTTCTCTGTATCTGGCATTACACTGCCAAACACTTCTGTATTCCCCTGGACGAAGTCTCCATTTCTTTCTTCCGAATGCTTCCCCACATTCTCCACAGATAACTTTACTAGCAAATGGATTTTCTCCGATGTTAGAAGAAAATGCTTTGATGCGGTGTGCTTTCATGAATTCTTTTCTGCGTTTTTCTTCAAGTTGAACTGCTTCCCATACTTCTGGTTCAATGATTGCGGGATGGCTGTCTGCCACATAATACTGAGCAACCTGCCCATTATTCTTATCCCGCTTTTTCGTCAGGAAATCAACAGTGTAAGTTTTCTGAAGCAGTGCATCTCCCTTATACTTTTCATTATGGAGCATCTTCTCAATCGTACTGGCAATCCATTTAACTTCTCCATTCCCCCCCCCGGAATTTCCGCTTCGTTCAATTCCTTTGCAATGCTAAAATAATTTCTTCCACGCAGATATTTAACATAAATCAGCCTCACTGTTTCAGCCTGTTCTTCATTTATGACAAGGTTTCCATTTTCATCCTTATCATATCCCATGAACTTTGTAGTATTTACAAGAAGATGCCCTTGTTCAAATCGCTTACGGATTCCCCATGTGCTGTTTTCTGAAATGGATCTGGATTCATCTTGTGCCAATGACGATAATATCGTCAGAAGAATTTCTCCCTTTGCATCTAGTGTATCGATGTTCTCTTTTTCAAACGTTACTCCAATCCCAAGCTCTTTCAGTCTTCGCACATAGTTCAGACAATCCAACGTATTCCTTGCAAATCGACTGATAGATTTTACGATAATCCTGTCGATTTTTCCAGCCTCACAATCCGCAATCATCTTTTTAAAGTTTTCACGCTTCTTAGTACTGGTTCCTGTAATCCCTTCATCCGCATATACTCCGATGAGTTCGTAGTTCGGATGGTTCATAATATAATTTGTATAATAATTTACCTGATTCTCATTAACTTGATAACTGTTCTTCTTGGTCTGTTGACACCCTGCAGTATGCTGCCATTCTGATTTTTGGCATCTCTTTCTTTGCCGTGTTTCCATCCGTCAGCTTTGCTGTCGGAGGAATAACTGTAATATTTCTTGCCATCTGCACTCACCTCCCTTCCACGATATGATTCGTGGTAAGAAACGAATTGATCCACTCACACTCAAGGAAGGATATGACGAAGGTTCTGACAGCTATATGATTCCTGTTGGATTCAACAAAGATTATACTGCTGCTCTTGAAAAAGAAAACCTTTTCCGAAGATACGGTACAGTCGTAAAAGCACCAACTAGAGATGGATATATCCAGACAGTGGTATCTACTGCTGACGCAAAAATCACAGCAGAAAACATGGCATTCCCAAAAGACAGTGATACCTTCAATAAAATTTCATTCAGTTCCTATAAACTTGCTGTCCTTTCCAAACTGACTAGCACTTTCATCGCAGCCATGAACTTCCCTGTAGAAGCATATCTCAACAATGAATTTGCCAGACGTTTCGGACGAGCGGAAGAAAACATTTTCATCAATGGAACAGGTATCGGTGAACCAACAGGATTATTACAGACTGCTGAAATCGGTATAACTACCACTACTATGAATATTCCAATGCAATAGTGCATGCTTTCCAAAGATTCAGAGCACCCTTTTCCGGAA
>NZ_QUFR01000007.1:0-1001 GCF_003478575.1 Dorea sp. AF24-7LB
CCATCCGCATCATACTGGCGCAGAGCATCCCAGGAATTCACATATATGTATTTTCCATTCGTATAAGTTCCTGCATCTTCCAGCGCCGACCGAAGTTTTCCACTTTTCGAATCCACAGTTCTTAGTTTCTTATCCGAATAGTCATAATAATATGTCTTATCTCCCAGCATTGCCAACATTCTCGCATCACCGGTTCTTGCGTTATGGAGAACCCTGCTGAAATTGTAATTTCCTTTTGCTTTCTCCGAATAATAACTGATCGGATTCGTCCGCATCCAGAGTAGGTAATATCCAGCCAGATAAATAATTACCAACAGGAAAACTAACACGATCCATAAACTCTTTCTCTTCTTTTTCATAGCCGTCCTACTTTGTGTTCACCCAAAACACTCCTACTTTAAAAAATCAACATCCGAAAAAAACTGATTTTCCTTCGCAATGTCATATGCCGTATTCCCATCACCGTCCTTCTTGTTCACATCCGCTCCGTGTTTCACCAGATACTTTGCAATATCTTCGCTTGTACACTCTGCCGCTGCATGCAGAACGGTATGTTTTACTGCTGATTCGTCCTCATCGCCTGCCGACTCGGCATCACCATCCGGCGAAATCTCCTGATTCATATCCACGCCGATTTTTATCAGCTTCTTCACCATACTGTAATCGCCAAGATTCACCGCACATTCCAGTGCTTTCGCAGCCGATTCGTCACTTGCGTCCAGTGTTTCCATCATAAAGCTTCTTATCCCGAATGGCTTCTTTCACTCCCTGTAAATTCGATGTCTCGATCGATTCCCGCAATTTCCATTCCGGGCTGTTCATCGCAGTCCGCATACAGCCGGTCAGCAATAACGCCGGAACCATTACTGCTACTATTCCTTTTCTTCTCTTTTGCATATCTTTCCCCACTTTGCATAAAATGATGTTATATATATAATAACGTTTGTTGCTCTTGTTTTGTTACAGAAAAGCTTAAAAAATCCGAAAGAATTTCTTAATTT
>NZ_QUFR01000007.1:1011-144028 GCF_003478575.1 Dorea sp. AF24-7LB
CAGAAAAGCTTAAAAAATCCGAAAGAATTTCTTAATTTCATTCTTTATTCTTATATTTTATACCAATACATGTATCTACATCCGCGAACAGCAATGTATTCTTTACCTATAAACTGTATTCGATATAAGCCTTCACACTCTTTATCCATTTCAATAACTTTTTTACATACACTTTCCCCATATGAATAAAGATATATTTTACCTTTTTTAGAAAATGCGAAACCTTCTCTTGAAAATGTAACCAATTCTTTTACCTTTGCTATTTTTTTATTATTCTCTATTTGCAAAATATAGCCACTTTTATACACCGGCTCAATCCAACACCATATTTCACCGCTTAAATCAATTCCAAAACTTTCTATATCCCCCGATTTTTCTACTTCAATCTCTAAAATTTTTTCTTTCTTCTTTGCCCAAACTATTTTATTCGTAAATATTTCTTCATCTTTATTTTCATATATTTTTCTATACAGCAATGCATAGTCATTTCTTTTCTCACTATACAACATTTGTTCTAAAAATACATTTTCTGCTTTCCAAATTACTCTTTCTAAATAATTCTCTTTAATGTTAATTGCTGTAATAATTGATACATCTTTTTTCTGCGAATATAAACTTGCATATACATTTCCTTCGGATTTTCTATATAACATCTTTACATGCTCATTTCTTTCATAATCCCTTTCTCCGTTCCATTTTATTCTTTTTTTCAGTTTTAACTGTGGCAATTCAAACACATCAATAAATGGATTACATTGTCCCTGCGCAAATAATGTATCTTCTACAATTATAATTTGTGAATAAAAATCTTTCGGATTATCTCTTTGATACACTAATTCAAATGATTTATCATATACCCGAATAGCACATCCATACAATTCAACGTAATATTGGTTTTTATAAACAACAATTTCCCAAGCTTTATCTTTACGTACACATGTCATATCAAATTACCTACCTTTCAGTTAGCAGCTTCTTCTATCTACATAAGGGCAAAGAATCTTACTTACACTTGTAAATTTATTCCTTGCCATTTTAAGTAGTATTCTTTTTATCTTTTCCCACTTTCCATAAAATTGTCTTATATATATAATAACGTTTGTTGCTCTTGTTTTGTTACGGAAAAGCTTAAAAAACCCGAAGGAATTTCTTAATTTTAGTCGGAAAGAGGGATTTCTGATATATACAGAAATCCCTTTTTTGCTTCATCATTGCAGACTATTTCTTATTTTTCTCCTTAGTTTTTTTCCATAAAACACAACTATAAATAATTTCTCCTACGCTTATTACTACCATTAGTGCCACTATCGCTCTCTGATAATATGGATAATTCACTCCTATACCAATAATAAAGCCATAAAATAACACTTCTAATATTAAACGTATTAATCTTTTTTTATTTATCATTTTTTCTCCTATCACTATAACTATATACGTAAGCTTCCTTGTAACATATCTTTAAAGTCCATACTCCTTACCTTATAGTAAACTTTTTATTATCAAACATTTGAATAAGTTGTAATTCTTGGTGTCTTGTATCCCCATGAAAACTTAACCGACCAAACACATTTATAATTCGTATATTTTCCAACTTTTCTAGAATATAATTTATATTTTACTATAGCATTTGTACTAAGTTCAGCCGCTATACCCAAAACACTTACACCCACTTTTAGCACAAGTAAATAAGGACTTACTGTTGGAATTTTTTCGGCAAGCTTTGAAGCTACTTCCCTGACTATTATTGTCGTTACCAAAGAAACTTTTGTTGTTTTTCCAACTATATATTTGAATGGTGCTTTTCTTTTTTTAGATTTTTTTGCTTTTGTTGTATGATATTTATGTCCACTCGGATCTACATAATTGATCGGATCATTTGCACAGTATGCATACAGATGTAAAGTATCTGGATCATTCACCTCTCCCCGGTAGGTATCTTCCGTCAGGAATCTTCCATTCTCCGGATCGTAGTATCTTGCGTTCAGGTAATAGAGTCCGGTGCTTTCATCGTAGATGCCGCCTGTGTAGCAAATCTCATTCTTTAAGGCACTGCTTCCGTGGATACTGGTCTCGCCGAAGTCGTCATATTCGTAGGAAAGTTCTCCCTTTGTATCCTTATTCAGGATGCTAGAGGTGCTGCCCTGGATGTCTTTCGTATACAGGAAATCCTGATAAGAGGCTGTTGTTCCGTCTTTTCCGGTTACTTTCTGTTCTGCATAGATCACATTGTCTTCCAGTCCGGACAGGTTCTGGATCAGTTTCTCTCCTGTGTCTGCTCCGGTTGTGTAGGATACCATGCCGTCTTCGTAGAAGTAGTTCGTCACTTCTCCTGCTTCCTTCTTCTGGATGCGCTGTCCCTCTCCATTGTACAGGTTTTCCTGTGTCAGGCTGACCGTCTCATTGCCGGATGTACCGCTCTTCTTCTTCGTTACAGTTGCCGTACTCAAGCGGTTTTCTACATCGTAAGTATTCTCTACACTGTCTCCTGTCTCTTTATCGGTCTCTTTGATCTGGTTTCCGTTGACATCATACTCATAAGATATATCATTCTTTACGGTATTTCCTTTGGTTGTCTTTGCTTTTAAGAGCTGGTTCAGACCATTGTAGGTATACGCCGTCTCTTCTTCACCCTTGACTTTCTTTGTACGGTTTCCTGCGGAATCGTAACTGTAAGTCGTGGTGGTCTTTTCCTCATTCTTCTTATGGTCGGTCACGACACTCTTCGTCAGTCTTCCCAGTACATTGTACGTGTATTCCGTTGTCCGATCGGTATGGTCTTTTTCCTCTTTTGCGGTACTGTTCTTCTCAGTCTTCTTCACGATGTTGCTGTTCTTATCATAAGAATAAGTATAAGCTTCCAGAACGGTTGTACCACTTTTGTACGTCATAGAAGATACACGGTCCAATGTATCATACTCATAGAACCTTGCCACATAGCTCTCGTTCTTATCCCGGTAGTCTGTGAAATCAACGATCGTAAACAGTTTTCCACGTTCGTTATAGCGGTATTTGCGGATCAGTTTTTCCTCGTCACTGCCTTTGATCTTTGCTTTGATGGCGATCAGATACTGGTTCTTGTCATACGCATAGTGCAGGCTTTCCACTCTTCCGTCTTCTGCCAACGCATAAGTAACTTCCGTGATCTTATCTTCCGTATCATAGCTGTAAGAGATCTTGTGTTTTGCAATCTGGGCATCACTTGGCTCTGTTTCCTGTGAGACTTCCGCTGTCCATGCCGTTCTTCCGAATCCGTCATAACCGGTATAAGTATAGCGGTATGCTTTCATCGCACTGCCGGACTTCTTCGCATCCGTCATCTTCGTAAGACGATACTGGTCATCATACTGATAGTTCGTCTGCAATGTCTGGGTTCCGTCTGCCTGATAGTATTTCGATACGGTCTTCAGATTCCTTGCATCGTAAGTATCTTCCCGGTAGTCTCCATTTTCATAAGTAACCTTTGTCTGGTTTCCACGGCTGTCATAGCTGTAAGCGGTTGCGATGCTTTCGTCTTCCTTCTCGCCCTGATCCTGACTGCTCTTTATGAGACCTGCCGCATCCGTGACTTCAATACTCTTTCTGCCACCTGCATCGGTAATGGTTGTCTTGTTCTTCTGGTTCTCTGTGTCCGTTTCATAGGAGGCTTTGGTTACAACTGCTCCGTCTTTTCCTGCGTTCTGTGTCACTTCTGTCACACGGTCAGAAGCATCATAGGAATACGCGGTTGCAGTTCCCATGGCATCGGTTTCTTTTGCGACATTTCCTTTCGTATCGTAAGACTGTTTGGTAACCAGACTGTCCTCACTGACCTGATAGGTTTCCCCGGATACGCCTGGATTCACAATCGTTGCAAAGTTTCTGCCTTCTTCATCATAAAGCGCCAGTGTCACTTTACCTTCTGCTGCGTCCGCACCGGTTCCATTCTCGTATGCAACGACCTGATTACCGGAAATATCATAAGTGTAATCGGTATACAGACCATTCGCTTTCTCTCTGACGACATTGCCGGAAGCATCGGTATACGTCTCGGATGCTGTTGTTCCACTTGGATAGCTCTCCTTCTGGATCGATGCATTCTTAACCGTTCTGGTTCCTCTGCCATCCTGTACCGTAACATCCCCATAAGAATAGGCAGTAGTGTAAGTAAGGGATGTACCCTTTGTAACCGTTCTCTTTACCACACGGTTCAGGGAATCGTATACATAATCCGTCTTTACTCCGTCTGTTCCTGTCTCGGAAACAACCGTTCCATTGGCATCATAAGCGGATGTCGTTGTCTGACTCTTTCCATTCAGAGTGCTGACAGATTTGATCTGTCTTCCTAACTCATCATAGGTATATTCCGTTACTTCTCCGGTATCCGGATCTGTCTTCTTTGTCACGCGTCCCATGACGTCGTAAGTATTCTTTTCCTGACTTTCTACGTCTCCACTGGTGGTTGCAGATTCCGTTGCATTTCCGGAAAGGTCGTACTTGGAGGTCGTTTTGGAGGTCTCAATCCCGGCTACTGTTGTTGTGGATTCTAAGACATTTCCATCTCCATCGTAAGTATTCTCTGTCACACTCTTATTGGAAGGATCGGAACTTTCCTCTTCTTTCTTCAGATTTCCGGTCTTACTATAGGTATAGTTTTCCTTGCTGATGACAGTTTCGCCTTTAGTCACAACTTCTGTCTTCGGCTGGTCTTCCGTCCACTCACTGGTCGTGTCATAGGTGTACTCTGTTTTCGTTCCGTCTTCTTCTGTTTCGCTGATGGTATTTTCCTGCTCATCATAGCTGGTCTCAGTAACAGACTCTTTGGTCTTCCATTCGACTTTTCCGTCATTCAGCTCTTCGTATCCGGTCTGCTTTGTTGTCTTTGTCACAAGATATGGATTCTTTGCATAGCCATAAGTATAAGTTGTTACGCTTCCATCCGCTTCGGTCTCTTTTGTGACTTTTCCGCTCTTTGTGTCATACTCCCGGCTGTTCGTGCGGACTTCTGTCCCGTCAGAAGCTTTCTTTGTTATGGTTGTTTTTTCCGCCTGCATATCCCCAGTTTTCTTTCTCTCCGTTCGGGTAAGTCACTGCGGATACTTTTTCACCATTATAAGCGATCGTATATTTTTGTGCCTTGCCATCCGTTACACTGTTCAGGTGACCGCTGTCATAGCCATACGCATAAGAAACCAATGCTTTGCCGTCCTTACTGCAATGGCTCATTTCCGTTAATCTTCCATTACTGTAAGTATAGCAGAGTTTTGTTCCGTCTGGAAGTGTGATCTCTTCCAGAAGTCCGGAATCTTTCTGATAACTCAGTTCCATTGTCTTTAATGCATCGGAAGATACCCGTTTCAGTCTTCCATCTGCATAATACTCATAGAGAAGAAATGTGCCGTTCGGATCAAGCGCCGCTACCAGTTGTCCTTCTTTATTGAAACGATAGAGGATACCTTTCTTATCTTTGATCGTATAGGCATGTTTGCGGTTCTTTACGATATTTTCCTCTGCGATTGTTTCTTTATAAGAGTAACTCATCTCCCCGATCTGGGTACTCTTTACGCTGGCTGCGGTATCACCGGAAGGTGTTTTTACACTTCCATCATTCAGTGTCAGATCTTTCGTCTCTTTACAAACGTAAGTATTCCCACTCTTCTTAAAATGATAGATGCTTCCGTCACTGTCCAGATAATACATCGTGCCATCTTCGCCTTTGACCAGTTCTTTATGCAGGGTATCACTCCATCCATTTCCTAACATGCCGTTAAACAGAGACTGGCTGTTATAAGTTCTCGCCATCTCAAATGTCAACTGGCTTGCCGGAAGATTGGCGTCTTCCTGACTGTAAGTAAGATTTCCACTCTGGTCTTCTACGGTTCCGTTTCCGGTCGGCGTCTGGAAACTCTGGTAGCCCAGATAGTCCTGGTTTCCGGTATGTTTCTCAAACTCTTCCGGTGCGGTTCCGTTTCCACTTAATACCGTATCGATCAGTTCCTGCTCTTCGATCTCACCGGAAGAATCTGCACGGACAGCTTCTACTTTATAATACCATTTCTCGTCCTTTGCACTTTCCAGATCGATCCAGTAACCTTTGAACACTTTCTTACAGACCATGTTTTCTTCACTCGGTGTGAAGTCTTTCTCCGTTCCCCTGTAGATTCGGTAATACACCGTGTCATTTAACACTTTATCCGTCTCCCAGGAGATCAAGTTCTTGCCATAGTCTTTCCGCAGGGTGAGTGTTCCGTCTTTTGGAAAATAACCGTCAAATCCGACTGTATTATCTTTGTAATAATAATCCAACACTTCTTCTTTGACGTTGCCTGCTTTGTCCACTGCTCGGACTGCGATCTTATGCTGTCCATTTCCGGTGATCGTGCCTGCCGGAAGTTCCACACTTCCACTGGTTCCGGTTCCCAGTTTCTTCCATGCGCCATCGTCAATCTTGTATTCCATCTGTTTGAGGTTCGCATCGGATACACCCGACCACTGGATTGTCGGGTTCTGCACATCGGTCGGCTCTTCTTTTGTTGTTGCCGGTGTCAGTACTGGTTTTGCCATTGTCGGTGCCGTTCCATCGATCACAAATCTTGCACCTGCTCCCGGTCCTGCAAGGTTTCCTTTGTCCACACCACGGATACCGATCTTATAACTGCCTTCTTTCCAGCCGGTACTCGCTGCGATCGTTGCAGAGCCACTTCCGCTGGTTCCCAGTTTGGTACTGGAAGAATACGGAACTAACTCACTGACATCTTCCAGAGTTGTTGGATTCAATGTTACAATCTTGTACTGGACATAGGATAATCCTTTGGATGTGATCCCTGTCCAGTTTGCTTTGATCGCTGTTCCCGGCTTTACATAAGACGGTGTTACGGATACGGAAGTGGCCTTGGTCGGTTTATCATAATAAGTAACGACCAATTTCGGGCGGAGACTGGTCGTGCTGTTTCTGGAACCTACAAACTCCGCATACTTTCCGGTCTCATCCGCACCTTTTAACATTACGCCATAGTTGACAATGGAATCATTGGCAAGCCCTCTGGCAAAAGAAGTCAGATCTAATGTTCTGGCAGTCTTTGCTTTTCCGGTTGTCTTCACCGTGCTGTATAAAGTATTGTATCCCGGACGGTTGTTCCAGGTTACTTTGGAGCGCTCCCACGCTTCTTTTACCCGGTATGCCTGTACCGTCTGCCCTTTCGTACTGTTTCCGGTTTCATACATAGTCAGGATGGCACTGTCTACATAGTTGCCTTTGATCTTGGATTTCATATCTTTGAAAGCAAGGTAGGTCCGGTAGATCCCCTTGGATGCTTTTCCCGCATTCATCACCGTTACACCGCTGGTGTAAAAGTTGTAATCTTTATAGGTAGAACCGCTTAAGATATACACATCCCCAAGATCGGTGTTGCCTGTCCACTTGATCGTCGGATCGATCACGACCGGATACTGACGGTCTTTGTCTTTCAGATAAGACCAGTCTGCGGTCACTGTTACACGGTAGGTGTCTTCCCCTGCTTCCTCTACTTTGGTTGTCAGTTCTTCGCTGTATGCCTCCCCACTGGCATCGTTCATATTCGGAGCACCGACCGAACCAACAATCTCGTCGCTTTCTTTATCGTAGAGAGTCAGCCCTTCATCCACCGGATTTTTTCTAAGCTTCAAGCCTTTTAATTTCAATGTATAAGAAAACGTATTTTCTTTCGGACACTCTGCAAGCCGGATCTCTTCCTTGATCCCGGACTCCCCGGAAGTATATGCATAAGTGACCGATTCCGAAGTATCATAAGCTGCTGTCAGCGGGACTTCTTCTGTCTCTTCATATCCGTTCGTGAAGTCCTCCTTCTCTACTTCAACAGCTTTGCTTTTCATATCCGGACTAAGCGCAACACTGTAGCCGTCCTTTTCCATCAAAAGTGGCGTATCATCTGAAAGTTTCTCTGGAAAGTACTGTTTGGCATCCCCTTCTTCGTTCTCGTATGCATAGCCTTTCAGACTTTCCTTGTTCTCACTTTTCGCACTGTCCACTTTTACCAGTGACGGATCATAATCAATGAGCTTCCCGGACTCATCTTTATACCGCACCGGTTCCTGATAGAATACGGATACTTTCTTACCATTCCCGATCTGAAATGTGGTGGAAGTCTCGGTATTCTCTTTCTTCACGGCCTCCTCTTCTGTCACACCTTTTAGCTCTTTTGGACGCTCTACGCTGTCATCTGCATCGAAAGCCGCTTCGGTCTTCGCCGGATTCTCCGCTGTCTGTGTCGGTTCAGCCGCCAGTGAATCTAATGATACAGATGTGACGGATAGTGCCGCTATTAATGTCGTTGCAGTGATTCGTTTCCAATTCAAATAATATTTTTCTTTATGCTTTTTTCTTTTTTTCATAAGCTATTTATCTCCTTATCTTTTTGCAGAACTGCTGTTTTTAGTAAGGGTTTCATTCCCAACTTTAAATGTTGTTCTCACTCGATATGTACCTGTTGCAATTGTATACTTTTTATTTAAATTATACATTTTTCCAGTTGTTGAGCCGGTCCATTCTTTTAAGGTTTTCCATTCACCAGATAAATGCTTTTGCAATTTCATAGTCACTTTAATACTTTTTGTTTCTTTACTCTTTACATAGCATTTACACGTTGCCTCCGTACCAGAAATTGATAATGTACTATAATAATTATCAATATTTTCATACGCGAGTTCTATATCCTCCTCTCCATTCACTTGCGTTTCTGCTGCATAGGACACTGGCGTAGCCACCACCAATCCCGTGCTCAAAATTAGTCCTCCGAGTAACATTTTCATTCTTTGGTACATAAAAAAGTACCTCCTTTCTGCTTTTACTATAAGTAACAACCAAAAGAGGTACTTCGTGACACTTTTTATTTAATTTTTTTATTTTTTTCTAAAATACTTATGAGATTCTCAATATTTTCATGCCCGGACAGCATATATACATACCCATCTTTTACATATAAGAGCTTATTCCAGCCATCCGTGTCTTTCACCCAATATCCTTGTTTATTCTTTACATCTACTTTCTCTATTCTTTCTCCATTAGATGAAACTGTAAAATCAAAATATTCAATTCCCATTTGTATATAATATAATGGCGTATCTTTTTTATCTACAAAGCACATAGAATAATAGTAAATTTCTTCATCCGTCTCCTCATTCTCCAACACATACCCTTCCGGCACATACTCCAGCTTCTGTGGCTTAAATTCTTTGATTTCTTCTTCCTGTCCCTTGATCTCGCTTTGCACTTTCTCGAAGCTGATGTCTGTATGATCCGAAAAACATTTTTCAATCAACTGGTAGATGCCCTCACGAATCGGCTCTATTGCAAATACTGTCATACTCATACTGATCATCAGAAGTATAACTATCAGTAAAAATTTTGGATGCAGCCGTGTCACACGGTATGAAGTAAATTGCTTTTTTCCAGCATCTGCTTCCTGTCTCGGATATGTATATACCCTATATCTGTCCACAAGTTCTTCTGCCTTTTTTCTCTTCATCTTCCTGTATAATCGCCGCATGCGTATCTGATGACGGATCGAGAAATGATGCTTCGCATCTTTTGTAAATTCTTCGTAATAAGTGCTTTCCCGCTCGCATGCCTGCTTTACTGCTTCTCGTAACAGTTCGTCACTGATTCTGTTCATTTCCATCTGTGATTCCCCTTTCGCGCAATTGTTTTTCCAGTTTTTGTCTGGAACGGGCAGCGATCTGGCGCACATTTTCTTCGGATAACTCCACGATCTTTGCTATCTCTACGAACGTCATATCCATATAATAGTGTAGATAAAGGATCTGCCGCTTCGGATAAGGCAGTTCCAGAATCAGCTCCTGCAATATGGTCGTTACATCTTTATAAAGATATGCGTCTTCCGGACTTTCCTGCTGTTCACATGGATAATTCCTGTAGTCCTGCTCCCGGGCTTCCCGTTCAGAACGTTTTCCTTTTCTTTGATAGATGTTAAATGCTCTGCTCTTAACTATAGTAACAATGTAACTCCATGTTTCGTGACAGTTTATTTTCTTAATTTTTTCTAAATTATCTATGATAGCAATAACACTGTCGTGTACTGCGTCTTCTGCGTCGTGTCTGTTGTGCAGGATCTGATATGCAACTTTGTACATCTTGTCCTTGTACAGAGCATATAATTGTTCAAATTTTTCTTTGTCTTCCTGCGTATCAAGCAGGTTTAAGTATACTTGTAGCATGCGCTTCTCTTCCCCCTCGTGATCATACCACTTGCATGCAATGTCGCTATCTTACAATTTCAATTCTTTTTCTTATATCTTCTTCTAACTTCAACTTACCAATCTCTTGCCCTTTTGAAAGGTATGTACATTTATTATAACATTTCTCTTTATAGCTTTTTGAAAAAATTGCAAGAACTTTATTTGTTGGGTTAGACAATCGTTTTACATCTTCATTGTATAATGTTACTGGATAATCCACACGATTTCCATTACGAAAACCAACACTTAATATCGCTTTTGTATCACCAACAAAATAATCTGCCCGAATATATACCCCACTATTAATAAATTCTCCAACTAGACAATGATGAGACATAAGCTTAGAAAGACATGGTAATACCATTAATTTCTGTTGCACCTTCCCTTTATTATCAATTTCAAAATCTCTTTCTGCTAATTTAGACTCCAAACATGCCGCATAAAATTGTTGTGCAGATAACTTAGTCTTTACTCCTGTTAAATGTAAAAAGTTCATATCACGAAAACCGATTTCTACTGTTTTAGTAAGTGATTTTTTCTGATAAACAATCAAAAAGTGCTTATTATTCAATTTTTCTTCATATTCTTTTGCTGCATGTACAATAATTTTTATTGCTGATTTTTTATCATATTTTTTCATTTGTATTCCCCACTATACAAAAAAGGTTGCCCTCTCGGACAACCTTTTCTAATTCTGATATTGCTGATTTTACTGTTGTCTGCCAACATTCCGCCCCACTATGTGCGGTTTAACTGTAGAGTTTTTCTGTTGCTCTCCAACCTGCCAGCCAACGAACTGGCTAAAATGTCAGATTTTTAAGGTGTCAGCTCACCCAGACAGACGCATCTGTCTTTACAATATTATTATACGAATCAATAATTTTAATGTCAAGTATATGACTAATTTTAAACTTTTTTCTCTTACACGATTCCCTGAGCGGTCATAGCGTCTACAACCTTCTCAAATCCTGCGATGTTAGCGCCTGCTACATAGTTACCTTCCATTCCGTAACGTTTTGCAGCTTCGTCCATGTTATGGCAGATATTTACCATGATGTCTTTTAATTTGGCATCTACTTCTTCGAATGTCCAGCTTAATCTCTCGCTGTTCTGTGACATCTCCAGTGCAGATGTTGCAACTCCACCGGCGTTGGCAGCTTTACCAGGTGCGAAGATCACTCCGTTCTCCTGCAGATACTGTGTTGCTTCGTATGTAGTAGGCATGTTCGCACCTTCGCATACAGCTACGCATCCGTTAGCTACTAACTGTTTTGCATCTTCCAGATGTAATTCGTTCTGTGTTGCGCAAGGAAGAGCCAGGTCAACTTTTACTGACCATACGCCGCGTCCTTCATGATATTCTGAGTTCGGACGATATTTCTTATACTCTGTCAGTCTTGCACGGTTTACTTCTTTGATCTCTTTTAATGCAGCTACATCGATTCCTTCCGGATCGTATACCCATCCTGTAGAATCGCTGACTGTTACAACTTTTGCTCCGAGCTGCTGTGCTTTCTCTGTTGCGTAGATTGCTACGTTACCGGATCCGGATACTGCTGCTGTCATTCCCTTTAAGTCTTTTCCGTTAATCTTCAGAAGTTCTTCTGTTAAATAAAGAAGACCATATCCTGTAGCTTCTGTTCTTGCTAAAGATCCGCCATAGCTTAATCCCTTACCTGTAAGAACACCTTCATACAGTCCGCGAATTCTCTTGTACTGTCCAAACATGTAACCGATCTCTCTTGCTCCTGTTCCGATATCTCCGGCAGGAACATCTGTGTCTGCTCCAATATATTTGCAAAGTTCTGTCATAAAGCTCTGGCAGAATGCCATAACTTCTCTGTCTGATTTGCCCTTCGGATCGAAATCAGAACCACCTTTACCTCCGCCGATCGGGAGTCCTGTCAGGGAGTTCTTGAAGATCTGCTCAAATCCGAGGAACTTGATGATTCCAAGATTTACAGATGGGTGAAGACGTAAGCCTCCTTTGTATGGTCCGATTGCACTGTTGAACTGTACACGGTATCCTGTATTCACCTGTACCTGTCCTTTGTCGTCTACCCACGGTACGCGGAACTTAAACTGTCTCTCTGGTTCTACAAGTCTCTCCAGTAAGGCGTCTTTTCTGAACTTCTCTTCATTCGCCTCAACTACCACTCTCAATGATTCTAATACTTCTTTTACTGCCTGGTGGAATTCTGGTTCAGCAGGGTTCTTAGCTACTACTCTTTCCAGTACTTCATCAACATATGACATAACCTTGTTACCTCCTAAATCTTTCTGTCTCAAAAAAACATCCTTTTAAAAAGAAAACGGATGGACAAATCCACCCGTTTTTCTCTGACGTCTTTGTCCTTTATCATTGTAAAGGAAAAGAGTGCATATGGCAAGTATTTTTTTTACAAATTTTGTGGTTTTTTGCAACATTTATTTGTACTACTTGCAAAAATATTGATTTTATTTCATTTTAGTTGATTCTTTTTCGCTTTTAGTGAAACAGATTGCACTCTAAGTTTCACTTTTATTTAAAGTATGCAACACCGGATTCGAAGATCTTCAGATCCTGTTCTCCGTAAATATTCATAGCTACACTTCTGTCACGTCTCTCGGAATGTGCCATCTTACCGAATACACGTCCGTCCGGACTTGTGATACCTTCGATCGCGCAGTAAGAACCGTTGACATTCCATTCTTCATTCATCGTAACATTTCCTTCCGGATCACAGTACTGTGTTGCTACCTGTCCGTTTGCAAAGAGTTTCTTAAGCCACTCTTCATTTGCTACGAATCGTCCCTCTCCGTGGGATGCCGGGTTCGTGTATACACCGCCAAGCTCTGCCTGTGCAAGCCATGGGGATTTGTTGGATACAACTTTTGTATACACCATCTTGGAGATATGACGTCCGATCGTATTGTAAGTCAGTGTCGGTGCATCTGTATTCTGTCCGGTAACTGCTCCGTTCGGAACCAGTCCCAGTTTGACAAGTGCCTGGAATCCATTGCACACACCGAGTACCAGTCCGTCTCTTTCATTTAACAGCTTCTCTACTGCTTCTTTCATCTTCGCATTCTGGAAAGCAGTTGCGAAGAATTTAGCGGAACCGTCCGGCTCATCTCCTGCACTGAATCCACCCGGGAACATGATGATCTGGGACTGTGCGATTGCTTTTTCAAATACATCTACAGAATCTACGATGTCGGCTGCATTCTGGTTGCGGAAGACTTTGACAATCGTCTTCGCTCCTGCACGCTCAAATGCTTTCGCGCTGTCAAACTCGCAGTTTGTTCCAGGGAATACCGGGATAAATACAGTCGGCTGTGCAATCTTGTGTGTGCAGATGTGGATATCGGATGCTTTGTATACATCACTCTTCACTGCTTCTTCCTGTCCTTCTGCTCCGGAGTTGGTTGGGAATACTTTCTCCAGTGGCTCTTTCCATGCTGCTTCTGCATCTGCTTCTATCAGTTTTACATCTTTGTATGCGAATACGGCATCTGCATTTACTTCACCGATCACTGTGTAAGGGATTGTCAGTGCGTCTACTTTATCTGCCGGTACTTCTGCGATAATATCACCAAATGCCGGTGCAAACAGGTCTTTTGCATCTACGCTGTCGCAGATGGTAACACCCATACGGTTACCGAATGCCATCTTGCTGACTGCGGATACGATTCCGTGTCTGTCTAATGCGTAAGCAGATACGATCTTGCCGCTTCTGATGTCGTCTGTGAATTTACCGTAAGCATCCATTACTTTTGCATATTCCGGTACGTCGTATTCATCTGTCGGAATCTGCATCCATACGAGTTTATTTCCTGCTGCTTTTAATTCCGGTGTGATGATGTCTTTTTCTGTTGCCACATCTACTGCGAAGGAAACCAGTGTCGGCGGTACATCGATATCTTCAAATGTTCCGGACATACTGTCTTTTCCTCCGATAGATGGAAGTCCGAATCCGAGCTGTGCATTGTAAGCACCGAGCAGTGCTGCGAACGGCTGACTCCATCTGGTCGGATCTTCTGTCATTCTGCGGAAATACTCCTGGAATGTGAAACGGATCTTGCTGTAATCTCCACCTGCTGCCACAATCTTCGCAACAGACTCTGTCACTGCGTAAATAGCTCCGTGGTATGGGCTCCATGTAGACAGATATGGATCAAATCCGTAACTCATCATCGTAACGGTATCGCAGTCTCCTGTCAGTACCGGAAGTTTTGCAACCATTGCCTGTGTCTCTGTCAGCTGGTATTTTCCACCGTGCGGCATGAATACGGAAGCTGCTCCGATAGAACCGTCGAACATCTCTACAAGACCTTTCTGTGAGCATACGTTCAGGTCTTTTAATGTCTCTAACCATTTTGCTTTGACATCTTTTACTTCTTCTCTTGTAAGAATCGTATCTTTGCGGCTTGGGATCTCTACAGTAACCGTTGTCTCCTGATGCGCTCCGTTTGTATCAAGGAAGGCACGGGATAAGTTGACGATCTCTTTTCCTCTCCAGGAAAGTACCAGTCTCGGCTCTTCTGTTACTACAGCTACCTTTGTTGCCTCTAAGTTTTCTTCTGCTGCATAGTTCATAAATGTATCGACATCTTTTGGATCTACGACAACAGCCATACGCTCCTGGGACTCGGAAATAGCGATCTCTGTTCCGTCAAGTCCGGCATATTTCTTCGGCACTTTATCCAGATCGATCTGCAGTCCGTCTGCAAGTTCTCCGATGGCAACGGATACACCACCTGCACCGAAGTCGTTACATTTCTTGATTAATTTACTTACTTCTTCTCTGCGGAACATACGCTGGATCTTACGCTCTGTCGGTGCGTTACCTTTCTGTACTTCTGCACCGCATGTCTCGATGGACTCTTCGGTATGTACTTTGGATGATCCGGTTGCTCCACCGCATCCGTCACGTCCGGTACGTCCGCCGAGGAGAATGATGATATCTCCCGGATCAGATGTTTCACGGATAACGGCACGTCTCGGTGCTGCTCCGAGAACGGCTCCGATCTCCATACGTTTTGCAACGTAGTTCGGATGATAGATCTCTTTGACTGCTCCGGTTGCAAGTCCGATCTGGTTTCCGTAAGAGCTGTATCCATGTGCTGCTTCACGAACCAGTTTCTTCTGCGGCAGCTTTCCTTTCATCGTATCTTTGACAGATACGGTCGGATCTGCTGCTCCGGTTACACGCATTGCCTGATATACATAAGTACGTCCTGACAGTGGATCACGGATAGCTCCTCCAAGGCAGGTCGCAGCTCCACCGAATGGCTCGATCTCTGTCGGGTGGTTGTGTGTCTCGTTTTTAAAGTTTACGAGCCACTCTTCTTCTACACCGTCCACTTTGATCGGTACTACGATACTGCATGCGTTGATCTCGTCAGATTCTTCCTGATCTTCAAGCTTGCCTTCTTTTTTCAGTTTACGCATTGCCATCAGCGCAAGATCCATCAGGCATACGAATTTATCTTCTCTGCCTTTGAAAATCTCACTGTGGTCTGCAAGATACTGTCTGTATGTCTCTTCCAGTGGTGCCTTATAGTCTCCGTCCTCGAACTTCACATCTGTAAGCTCGGTAGAGAATGTTGTATGACGGCAGTGATCGGACCAATAGGTGTCCAGAACACGGATCTCTGTCATGGATGGATCTCTGTCCTCTTCCTTTTTGAAATAATTCTGAATATGCTGGAAATCCTTGAATGTCATGGCAAGTCCAAGGGACGCATATAATTCTTTCAGTTCGGCTTCTGCCATATCTTTGAATCCGTCAAAGATCTTCACATCTGCCGGCTCTTCGAATTTTGTAACGAGTGTCTCCGGAATCTGCTCCTGTGCTTCTCTGGAATCTACCGGGTTGATGCAGTGTGCTTTTACTGCCTCGAACTCTTCCTCGGAGATCGCGCCCTCGGCGCCAACAATTACGTAAGTTGTCGCTGTCTTGATCACCGGCTGCTCATCCTCTTTGATAAACTGGATACACTGTACTGCAGAGTCTGCTCTCTGGTCGAACTGTCCCGGCAGGAACTCTACGGAAAATACTTTTGCATTCTCTGTCTCCGGGAATGCATTATGATATAAGATATCTACCGGTGGTTCGGAAAAGATACCATTGCATGCTTTTTCAAATGTATCATCAGAAATATTCTCCACGTCATAACGAATCAGAATCCGGACTTCTTTGATATCACGGATTCCAAGATAATTCTTGATCTCATGCTTAAGATCCTTTGCCTGTACTGCAAATTCAGGCTTTTTCTCCACGTAAACTCGTCTTACACTACTCATACAATTTCCTCCATTTGTACTCTTTTACTAGTCATTAGTTACATTGTAACACATTTTATTTTATTAATAAAATTAATATACATAAATATTTTTATTAGTATATCTTATTAATCTATCTTATAATCTATGTAATATGTGTGGCTATATCTTATTTTACAACTTATCTGTTCTTAGCCATATACGACCTTTTCCGGTTGCACATACAGTTCCATATAAATAGCATAGCCCACAATATGATCACAGCCACGCCAAATGTAAGCAGGATCCGAAATGCCATGTCCGAGAAGAACCCTTCCGGCAGCATCCGGATCATATAATCCGTCCCCGCATCAAACAGCCACAGTTTATTTGTAAAAATCAATTCGTGAAATAAGGTAAATGTCGCCGAGAAATCTCTGACACATGCGGCGGCGATTACTGCTACGATTGCCACAAAGATTCCAAGTGCTGTCGTATATCCTCGAAAAAGGATTGTACGCAACCGCCACTGTTTTGCCTGTCCCCCTGCTGTCTGCCGATCTTTTATTTTCAGATATTTCTTACATACATATAATACTGCAAGCAAAAACGCTGCTACTGCTGTGGCAAATCTCCGTACGATTCTTCCTTTATGAAAGAGTACCTGTACATCTGCCATATGTTCCCGGTCCTGTCTGTTGAAGAAATCCTGCATTTTACCCTCCACCGGAACTTCCACAGAGAGTTTTTCTTCCTTTCCATCCAGATATGCCATCATATGTTCCGTAACTTCCATCAGATCAGATATTTTCATATCCAGTGCTTTCGCGACCGTATATTTCTCATATTCTTTTTGATAAAAATGATACTCCGAATCACCGTATATGGCAATTTGAATACTTGTCACCAGTATGATGATAAGCAGAGCAAACATAGACATTGCCGCTAATACAGTATATATCATATTTCGTTTCATATTTCTTGTTTTCTCCGTTTATTTTTTCGATTCTTCCTGCCTGATACCTGATTCTTCTAATAATCTGTATTTTCACACTCTATTCTTATTCTAGCATATCCATTCTTGTAATTCACTTGTTTTTCACTTATAATAATTCCAATATTTATAAGGAGGTCTTATAAAATCTATGAATAACAAAACAGATATTAATTTTGAGTTGTACAAAGTTTTTTATTATGTAGCGACTACCTTAAGCTTCTCCGAAGCTGCCGGTAAGCTTTTTATCTCCCAGTCTGCAGTCAGTCAGTCCATCAAGACACTGGAAAAGAAACTGAATCAGACGCTGTTTATTCGCAGTACAAAAAAAGTCCGTCTCACTCCGGAAGGGGAGATCCTCCTGCGCCACATTGAGCCTGCCGTACAGTTGATCGTGCGCGGAGAATCGCAATTATTGGAAGCCTCCTCCGGAATCGGTCAGCTCCGCATCGGCGCAAGCGATACGATCTGCCGGTATTTCCTCGTTCCTTATCTGGAACAGTTTCACAAGGCTTTTCCTGGGACGCACATCAAAGTTACCAATGCTACTTCCATCCGCTGTGTAGAACTTCTGCGGAGCGGGCAGGTCGATCTGATTGTAGTGAATTTTCCGAACAGTCATCTGGACTCTATGTTCACGTCCACAACCATACATGACTTTCAGGATGTATTTATTGCAGATGAAACTTTCAAGGAACTGCGCGGCCGGAAAATGTCCTATCAGGAACTGCTGAAGTATCCAATCCTCATGCTGGATAAGAACAGCACGACCAGCGAATATCTGCATGCATTGTTCCAGCAGCATCAACTGGATCTTGTTCCGGAAGTGGAATTAAGCAGCAACGACCTGCTCATCGACCTTGCCCGCATCGGTCTTGGGATTGCATTTATCCCGGATTACTGCCTGACCAAAATGCCGGAAGATCTCTTTCTTCTGGAAATGAAAGAGGAACTTCCAAAAAGAAAACTGGCACTGGCTTATAACAGCCATGTACCAGTCTCCAAAGCCGCCGTAGAATTTATGCATCTGCTTCAGCCTGTATAAATGTTCTTATTTCGACTTCTTTTCCTTTCAGGGAACCCTGCGTCATCTCCGGTTTTCCGCCGCCTCTTCCCTGGAAGGAAGCATTAAGGTTCTTACTCATCGGACGGACATCCGTCTCCCTGCTTCCGATGACGTAACGATAACCGTCTGCATCATTTCCCGCAAATACCGCAACAATCTTCGCTCCTCTTTCCAGAAGCTGATTCATCAGCTCCCGCGGTCCATTACCTGAAAGATCGGCGTCAAATACTGTCACAATCGGTACGTCCACCGGAATCTCTTTTGCACGGTAAGCAAGAAGCTTTCCTGACAGATCTGCCACTTTGCTTTTTAATGCTGTCTGCTCTTCCTTCATATGGTGGACTGCATCTGCAATCTCCAGTTCCTTCGCACAGAGCAGTGCGGAGATCTCTTTTCCATTTGCATCTTTTGCTTCGTAATCTTTCAGCGCACGCACACCACATAACATTGTGATACGTTCGCCGCCTTTATAATTTACCATATTTACCAGCTTGAGCATCCCGATCTCGCCGGTCTTCTTTACGTGCGGAGCACAGCAGGCACATACATCATACCCCGGAACCGTTACGATCCTTACCTGTCCTTCAATCTCGATCTTGCTCCGATAATCCATATTTGCCAGCTCTTCTTTGGACGGATAGGTCACTACAATGTCTATGTTCTTCCAGACTGCCTGGTTCGCTGCCAGCTCAATCTCTCTTAATTGCTCTTTTGTCAGTGTTCCATCAAAATCCATCGTGCAGTAATCACTCCCAAGATGAAATCCGACATTGTTATAACCGAATCTTTCATGCACCAGCCCGGATACGATATGTTCTCCGGTATGCTGCTGCATCTTCTCAAAACGTTCTTCCCAGTTGATCTTACCGGTTACAGTTTTACCGGCTTCCAGTGCCTTCTCTGTCGTATGATAGATGATGCCTTCCTTCTCATGTACATCTAGCACACGTACATCATCCAGCATTCCGGTGTCTGCATACTGACCGCCGCCTTCCGGGAAGAAGGCGGTGCGATCTAATACAACCTTATACTGTTCTTTATATGGTTCGCAGGAGATGACTTTTGCTGTAAACTCCTTCAGATGACTGTCTTCGTAAAATAATTTCTCTGTCTCCATATTTTTCCTCACTTGTGTATTCAAGAATGCCCTCGGCATTCTTGCTGCGAGATGCACGTCATGCAACGCATGACATATTCTTCTGTGCATCTCTGCAATCCTGCCGGAGGCTATATCAGATGATTACATTCTCTCCGGTGCTTCAAATCCTAATACGTCAATGCATGCTTCCAGTACTTCTTTTGTAAGGATCAGAAGTGAGATGTAGCTTTCTTTCTTCTTCGCGTCTTCTTCTGCAAGGATCTTCGTTCCGTGATAGAAACGGTTAAATGCATTGGAAAGATCGTAAATATATGCACAAATCTTGTGCGGTGCCAGTTCTTCAAATGCATTCTCCAGCACTTCGTTGTATTTTGCGACTTCCAACATCAGTGCTTTCTCACTGTCTGATGTTGCCGGAAGAAGTGTAATATCTTCTACATTACCGCCCTGCTCTTTGTACTTGTTCAGGATAGACTTGATTCGCACGATCGTGTACAGAATGTACGGTCCTGTATTTCCTTCAAAGGAAGTGAAACGGTCTACATCGAATACATAGTCTTTGGCTGCCTGGTTGGACAGGTCTCCGTATTTGATCGCGGAAAGTCCGACAATCTTCGCTGTCTCTTTTGCTTCTTCTTCTGACACTGTACGATTATCTGTAATTTTCTTATACATCTCTTCATCGATCTCTGCGATCAGATTCTCCAGACGCATAACGCCACCTTCTCTTGTCTTAAACGGTTTACCGTCTTTGCCATTCATCGTTCCAAAACCTAAGAATGACAGTTTTGTCTCTTCCGGTACGATTCCAGTCTTCTTGGCAGCGCGGAATACCTGTACAAAGTGCAGTTCCTGACGTTTATCTACTACATAAACAACCTGATCCGGATGGTAATCCTGTGTTCTCTGTACTAATGTTGCAAGATCCGTTGTTCCATATAAAGAAGCGCCGTCTGATTTCTGGATCATACATGGTGGAATCTCTTTTGTATCGGACTCTTCCTGTACATCGATAACAAGTGCTCCGTCATCAATGTGGGCATATCCTTCTTTTTTCAGGCGGTCAATCATATCCGGGATGTATGCCTGTGCATCAGACTCGCCCTTCCAGAGATCAAATTCTACATTTAGATTCGCATAATTTTTCTTAAGGTCAGCTACAGAAATATGCATGATATGATTCCAGATTGCTGTATATCCGCGATGACCATTCTGTAATAAATATGTTGCATGCAAAGCTTCTTCACGGTATGCATCATCTTCTTTGGCTTTACCGCTTGCAGTCGGATAAATCTCTTCCAGTTCTCCGATGGTAAATGGTGCTTCTTCCGGATACTCTCCTTCAAATGCATCATCAAAATATGGCAGATCCGGCTGTCTCTTGCGAAGCTCTGTGATAATCAGTCCCATCTGGTATCCCCAGTCGCCGAGATGAATATCTCCTAATACTTTATGTCCTGCTTTTCTTGCGATACGCTTCACACTCTCGCCGATAACTGCGGAACGAAGATGTCCGACATGTAACGGTTTTGCTACGTTCGGTCCGCCGTAATCGATTACAATCGTCTTTGGTTCTTTTGCCTGTTCCAGTCCAAGATTCTCATCTTTTTTCATGTCATTTAAGTATGCAGCAACTGCATCTTCATTTAACTTAATATTAATAAATCCTGGTTTTACAACCTCGATCTCTCCAATATATGTTTTATCTGTTAAATTTGCAAGAACATCCTCTGCGATCATAAACGGTGCTTTTTTATATTTCTTCGCTCCAGCCATTGCTCCGTTACACTGATATTCACAGAGATCCGGACGGTTGGAAAGCGTTACTTTTGCCAGTGCACGATCATATCCTGCCTTGTCAAAGGCTGCGGCAATTTCCTGTTCCACAAGATTAATAATTTTATCCATGTTTTTCCTCCTACTCATTCTTCCTTACCATTTCAGAAGTCTTCCTATTTTAATATATCTATGTCCAGACAGACTTCTGAACATAATATGTATTCTAACACAAGACAATCCCCTCAACAACCTCAATCCTCTCTCTTCTTGTAAAAAAATGCAATTTGTGTTACGATATCAAGAATTTAATGCCAGGGTCAAAAAGCCTAAAATCAAGATATATGATTCAAGAATGCCCTCGGCAGAATTGTGGAAGTACGAGGTACGAAACAATTCGTATGGCATGACCCTCAATAGAAATAAGCACAACAAATAAGTACAAAAAGGAGTATGATTATGTTACTAGGTTCACATGTCGGCATGTCCGGCAAGGCAATGCTCTTAGGTTCTGCGAAAGAAGCAGTCTCCTACGGAGCGAATACATTTATGTTCTATACAGGTGCACCACAGAATACCCGCCGCAAAGACATTTCCGAATTAAATATTGATGCTGCATGGGAATATATGCATGCACAGGGAATTGAACAGATCGTTGTTCATGCACCATATATTATTAATCTTGGCAATTCCGTAAAACCGGAAACTTTTGAACTGGCTGTCAATTTTCTACGGACAGAGATCGAACGGACGAGGGCCTGCAAAAGCCATGTGCTGATCCTGCATCCGGGCGCTCATGTCGGTGCCGGTACAGATGTCGGTATTTCACAGATTATCAAAGGATTAAACGAAGTACTTACACCTGACATGGATCTTCAGATCGCACTGGAAACAATGGCTGGAAAAGGATCTGAAATCGGCAGAAATTTTGAAGAGCTCGCACGTATTATCGATGGGGTTACTTACAATGAAAAATTAAGTGTATGTTTTGATACCTGTCACACGCACGACAGCGGTTATGATATCGCACATGATTTTGACGGTGTAATACAGAAATTTGACCATATTATCGGGAAAGAACGTATTGCCGTTTTTCATATTAACGACAGCAAAAATGTCTGCGGTGCTGCCAAAGACCGCCATGCTAATATCGGCTTCGGCGAGATTGGTTTTGATGCATTATCCTATATCGTGCATCATCCGGATTTTGCTGATGTCCCAAAGATACTGGAGACGCCTTATATCCCTTCACAAGTCAAGGAGAAGAAATCTTACGCACCGTACAAATATGAGATTGAGATGTTGAAAGAAAATCATTTCAACCCAGATGTACAGGAACAGATTCTGCGCGATGCGGAAAAATAACTGAAACGGGAGAACTGCCACTATGGAAACTACTATGAACGAAAACCTCAAAGAAACTGACGTCAAAATTGAAACCGCTTCCGAAGATGATGCAAAAGAACTTCTCGATATTTATGCACCATACATTCTGGAAACCGCAATTACTTTTGAATATACGATTCCTTCTGTAGACGAATTTCGTGAACGCATCCGAAATACGCTGACAAAATATCCGTATATCAAAGCTGTTCATAACGGCAGTATCGTAGGTTATGCATACGCTTCTGCTTTCCATCCGCGGGCTGCCTATGGCTGGGCAATTGAGACTTCTATCTATGTGAAGAAAGATGCCAGAAAGATGGGACTGGGCAAGAAATTATATGCCGTTCTGGAAAGCATTCTGAAAAAGCAGGGCTTTCTGAATCTGAATGCATGCATTGCCTGCCCGAAGATTGATGACGAATACTTAACCCGCAACAGCATCAATTTCCATGAACATCTAGGTTACCGTTTTGTCGGTGAATTTGAAAAATGCGGTTATAAATTTGGCCGCTGGTACAACATGGTCTGGATGGAGAAGCACATCGGCGAACATCTCACCGAACAGCCACCGGTTATTCCATTCCCGGAACTTAAAGATTTACCGGTACTTAAAGAATTATCGTAATTTACGATTCTCTCATAATTTCAGGATTTATCCCGGAAGTTTTCGAAGCTTCTCTCACAGACCAAAAATTTTTCACATTTTCTGCAGCACTGTTCAGATTGCAGATTTGAAAGTCTTTCCATTCACGTGGGAAGACTTTTCTGTATCTGTAATCCAGAAAGCGATCATCTAACAGCAGGATGAGTCCTTCATCTTCCTCTGTCCGGATCACACGTCCCGCAGACTGCAGGACTTTATTCATCCCAGGATAGAGATACGCATAGTCATATCCTGAAATTCCCTGCCCGTCAAAATAAGCTCTTAAAAGTTCCCGCTCTCTGCACACCTGTGGAATTCCCGGTCCAGCAATCAGCACACCGATCAGGCGGTCCGCTGTCAGGTCAATTCCTTCCGAGAAAATTCCACCCATCACGCAGAAACCAACCAGACCTTCTTCTGTATTTTCTTCAAAATTTTCCAGAAAAATCTCCCGTTCTTCTTCTGACATATACGGCGCCTGCATAACTGCCGGTATCTGCTCTCCCGGTAATTTCATAAACGCATCACAGACATTTTCCATAAAACGATACGAAGGGAAAAATGCAATATAATTGCCACGCTTCGCCAGAGCGGTCTGCCGGATATATCTTGCGTAGCGCTCGTACATGTCTTCTCCACGCTTTGTGTATTTGGTACTTACATCATTTCCTATCAAAAGCAGCCGGTTCTTCGTATCAAACGGTGATTCTGCATAGACTGCATAGTCTTCTTTCCCTGTACTTAAAAGTTTCTTATAGTACTGGATGGGAAGCAGTGTAGCTGAGAAAAAAATCGTACTATTCCCCTTATCCAGATATTCTTTAAGATTTGCTGCCGGATTCACACAGAAGAGATGGATTCGGAATCTCCCATCATCCGTTATCTCCGAATAGATCAGGTAATTCTCATCCAGCCGGTCATGAATATAGAGAAACATCCGCACTTTAAAATAAAACTCCAATACTTCTTCCTTTAATGTTTCATCTTTGCAGTCTTCCAAAAAATGATCCATCTCTGTTACCAGGTTCAGTAACTTCAGATAAACGTGTGACACACTGTTCAGGATCTGGCAGTCTTCACATTCCCGTTTTAATGCAAGGAACTGCTTATTGCATTCTTCCAGCTTCTTTGCAAGCTTCGGTGCGGTATTCTTCACTTTCCTCTTCACTGCCAGAACATCTTCTTTGTATAGATCTGCGCTGTACATTGTCCTTGCACGCTCCACCAGATTATGCGCTTCATCGATCAGAAACAGATACTCTCCCGAATTGCTTTCTCCAAAAAAGCGGCGCAGATGTGCATTCGGATCAAATGCATAATTATAGTCACAGATAATCGCATCCACCCAGTTTGATACATCCAGACTCATCTCGTAAGGACAGACATTCCATTTTTTCGCCTGCTCTTCCAGAATCTCTCTGCTCATCTCATCGGAAGTTGTCAGAAGTTCATATACTGCATCATTTACCCGGTCAAAATGTCCTTTGGCATATGGACATGCATCCGGATTGCACACAGTCTCTTCGCAGAAACAGGTCTTCTCCTTCGCTGTAAGCACCAGCACTTTCATCCGCAATGCCTGCTCCTTTAACGTATCAAATGCCTGCCATGCAACTGTTCTTGTAATCGTCTTTGCTGTCAGATAGAAAATCTTCTCTCCCAGTCCTTCTCCAACTGCCTTCACCGCCGGAAACACCGTTGCCATTGTCTTGCCGACTCCTGTCGGCGCCTGAATGAAGAGTTTCTTCTTCCTTGCGATCGTCCGGTAAACCGATGCCGCAAGGTTCTTCTGTCCTTCCCGGTAAGCAAATGGAAATTCAATTTCCTTAATAGAAGCGTTTCTCTTTTGCTTCCATCGCACCTGGTATCTTGCCCATTTTTCGTATTGTCCGGCTACATCCAGAAACCATCTTTTCAGATCTTCATACGCATATACACTCTGAAAGCGCCGGATGTCTTCTGTCTCCAGATTGCAATAAGTCATCTGCACTCCGATCTCATCCAGATTCTTCTGTGTGGCATAAATGTATGCATAACACTTTGCCTGCGCCAGATGAACAGAAACCGGTTCCTCAATCTGCTCCAGATCCCGCATAACTCCTTTGATCTCATCAATCACTATACCGGATGCATTCTCGATAATTCCATCCGCACGTCCATCTATTACCAGCGTGAATCCATTACACGGAATCTCAATCTTAAGTGGAACTTCTGCATGGTAATCTGCCCCCATTCTTCTCTGGATCTTCCGGTGCATCTTGCCACCAAGAAGCATGGCATCTTTGTCCGCTCCCGCCACCCGGTTATCAATATCTCCGCTTCTTAAAATAAATTCTACCAGATTCCGGACAGAGATATGCACCTGTTCCTCTGCCACTTCCATGTTCTTATCCATCTCTTACTCCATAATCTTTACTTGACAATTCTAAAAATCTTTTATCGCCTATCTTATAGATTATCGCGTTTACTCCGCAAATTCAACCATGTTCTATATCCAATCTTTTGCAAAAAAAGAACGTTTACCCGCAGCGCCGACAAACGTTCTTTTTGCATTCGTTTTCTTATATTATTTATCTGTTTACTGACAAATTTTCCGGTTTAAAATGTTACAATAACCTTTGCTTTCTCTGGCGTAATTACAAGACCGTCTGCTGTTTTTTCTACAGAAGCTGCTCCTGTAATCTCTCCCGCCTCTTCTACATTTCTCAGGAGATATGTCATATGCTGATCCTTTCCGGCACTTTCCAGTGTAAGTGTTCCATTTTTACGTAATGCTGTGACTGTCAGCGCATTCTGACCTTTCTGATCCGGAACAAGACACTGTACTTCTTTGCCATCCTGTACTTCATATACCTGGATCTGCACACCATCTGCATAATCATAATCAGCTGTTTTCTCATTTGCACCGATTGCAAGCAATGTATTTTCTCTTACATATACAGGAAGAGACATGAAATCATAAGTATCTTTATACCATTTTCCACCTACTCTTCTTTCACCACTCAGCAGATGTGTCCATGTTCCTTCCGGCAGGTAATACTCGACTGCTCCATCCTCCGAGAATACCGGTGCTACCAGAATACTGTCCCCTAACATGTACTGCATATCCAGATAACGGACAGCCGGATCCTGTTCAAATTCCATGACCATGGAACGCATAGCCGGAATACCTGTTTCATGGGAATTTACTGCCATCTGGTAAATATATGGCATTAGGCTTATTTTTAATTTTGTAAATTTACGGCATACATCTACCGCTTCTTCATCAAACAGCCACGGCACACGATAGCTCTTGGAACCGTGTAAACGGCTGTGTGTAGATAACAGACCAAACTGCAGCCATCTCTTATAAACATCCGGGCTTGCGGTCAGCTCAAATCCACCGATATCGTGACTCCAGAATGAAAATCCGGACATTGTAAAGGATAATCCGCCGCGCAGACTTTCTGCCATAGATGCATAAGATGCAGAACAGTCACCGCCCCAGTGTACCGGGAACTGCTGTCCACCGACAGTTGCACTTCTTGCAAACAGGACTGCTTCACCTTCTCCACGCTCTCTTGTCAAAAGATCGAATACTGCTTTGTTGTATAACTGTGTATAGTAATTATGCATGCACCACGGATCTGAGCCGTCAAAATATTCTACATCTACAGGTATACGCTCGCCAAAATCTGTCTTGAAGCAGTCAACGCCCATATCAAGCAGAGTTTTTAATTTTGCAATATACCAGTTTGTTGCCTCCGGGTTTGTGAAATCTACAAGCCCCATTCCCGGCTGCCAGTTGTCTACCTGCTTGATTCCTCTTCCATCTGCACGTTTTAGAAGATATCCTTTTTCCAGTCCTTCACGGAAAAATCCTGTGCCCTGCGCAATATAAGGGTTGATCCATACACAGATTTTCAGTCCCTTTTCTTTGTAACGTTTCAACATTCCTTTTACGTCCGGGAATACACGGTCATCCCACTCAAAATCACACCAGTGGAATTCCTTCATCCAGTAACAGTCAAAATGAAATACTTCCAGCGGAAGATTTCTTTCTTCCATTCCGTTGATGAAAGTACTTGTTGTCTCTTCATCATAATTGGTTGTAAAGGAAGTTGTCAGCCACAGTCCGAATGACCATCCCGGTGCAAGTGCCGGTTTGCCGGTCAGATCTGTATAAGTACGGATCACATCTTTCATTGTGTCTCCGTAGATTAGATCAAATCGAAGCTCTTCGCCTTTTACGGAAAATCCCACATATTCTACTTTCTCACTTGCCACTTCAAAGGATACGTTATCTGTATGGTCTACCAAAATTCCATAATTCTTATTTGTCATATAAAACGGAATATTTTTGTAAGAAATCTGGGAAGCAGTACCTCCGTCTTCATTCCAGCAGTCTACAACCTGTCCGTTTTTCACAAAGGAAGTGAAGCGTTCTCCCATTCCATATACGCACTCTCCCGGTGCCAGAGAAAGCTCTGTATTCATATACGGTGTATAATCTGAATACATATAGTTACTTTCCGGGAATTTTGTCGAATTGCTTCTGTCATACTGCATATATCCGATATTTCTGAATCCACAGGTTGTCAGTACTTTTCCGTCTGCTTTATATTCGATTTTAAAATCCTTACGGTCTACGCATACCTGCATTCTTCCGGCAGTCATAATCGCTTTTTCGTCTGTGATCTCTACGTCCACATCCTGCATATCTTTGTTGAGTTCAAATCTCGGTTCTTTTCTCTGATAGCCTTCAAAATGCCAGCTTCTGACACTGATCACATCCTTGCGGATTGCTGTAAATTCGATTGTAATCGTTCCAACATCCAAAGCTCCGGAACGGTCCGTAATGATATGAAACGGTGCAACAATCTGCATACCATTTGGAATTTCTTTAACGATAAATGCCTGCATTGCATGAGAAGCATTGGCACGTTCGCTTTTTTCCCAATATCCTTCTGTAAATTTCATTTCTATTCCTCCTGCTATTTCGTGCTCGCTTTTAATTTCTGATTTCTTCTATTTTGCGACGGCTGTCTTTCCCTGCTTCAGATCTTCTACGATTCCATCATATTCTTTATCCAGTTTGTAGAACATCATAATCACGATCTGAAGTACTGCAACTGCTACTGGAATATAGATAAACAATGCCTTGATCGCCATTACAGAAGAAGCGCTCTGAACAGCTGCATTTTCTGCATAATTACCAAGTGCAAGGATCCATCCGAGCATTGCAGATCCAAGCCCGTTTCCTACTTTAAAACCGAAGCTTGAAGCACTGTTGATCAGTCCCTCTGTACGATAACCTGTCTTCCACTCTCCGTATTCAATCGTGTCAGATACAATTGCAAACATACAGGAAGAAATACCTGCATTTCCGATTCCTTTTAATCCGGATGCGATCATAATTCCGATGTAGCTTGTGCCTACAAACTGGAACATACCGAATCCAAGTCCGTATACGATTGCTCCGATAATAAGCATATTTCTTTTACCGATTCTTTTAATGATAAATGCAGTGAAGAACATTGCAACGATCTGAACGACACTTGCCACCAGATTCATCGGTCCAACAAGTTTTGCATTATGCAAAATAACCTTTGCATAGTAAACTGCTGCTCCACCATTTAAAGAATATTGAATAAATATACATACCAGTGTCAGTGTGATCATCAGCCAGTATTTATTACAGAACAACAGACGGATTCCTTTTACAAACGGAACCTTTTCCTGCTTGCTCTGTACAGATGGTTTTACTCGCTCTTTTGTTCCTGTAAATGTGATAAGGAAAATAACAATTGATAAAACACCAAATACTGCAAAAGTTTTCGTCCATGCGGATGCATTATCTCCAAAGAATTCCACAAGTGGAAGTGTCAGGTTGGTGATAATTAAAGTTCCTGTTGTTGCCAGTGTCATACGAAAGATGCTGAGTACGGATCTTTCGTACTGATCCTGTGTGATCAGAGCATTCAGTGTTGAATACGGTACGTTGATCGCTGTATATACAACAGATGAAACCAGGTTATAAGTAATAAATATATATACCATTTTTGCACTGTTTCCAAGTCCGGACGGAACCGAAAAAAGAAGCACGGCTGCGATGGCAAATGGAATTGCCATTCTTAAAATCCATGGACGGCATTTCCCAAATCTTGATTTTGTACGGTCTACAATTACCCCCATGATCAGGTCTGTAACTCCGTCAAATAATCTGGAGATCAGCATGATCGTTCCAATTGTCAATGCGCTTACTTTTACATAGTCGGTGTAGTAGAATAATAAGAAGGATGACATTGCTGAATAAATGATATTACATCCAAGATCTCCACACCCATAGGCAAAACGTTCTTTTACACTAATCTTTGTCGTTTCCATAGTATCTCTTCTCCTTTGTTTTTTCTTAACATATTCTATCAGATATTTTTCTGGTAGATTAGGCGCAAAATCCACTTACTATAGGTGTATTTCCGACATTTTTTATATTATTTTATCTTTTTCTGTATTAACGATAATTTCTATCTGATTATTTTTCTCCTTTCTTGCCTGTGTCGGTGTACATTTGTATCGCTCTTTAAACCAACGCATGGCAACTTTATAATTCGTACAGCCATGACGCTGAAAAATCTCATTTACATAATCATCTGTATTTAGCAGATCTCTATGAATATGGTTCATTCGCACTTCATACAGATATTCCATTGCAGTCAGTCCAATCTGTTTCTTCAACATTCTGGACAGATAATCCGGGTTGTATCCAAACTGTCCGGCTGTCTCCTGCACCGTTACCTGTCTGCTGTGATTTTCATCCAGATACCGCATGATCTTCTTCAATTGTTCTCTGTTCTTTCTTGCTTTGCTGATCTCTTTTTCTACCAGTTTTTCTGAATAAGAATGTAAAAACATATACATAAGATCATAAAGAAGGCTGTTAAACTTCAAAAGGTATCCTTCCGGGCGAACTTCATAGATCACATACATGTCATAGCATACCTTTTTCAGCCATTCCAGTTTCGTAATCTCTGTCTGGCGTTTTGGGTTGGGATCTATATGAAAACGCATCTGAGCATAATCCGGTATATATTTTTCCAGAAAAATTTCCGGCACCTGCAGAACAAGCGATTTATTCTTCGTACTCCTGAAAGAATGAATCTCTCTGGAATTGAGCAGGCAGATATCACCTGCCTGTACTTCTTTTTCTCTATCTTCCATCTTTACATGCATGCTGCCTTCCAGCATATAGATAATCTCCAGACTGTTATGCCAGTGCGGTGCGACATAACTTCCTTGATCCACTGACAGATAAAACCGGACATCCACATCCTGATTGCTCGCGACAATTTCGTGATGTACTTCATAGTCTGCCATTCTCATCCCTCCTTTTGAACATCGAACCCCAATACGGTCATGCTTCATATTTTCATAATATACTTTATCATAACTGCCAGACGAACATCTTATAATAGCTAAAATTGCCCCCGGATTTTGATGTTCAAAACCCAGAGGCTCTCTTCCGATATTTCTATCTTACAGCATTTCAATAAATGCAGTAATTCTTGTATTAAGCTGTCCAATATCTGCTTGCGAATAATCTGTCTCAACATTGATATACGGAATATGCTTCTCTTCGTTTACAAATCTGCGTACAGATAATGTCTCGACATTGTATGTATGACATGCCTGCAAAGTCATCTCTACAACACCGTCTACCTGATATTCGTCGATCAGTCTGCCTAACAGTTCAAAACGATTCGGATTCGGAGTCATAACCGAACATCCGATGTTCAGATATCTTCTTGCAATTGCATCATACACATCCGGATTGTTCTCATCTACCAGCTTATCGATAGATTTTGCACCTGAGCAGTTCTCGTAAGTTACAACGATTCCACCGTTATCCTCAACCGCACGGATAATCTTCTCCGTTGCACCTCCGATCGGACATCCTGTAATCAGGATTCTTGGTTTCTTCTCCTGCATCTTACCTTCGGCATACTCTTTCTCGATCTTATCTACAAGTGCATTTACCTCATCAGGAATCTGTTTGCGATCAAATTTAAATGTACTTCCGTATAAAACTTTGAACAAATCATAACCGGAAATCGGCGCCGGATCATGACGCATAACCTCATAAAGCTTCTTCAAAGATCTTCTCGCTTCATTATTTACTTTAACTGCTTCTCTGATCTGTTCTTCTGTAATCTCTACATCAAACTTTTTCTCCAGATATTCTTTGAAACGGATGATCTCTTTCTTCCAGAGTTTTAAAGAATCTTCACTCTGCGAATTAGGAAGCTCCATTACGAATGTATCCTTAAATTCGGACATTAATTCGTACATCTTCTTCTTTCCATCACAGGTTGTCTCTCCGACTACGACATCGGAAAAATAAAAAAACGGACATTTGTCTGTCTTCGCAAATCCGTAGCTGGATTTGATCAGCGGACATAAGTTCTTCGGAAGATCCTTTTCCGCTTCTGCAATTGTCTCATCCGATGTAGAACAAAGACTGACTGTTGCAGCTCCCATTGCCATTGCAATCTCCTGCGGAAAATAAGTACAATAAGATCCTACTACCGGTATCCCCTGATCTTTTAACTGTTTTACTGCAAGGAAAGAGTTCTTTCTCTGTTCTGCAAATTCTTCAAAAACCTCCGGCAGTTCTTTAATTACTTCCATGGTTGTTCTCCTCTTTGACATTTACAATTTATTTACAGCATCGGTCAAATAATCATTGCTGATCTCGTAGAAACGCTCTTCTTCCACTGCTTCTGCCAGTCCTGCATCGATCGGCATCTTTCCAATTACCGGAATATCCAGTTCTTTTGCCGTCTCATCTACATGGCTCTCACCAAATACAGAAATCTTCTTTCCGCAGTCCGGACAGACAAGATAACTGTAATTTTCTACAATTCCAAGCACCGGAATATCCATCTGACATGCCATATTGTATGCTTTCTTAACGATCATCTGTACCAGATCCTGTGGCGATGTTACAATCACGATTCCATCGACCGGCAATGACTGGAATACTGTAAGCGGAACGTCACCGGTTCCCGGTGGCATATCTACAAAGAGATAATCCAGTTCTCCCCACATAACATCTGTCCAGAACTGTGTTACAACATTTGCAATGACCGGACCTCTCCATATAACCGGATCAGATTCATTCGGCAAAAGTAAATTGACAGACATGATCTTTGTTCCGTCTTTTGCCTCTTCCGGAATGATTCCTTCTTCTGTTCCCATTGCCTGTTTGTGGATTCCATACATCTTCGGAATAGACGGACCTGTAATATCAGCATCCATGATTCCTACATTAAATCCCTGCTCTCTCATAATACGCGCAAGGGATGCTGTTACCATAGATTTACCAACTCCGCCTTTTCCACTTACAACTGCAATTACTTTATTCACATGTGAATGTGGATTTGCCGGTTTCAAAAGGCTCTGCGGTTTGCTTCCGCAGGAATCTGCATGTGCGCATCCGGCACAATCTGACGGCTTACATCCATTTTGTTCTTCTGCCATTCTAACTGTCCTCTTTTCTTGATACTTTTTATTTCACTGCTCTGTGAAACAGCTCTTTCTTATTCTTCTACTGCTGCGATCAGTTCTACTTCGCATTTGACATTCTTCGGAAGTGTCTTTACAGCAACACAGCTTCTTGCCGGTTTAGATGTAAAATATTTTGCATATACTTCGTTAAATGCTGCGAAATCATTCATATCTGCAAGGAAGCATGTTGTCTTCACAACTTTATCGAAAGATGTTCCTGCTGCTTCCAGAACTGCTGCCAGATTCTTGCATACCTGTTCTGTCTGCTCCTCGATTGTCTCCGCTTCTACTGCATCTACAGCCGGATTGATCGGAATCTGACCTGCAGAGTAAAACATTCCTCCATGAACATATCCCTGTGAATAAGGTCCTAATGCTTTTGGTGCTTTTTCTGTTGCTACTACTTTCATAATTAGTTCTCCTTTGCTTTTTCTAATATTTTCTGTGCAATACACACATCAAAAAGTCCCATACCTACGGATTTAAAATAGGTGGTCTTTTTTGGATCGGTAATTTCCTGCGGATTTTCTGCCAGATAATCACTCATTAAAATTGTCTGCTCTTCTTTCAGACGTCCATCTTTTATCGGCTGACTTAAGTCTCCACTCTCTTCGCATGCATATGGGAGCTCAATGTAGACTTCATCTGTCAGATCCCAGATCGCATCCGGAATCTCACGCATCTCAGGCGTGTAAGAACCGATTGCAATGATACATTTTCCTTCTAACAAATCCTTATCATCCGGTAATACCGGCTGCGTGGAAGGTGTTGTTGTACAAATGATCTCACTGTTTTTAACCATCTCCTCCGCTGTCTTACATTGTACTACCTTTACATCCGGGTTATCAATAGCTTTTTCCAGTCTTGCCAGATAATCTGTCAGATCTCTGTCACTGTGATTATACACATAAACCGTATCAATCGGTCTTGCCGCACATGCATACAATGCCTGATAGAATCCCTGTACACCGGCTCCTGCGATTCCGACTGTATGGCAGTCTTTTCTGGATAAATGACGGATGCTGACACCACCGACTGCTCCTGTTCTCCATGCAGTTACTCTCTGACCGTCCATTACTGCCAGCGGTTTCCCTGTCTTATAATCATTCAGATACATGATTCCATCGATAGATGGCAAACCAAGTTCTGCATTATCCGGAAAGATACTTAAAATCTTTGTTCCAATAACTTCCTTCGTATAACATGGCATGTACATCATTGTCTTGTTCGCATCTTCTACACACGGGCGCGGCGGCATATAATAATCACCTGCTTTAAAAATCTTATAGGCTTCTTCAATCTGATCCATCATCTCATTTCTGTCGATCAGCTTATCAATCTGTTCACTGTCTAAAACTATCATACTACTTCTCCTTCCAATTCTTCTCTTTCTCTTGTGACATCTTTCAACCACTTATAGCTTAAATACCGCTTAATCGTAATCGGTATCTTGATCAATTCATCGCTCATCAATATCATATAAACAACCGGAACACCGGCATGGAAGATAAATGCTGCTGCCGCTCCCAATAAGATTGAGCAGCCCCACATCGTTGATACATCCATGATCATTCCGAATTTGGTATCTCCTCCTGACCGGAAAATTCCGATCACCATTGTCGTATTAAATGCCTGCGCCACAGTAAAATACGACATGACAAAAAACATAAAGCTTAAATAACTTCCCGCCTGTGCCGTAAGTGCCAGATTCGCTCTTGCAAGCGGTGCCGCCAGCAGGATCAGAAGTCCTCCAAGTCCTCCGAGCAACAGGCTCAACCAGATAAAGCGGACTGCATACGCTTTCGCATGTTCCATCTTCTTCTCACCAATTGTCTTGCCTAGATAAATAGCCGCTGCATTTGAAATACCAAAAGCTACAACCGTTGCAAGCTGTCTTGCCACCTGTGCCACAGAATTAGCCGCAACTGCCGCGCTTCCAAGATGACCGATCACTGCCGTATTCGCAGAGCTTCCAAGTCCCCACATTAATTCGTTTAATACAACCGGAAGTGCATAAACAAGAAAGTCTTTCCATAAAACAGGATCAATGTGCAGCATATCCTGCAACCGGATCCGTACGATTTTATTTTTCAAGAATGCATAGAACAGTACCATAATCGTCTCGGCACCTCTTGCACACAATGTTCCGATCGCCGCACCCGCAATGCCTAGTTTCGGAAATCCAAACATCCCAAAGATCAACACAGCATTGATAATAATATTCAGACCCAGCGACACTGCATAGATAAATGTTGCTATGACAACCTTCTCCATACTGCGGATAATATTCAGATATACCTGTGTTACTGCCATAAATATGTAAGAAAGTGCCACGATTCTTAAATATTTCACACCTTCTGCTATGACAACCGGATCAGAAGTATAGATCCGCATCAGCAGCCCCGGTATGCCAAGTGCTGCCACTGCAAATACAACCGCCGTTGTCAGTCCGGTACGAAGCCCGATACCAAGTATCTTTTCTATCGTTCTTGTGTCTTTCTTTCCCCAATACTGTGCGGTCAGCACCGTTGCTCCGGATGTCGTACCATAGAAAATCAGTGTCATAATAAACTGCACCTGTCCAGCAAGTGATGCTCCTGACAGTACCTTTTCTCCGACTTTTCCAAGCATGATCACATCCGTTGCCGTCACACCGACATTAATCAGATTCTGTAATGCCATCGGGATTACCAGTGCAAATACGCTCTTATAAAAAAGTTTCCAGTCGATATTTAAGTTCTTCGTCTTATTCATGATTTGCTGCTTTGTAGATTTCGTACATATCCTGCTTCTTCAGTTTCTTAAAGCTTCCAAGTTCTACAGTATCTCCTTTTGTCGCATTATCTGCCATCTGCATAAGAACATCATCTTCCAGTACGCCGGTCTTCATCTGTCCAATACATACTGGCATCTCGATTCGTTCAAAGAACTTCTCTGTCTCTTCAATCGCTGCCAGTGCAGCCTTTATATCATCCACTTCTTCAATCCCCCAGACTTTTCTTCCGAAATGTGCAAATCTTGGGATGTCAATCTGGTAAACATACCGTGCCCAGCTTCCCCATACTGCGGAAAGTGTTGCTCCGTGTGCTTCATCAAACATGCCACCGATCTCATGCCCCAGCTTGTGACATGCAAAATCTTTTGGTCTTCCAAGTCCTGTCATATTATTATGCGAAATGCTTCCGCACCACATGATTTCACTTAATGCATCATAATTCTGCTGATCTTCATATGCTTTTAATCCATTGCGAATCACTGTGCGGAGAACACCTTCTGCAATCTCATCTGTCAGTTCATTACCATCTACCGGTGTGAAATAACGCTCCATTGTATGCATCATAATATCTACAATTCCACATGTAAGCTGATACTTCGGCAACGTATACATCAGTTCCGGATTCATCATTGCAAACTTCGGACGCACAAGATCACTGTGTGCACCTGCTTTCTTTCCGGTCTCCTCATTTGTCAATACAGCAGAATCACTCATCTCACTTCCTGCTGCCGCAATCGTAAGTACAACTCCAACCGGAAGTGCCTTCTCAATTGGAACTTTACCACTCCAGAATTCTTCCAGATCTGTTCCCGGTTTTGCTGCTGCGATTGCAATTGCTTTAGCAGTATCAATACAGCTTCCTCCACCAACTGCCATAACCAGATCAGCGCCAGAATTGATTGCCTTTTTCACGCCTTCTTTTGCAAGGGACATTCTTGGATTCGGCTTCACGCCTCCAAGTTCTTCCACTTCGATTCCTTCTGCTTTTAAAACCGCTTCAACCCGTCCGAGCAGCCCACTTCGAACGACACTTCCACCACCATAAACAAGCAGAACTTTCTTTGCCTGCCATTCCTTTACAAGTGTTCCTGCTTTCAACTCTGCCTCTTTGCCAAACACAATCTTCGTTGGCATATATTGTTCAAAACTATGCATGATTTTTCTCCTTTCCGTTTCCAAATCCGTATCTTTTATTATAACGGATAAGTCTTGTTCCGTCCACCGCTTACATGTCGAATCATTCCCTGTACGGACTTATTTGCATTCTGCACGGTCAGTACAATCTCCGGATATCTGTTTTGGAACACACGGAATACTTCATCTGCAAATCCCTGTCCGAGAATTTCCACATCTCGAAAATCAAAAATAATCTCTTGAAATTCTTCCAGACGTCTCAATATACGTCTTGCCTGTGATCTGGCAACCGGATTACCAAACGGACACATCTCCTTTACTGGAATAAGTGCAATGATATCTATATACAATATCATCTGACCAGATTGCCATAGATTCCAGGCATTTGGATGTAAAAAAAATACCCTCTCCGAAATGTCCTGTGGCATCTGTTGTCAATTTTCCCTTATTTTTGCCCTTATGAGATAATCGTAAGGGAAATAAGGGAATGTTTTATTTAGTCATTGCCTGCCACTTTATCAAGTAACTTTGCGGATTCCCGCTTAGCTTTTCTTGTAGAGTGTGCATAGACATTCATTGTGGTAATCTGCTATTTCTCTTATTATTTGTGCAACTGGTATATGTTGCAATCAGGTGGTATATAAAAGGCTGGCGAGATACAAGGAGTTATTATTAAAATTGCAAACAGATAGATAAAATATATAAATCTATCCATTTGCATATAGAATACTTTTATCTTTTGAACATTGTAAATATGATGCATAAATAGTATATTGTCAGCATAATTGATACAGATAATATAACGAAAAACAACATCATCTCCAAATATTGTATGATTACAGAAAGTAGAAATTAAGAAATTTCCTCTGTTTTCTTCTTTCTGTATTCATTTGGACTCATATGATAATATTGTCTAAACTTCCGGCAGAAATAGCCGGAACTTGTAAATCCGGTTTCTTCTGCAATGGAAGAAACCGATTTTTGAGTGATATAAAGTTGTTCAGCAGCCTGTGCTAGTCTGTATTGAATTAGATATGCTACCGGAGAACAGTGGATGCCAGTTTGAAAAATGTGTAATGCTCCACTTTTGCTGATAGATGCCGATGCCGCAATCATCTCCAATGTAATCTCTTCCATGTAGTGATCATGAATATACTGCATCATAGCTTGTAATCTTGCTTGTTTGTGATTTAATCGATGAATACTGTTAGAATCAGAAGTCCAGTCCATATTTTTTTGCAATATGTTCCAAAGCTGAAATAAAAGTTGTATAGTACATAATTCATTATCCGGCTTAGTTTCCTGAATAGTACAAATTTGCGACAAAAGTTGTAGCACCTGTTTTCCAAATGTGTTGGATGGACTGAAAACTTGATATGGAGCAGACGAGCTTATCACAGGAAGAATATATTTTTCGTAAATGAGGCTGTTTTCGGGTGCTAATAGGGTTGGCGAAAAAACAATATTAGGTGCAAATGTACTGCTTTGTGCTTCAAAACGATGCAGGACACCGCTATTGATAAATATGCCGCAACCTTTATGTAGTTCTATTTTACTTGTACCTATAAGGCAGAGCGCAGTACCTTCAGCAGTATAAAGAAATTCTAATTCATGATGCCAATGCCAGTCAATGCGATGGAAGTCAAATTTCCAAATATTATCAGGATAGTATGCAAATGGATAACGATTGTTGCCATGCTGGATGGTTTCTCGTAGTGTTTCATCTGTAGTTATCTCAAAAGTCTCCATGCTATATTTCCTCATAAATAATAAAATTTGTTATATTGTACCATAAATATATGATTTTATACAATGACTAGATATAAAGTTTACGATATAATCACATTTATTAGAGGAGGACAAAATGAAAAACCAATATAATAAGACAATTACAGCCTGTTTTGTAGGTTATATTGTACAAGCTATCGTTAATAATTTTACACCACTGCTTTTTTTGTTTTTTCAGAAATGCTATCATATTCCAATTTCCCAAATTACATTGTTAGTGACTTTTAATTTTGGGATACAACTACTGGTTGATTTTCTTTCTGTCAGATTTGTTGATAAAATAGGATATCGGATATCAATGATTATAGCTCATGTTCTAGCAGCGGCAGGATTATTCTTTCTTACAGTTTTACCAGAGATTTTACCAGTTTCCTTTATTGGAATTTTGATTGCTGTAATGATCTATGCGGTAGGTGGTGGACTTTTGGAAGTCCTAGTCAGTCCAGTTGTTGAGGCTTGCCCATCCGACAATAAGGAAAAAGCAATGAGCCTGTTGCATTCTTTTTATTGCTGGGGACACGCCGGAGTTGTACTCATATCAACCGTGTTCTTTTATGTAGTCGGTATAGATAACTGGAAAATATTAGCCATTATTTGGGCGGTTATTCCAATTGGAAATGCTTTTGTTTTTTCAAAGGTTCCCATTGCACCATTGCTTGAGGATGGAGATACCGGACTTGGATTAAAGGAATTGTTTCGGATGAAAATTTTTTGGATTTTGTTGATTATGATGATATGTGCAGGAGCAAGTGAGCAAGCAGTAAGTCAATGGGCCTCTGCTTTTGCAGAAAAAGGTCTTGGAATTTCAAAGGCAGCCGGCGACTTAGCAGGGCCGATGGCATTTGCGGTTCTAATGGGAATATCAAGATTGTTTTATGGTAAGTATGGTGACCGTATCAATTTGGAACACTTTATGATTTATAGTAGTTTTTTATGTATTTTATCCTATTTAGGGATTTCATTATTCTCGATTCCGCTATTAAATCTGATTGCCTGCGCTGTCTGTGGGCTTTCAGTGGGAATCATGTGGCCTGGAACTTTCAGCAAGGCATCGGCAGCTTTGCCCAAAGGGGGAACAGCCATGTTTGCATTGCTGGCATTAGGTGGAGATATAGGTTGTTCAGGAGGTCCTACATTGGTTGGAATGGTATCAGGAGCTTTTGGAGATAACCTAAAGATGGGAATTTTGGCAGGAATTATTTTTCCAGTGTTGCTACTTATAGGAGTCATTCTTTGCAGAAGACAAAAGAAAATTACTAAATATTTTTGCTTCTTTTACCGGTCCTGCCACACAGACAAGCACAATTGCACAATTTTATCATCTGTTTTCTATCGCTAATAAGCAATTTTAAAAAAACAGAAAGAGAATATGCATCGATATATCTCTATATCCGATTCACATTCTCTTTCTGTTCATTATTCATCTATGGCTAATAAATCTCTTCTAATCCTCAAAAGCTTCTTTCACTTTATCCATAAAGCCTTTTTTCTTCTTTCCACCTTTTGCAGAATCCTTTGGTTCGGATGATTCCGGTGTATGCAAAGTATTGCCGGAAAGCTCATCGAACTTGCGGAGTGCTTCTTTCGCTTCTGCACTTAAATGTTCCGGTGTCTGGATCACCAGTGTTACATAATGATCGCCACGGATGCTTGCACTTCGGATAGAAGGAACTCCCTTGCCTTTGAGACGTACTTTTGTACCGGTCTTGGTTCCCGGTTTTACAGTGTAGATCACATCTCCGTCTACGGTCTTGATCTTCACATCTGCACCAAGTGCTGCCTGTGCGAATGAAATCGGTACCGTAGAAAAAATATGCATATCCTGCCGCTGGAAGATCGGATGTCTGGATACAACCACTTCTACCAGAAGATCTCCTCTTGGTCCGCCGTTCACGCCCGGTTCTCCTTTTTCACGGATTCTTACACTCTGTCCATTGTCAATACCTGCCGGAATGGATACAGATATTTTCTTTCTGTTGGAAACATAACCGGTTCCACCGCAGCCTGAACACTTCTCACGGATGATTTTACCGGTTCCGTGACAGTCCGGACAGGTCTGTACATTCTGTACTGTTCCGAAGAAGGACTGCTGTGTATAAACAACCTGACCTTTTCCTCCACATTTTGAACATGTCTCCGGGGATGTTCCCGGTTTTGCACCTGTTCCATTACATTTCGGACATGAATCTTTTAATACAACATCCAACTCTTTTTCACAGCCAAACACTGCTTCTTCAAATGTAATTCTGACACTCTTGCGGATGTTTGCACCTTTCATAGGTCCCTGACTGGCACGACCGCCTCTTCGGCCGCCTCCAAACAGATCACCAAACATATCTCCGAAAATGTCACTGAAATCTGCGCCGTTAAAATCAAATCCGCCGAATCCACCGGCTCCGCCTGCGCCACCTTCAAAGGCTGCATGACCGTACTGGTCGTACTGGCGACGTTTGTCTGCATCGCTCAGTACCGCATAGGCTTCCGATGCTTCTTTGAATTTCTTTTCCGCCTCTGCATCACCAGGATTCATATCAGGATGGTATTTTTTAGCGACTTTTCTGTATGCTTTTTTAATTGTGGCTTCATCTGCATCTCTGCTTACGCCAAGCACTTCATAATAATCTCTCTTTGATTCTGCCATCTCTTATCCCTTTCCACTGTAAATCTAATCTGCCTTTCCTGTACCTGTAAGCACCTGCCACTGACAGCTTCTTACGGATACTGTGAAACAGAAAGAAGTTCTGTGTGCCCGGCTTACACCGGACACACAGAACAACCTATCTTACCAGGTCTTATACTTCTTTATAATCTCCGTCTACTACGTCGTCTCCCTGGAATCCTTCCGGTGCCGGACCTGCTCCCTGTGCACCTGTTCCCATGTTCGGATCAGCTCCCTGTGCGCCAGCTGCAGCTCCTGCCTGCTCATACATCTTTGTGAAGAGTTTCTGAGCACTCTCTGTCAGTTTTTCTTTTGCTGCTTTAATCTCAGCGATCTGAGCATCTGTCATCTCTTCTGTATTTGCCTTCTCAAGCAGATCTTTCAGTGCTTTGCAGTCAGCTTCTACTGCTGCTTTGTCAGCTGCATCCAGTTTGTCTCCAGCTTCAGACAATGCTTTCTCTGTCTGGAATACGAATGCATCTGCTTCGTTCTTTGTATCGATTCCTTCTTTACGTTTCTTATCCTGTGCTTCAAATGCAGCAGCTTCTTTTACAGCTTTATCAATATCTTCATCAGACATGTTAGATCCTGCTGTGATTGTGATATGCTGCTCTTTTCCTGTTCCAAGATCTTTTGCAGATACATTTACGATACCATTTGCATCGATATCGAATGTAACTTCGATCTGCGGTACTCCACGCGGAGCCGGTGCGATTCCATCCAGTCTGAACTGTCCGAGGGACTTGTTGTCTTTAGCAAACTGTCTCTCACCCTGTACAACGTTGATATCAACGGCTGTCTGGTTATCTGCTGCTGTAGAGAAGATCTGGCTCTTCTTTGTCGGGATTGTTGTATTTCTCTCGATCAGTCTTGTAGCTACACCACCCATTGTCTCGATAGACAGTGACAGTGGAGTTACATCCAGAAGAAGGATGTCGCCTGCGCCTGTATCTCCTGCAAGTTTACCACCCTGAACAGAAGCACCAAGTGCTACACACTCATCTGGGTTCAGAGATTTGCTAGGCTCTTTTCCTGTCAGACGTTTTACTTCTTCCTGTACAGCCGGGATACGTGTAGATCCACCAACCAGCAGTACCTGACCAAGCTCAGAAGCTGTGATACCAGCATCAGATAATGCTCTCTGAACCGGCTCAGATGTCTTCATCACAAGGTCGTGTGTCAGTTCATCAAATTTAGCTCTTGTGAGGTTCATATCAAAATGTTTCGGTCCCTCTGCTGTAGCTGTGATGAATGGCAGGTTGATATTTGTGGTTGTTGCAGAAGAAAGTTCTTTCTTCGCTTTCTCAGCTGCTTCTTTTAATCTCTGCAGTGCCATCTTATCTGTAGATAAGTCTACACCTTCCTGTTTCTTGAATTCTGCGATCATGTAATCTGTGATCTTCTGGTCAAAGTCATCTCCACCAAGTCTGTTGTTACCTGCTGTAGATAATACCTCGATAACACCGTCACCAATCTCGATTACGGATACATCGAATGTACCACCACCAAGGTCATATACCATAATCTTCTGTTCATTCTCATTGTCAAGTCCGTAAGCAAGTGCTGCTGCCGTAGGCTCGTTGATGATACGTTTTACATCAAGTCCTGCGATCTTACCGGCATCTTTTGTAGCCTGACGCTGAGCATCGTTGAAGTAAGCAGGTACTGTGATAACAGCTTCTGTTACTTTTTCTCCAAGATATCCTTCTGCATCTGCTTTTAATTTCTGAAGGATCATTGCTGAAATCTCCTGCGGAGAATATTTCTTCTCATCTACAGTTACTTTATAATCAGATCCCATCTCTCTCTTGATAGAAGAGATTGTTCTCTCTGCGTTTGTAACTGCCTGACGTTTTGCAGGTTCACCTACAAGACGCTCTCCTGTTTTTGTAAATGCTACTACTGACGGTGTAGTTCTTGCACCTTCTGTGTTAGCGATAACTGTTGGCTGTCCACCTTCCATTACGGCTACACAGCTGTTTGTTGTACCTAAGTCAATACCAATGATTTTACCCATAATAATTGTCCTCCTGTTCTATTTCTAAATAAATTCTAATTTGCTACTTTTACCATACTGTGTCTCACTACAGAGTCACGATACATATAACCTTTTTGGAATTCTTCGGCAATGATATTCTCACCGAGATTCTCATCTTCCACATGCATAACCGCATTGTGAAGATTCGGGTCAAATTCCTGACCTACCGCTTCGATAGGTTTCACCTCGATTCCTTCCAGTGTTGTCATCAGTTGTTTGTAAACCTTCTCCATTCCCTGGATAAATGGATCTTCTTTGTCTTCTTCCTTCACTGCATCCAGACCTCTTTCGAAATTGTCTACAACCGGAAGAATCTTCTCTATGATATCTTTCGCACCAACTTCGTACATTTGGGATTTCTCCTTCTCTGTACGTTTGCGGAAGTTATCAAACTCTGCCATCTGACGAGTGAGTCTGTCAGTCAGTTCCTCAATCTTCTCGTCTTTTTTATCTTTCTTATCCTTCTTTCCAAATAACTTCTTGCCGGATTTCTTCTCTTCTGTATCGGATTCTTTGCTGCCCTCTGTCTCTGCTTCCTTCGCTTCGTCTTCGGCTGCCTCTTCTTTAGTGGCTTCAGCTGTCTTCTTTGCTTCCTCCACAGCTTCCTTTACCATCTCTTCCTGGCTCTTTTCTTTGTTATCTTCCAAGGGTACTTCCACCTTTCTTATTCATTCTTATGAAACATCTGATCCAGTTCTGTCTGGAGACGCTTCATAGATTTTAAAACATGCTCATAATCCATCCGCTTCGGTCCGATAATGCCTATCGTTCCCTTCATGCCCTCGCCTAATTCATAGGTTGCGGTCACGACACTGCAGTCCTTCATGTTCTGTACCGGTGCTTCATCACCGATATAAACCTGGATTCCTGTATTCTCTTCATGAGAAAGTGTCTGGGTTACAAGCTCTGTAAGCTGTTGTTTTTCTTCAAATGCACTGATGATATCCTGAGCGCTCTGCTTATCGCTGAGCTCTGGATATTTAAAAATGTTCGTCGCACCACTTGTATAGATCTGCATATCTTCATCGACCTGTATCGTATCTGCGACTGCATCCAGTACATTGCCAATCACCACGCTGTGAATACCTGCCTGCTCTTTGAGTCTTGCGATCAGTCCTAAATTGATCTCCTCAATGGACATACCATTGAGTGTTGTATTCAAAAGCATATTCAGCTTCAGCAGGTTCTCATTGCTGAGCGGTTCTTCCAGATGAATGAGCTTGTTCTTAATCACATTGCCGCCGAGAACAATTACCGCGATCACCTGTTCTTCATCCACCATAGACAACTGGAGGAACTTGATCTTATTGGAATTGTTCATCGGAGTGGAAACCATCGTTGCGTAATTCGTATTGTTCGCTAAAACTTTGGCTGCCTGTTTCAGAAGCTGATCCATCTTATCTGCTTTCTGAAGCATCTGATCCTGCATATCATTCAGTTCCTGCTCCTTCTCCTGCATCAGCATATCTACATATAATCTGTAGCCTTTATCCGAAGGAATACGACCTGCCGATGTATGTGGCTGTATGATATAACCAAGTTCTTCCAGATCCGCCATCTCATTACGGATCGTTGCTGAACTTAAATTCAAATCCGTATATTTGGAAATGGTTCTCGATCCGACCGGCTCGCCACTCTCTAGATAAGTCTGTATAATCGCATGTAAAATCTTAAGCTTACGATCACTCAGTCCATGTTCTTCTAACATCAGCTCTCCTCCTTTCGGATTTTTCTTTGTTAGCACTCATTAAAAAGGAGTGCTAACATCTTTCGACTATTAATGTAGCACTCCTTTTTCTGTTTGTCAACAGTATTTATTATTTTTTTAGATTCTTTTCAAACGCTTTAAAACAGTCTAGCTCAGTTCTACTTTTGCAGCCTCTTCCGGTTTGAAATCATTTGCCAGATCATAGATATTATGTCCTGTAGACTCACTTAATACACGTCCCTCTAATGAATAGCAGCGGATAAATCTTTTACCATCTACACTTGACCAGTGTTCTACATCCCAGCTCATGTATCCGTCTTCATCAGATTTCTTCTCTTTCAGATAAAGATCTACCTGACGGCCGTCTTTCATAAGCTGAACCAGTCCGTCTGTTCCATTTACTTCTACTTCTGCTTTGTTTACTGTGTCAAAAATTTTCATTTTGCATTCCTCCTGCGTGGTTATATATTTCCTCTATTATAGCCTTTTTCTATGTAAAACACAACCGAACATCCCCTATCCTTCAAACATTTTCCGCAGATCTCTTCTTTTCTCCACCTCAAGTTTTGAAAATATACGGGTAATTACATTTTTCACATAACCATAAGAATAATGATATTCCGCCGCAATCTCCCGGTTGTCCATCCCTTTTGCAATTGCCTGCGCAATCTTCCACTCGATTGGGCTTAACACTTCCTGCATCTTTTTATACGTTTCATTCTCCTTTATTTCTTCCGTTCGTTCTTCTCTGGCCCGTCCTTCTTCATATTGTAAATGGCGTTCCACTCTTGCAAGCAGTACTTCTTTCACAAATGGTTTCACAATATAATCTACCGCGCCGGATTTTAATCCGCGCACTTCATAATCTGCATCGGAAAATCCGGTCAGGAAAATAATCGGCACACTGCCTGCCGCCGGAATCTTCTTCATCTCATTTAGTGTCTCATATCCATCCATTCCAGGCATAGCAATATCCAGAAGGATCAGATCCGGGATCACGCCTTTTTCCAGAAGTGCAATCGCCTGGCTCCCGGCTTTGGCTACACTGACACTGTAAAATTCTGACAGAATCTCTTCTGCTGTCTTTAATAAAATCAGATCGTCATCCACGACCAATACATGTTTTTTCTCCATCAGTGTTCCTCCTTCCACTTTCTGAAAATACTCTCTGCTTCTTCAAAATCCAGCTCGCGGATTTTCTGTCCGATCTGTTCCAACAGCTTTCTTCTCTCCGGATCATTTTCTGTGTCCAGCAGCTTTTGATTCCAGGTGGAAGCTTCCTTCCCCTGATAACGCATCAATGCTTCACGTAATGCTTTTTCATAGGTTTCTTTCCGGTTTATATCTGCTATGGTACTCTCTGCTTCTTCGTTTTCTCTCTGCGGTATGAGCTGCACTATTTCTTTCCGGAACTGTCTGGCTCCTTTTACCGTTCTCTCCCATTCCAGATAAAGAAGCGGCATTGCATATTTGAAATAATCCGCATCCATTTCTTTGCCATGCACTTCCATCGCCTGTGCCAGCTCTGAGAGTTCTCCTGCGCCAATTGCTTTTGCATTGCTTTTCAGTGTATGCATTTCACCGGTCAGTGCCATCAGGATCTCCGTCCTTTTCTTTTCTGTATCTGCATATTTCAGTGCTTTTTCCATTTTCTCCATCTGCCTGCGATTCGGTTCATAATAATCTGTAAAAAATTCTATCAATTTTGCATATTGATATATATTTCCATCCAGTAAATGCAGTCCTTTTTCCATCTGGATCTCACAGACTTGCAGCTGTGCTTTCAGCCGGTTGTAATCTTTTCCTGATATTTTCCATTCTTTTCGGCTGCTTTTTGTAACCAGTATATCCGGCAGATAAGCCAGAAGCAGCTCTTCCATTCTCTCCCAGCGAATCGGTTTTGATAAATAAGCGGCAAATCCTTCTTTTTCAAACATCTGCTGGATTCCACTTGTAACATCTGCCGTCAGTGCGATCACCGGAACACGGATTTCCATCTCCTTCATACGCCGAAATGTTTCCAGCCCATCCATTTCCGGCATCATATAATCAAGAAATATCATATGATAATTTCCTTTTCTGACTTTCTCGATACATTCCGAGCCACTCACTGCTGTATCTGTGCGGATCTTGGTATGTTTTAACAGTGAACAGATCACTCGCAGGTTCTCTTCCCTGTCATCCACAATAAGAACCTTTGCATCCGGTGCAACAAAAGTGCTCGCATGCTTTTCTTCTTTTTCTTTCCTTGGATGCCATTCTCCGGATTTTTGTTTTCCTGCCTCTTCCAGAGGAAATGTTACCGTAAATCTGCTCCCTGTCCCGACTTCACTTTGTACTTCAACCTTTCCATCCATCTCCCGGCAGAGTTCTCTGACAATTGCCAGCCCCAGACCGCTTCCTTCAATATTTCTGTATTTTTTCACATCCACTCTGGCAAATGCATCAAATAACGTATTCATTGCTTCTTTCTCTATGCCATATCCGGTATCTTTCACAGAAAAACGGATCTTTTCGCCACATCTTTCCACCTGGAATACAATAGAACCGTTCTCCGTGTATTTCACAGCGTTACTGATCAGATTCAGCATAATCTGTTTCATATGTAAAGCATCCCCGTTTATATATTCCGGCAGCGTTTCATCTATTTTCACCTGAAACTCCAGATTTTTATTTTCCGCCTGTCCGGATCCTAACAGCCAGATTTCCTGTACAAGTGCCGAAATAGAAAATGGTTCTTTTGTAATCTTTACTTTTCCGGATTCAATTTTGGAAATATCCAGCACATTATTGATCAATGATAACAGATAATTTCCGGATTTTTCAATTCCCTGTGCATATTGCCTGATATCCTCCGAATCACATTCCCTGAGTATCATTTCATTCATTCCAAGCATCACATTGATCGGTGTCCGTATTTCATGACTCATATTTGCAAGGAAAACACTTTTCGCCTGATTTGCCTTCATAGCTTCTTCTCTCGCTTCTGTCAGATAGATCTGCTGCCTGTTATACAGACGGAAATGCAGGTAAGTAACTGTACCGATAGCAAGACTCGATACTGCAACGCCTACGATGGTATCAATAACAATCTCTTTCTCCGACAGAAACCAGATAACCGTCTGCGGGTATGCATAGGCAATTCCTATTGTTGCAATATAGATTAGCAGTTCAATCAATACACAGCAGATCATCTGCAAACGCTCCAGCATAAATACAGTAAATAAAATTCCAAAGACATAAAAACATGGCATGCCACTTTTGTAACCGCCGCCTTTAAAAAACAGAATTGGAAACAGGATCATGAAGATCGCTATAATTGTTATAAAATAACAGAACTGATAATTTCGGCTTTTATATGCATAATATAAAAGTGAAAAAGATAAGACCGCTGTCACCCCATTGGTAAATAACAACACCGGATTTCCACTGTTCATATAAGAAAAAATACCATTCATCACACTGATCAGTACTCCCACGATCGCCAGTATATTAAACAGCCTTACACGAAATGGAAGCGCTGTATCTAAAAACAGTGATTCCAAAATATGCTGCATTTTCTTGTCTTTTCGTTCCTTCATGCGACAATCCTCCAATTTGTTCTGTTTTCAGTATAAAATACTCCCTCTGAAATCATAGTGTCTTCCGGTCACATTTCTTTTAACCAGAATTCATTCTTCCGGCAGTCCAGTATGCCTGTTTTTTTTAATTTACCAAGTTCCGCAGACATGGCACTTCTCTCCACGCAGAGATAATCGGCAAGTTCCTGTCTGTCGAAAGGAATCGTAAAATGCATACTCTGTGCCTTCTTTGCACAATCTGAAAGATACGATAACAGTTTTTCTTTTGTACTCCGTCTGGAAAGATGGCTGATTTTTTCATTCAATGCAACATTTTTTATTGCCATGATCCGGACAAGGTTGCTGATGAGCCGCTGGTGAAATGTACACGACATCGGACATGTCTCGATCACTTTATTCATATTAATAAGAAGTATTCTGCAATCTGTCACCGCCATTACACTGACCGGACTCTTCTTAATTCCCGCACAGGAAAATGCAGCCCCGTATAACTGTCCCGTTTTTACATGCTCCAGAATATTACGGTTGCCAAACACATCCTCTTCGGCAACCTGCACCATCCCTTCCAATACTAATCCCGCACCTGCAGAGGATTCTTCTTCCGTAAGGATCATTTCTCCTTTTCTGTAACTTTTTTCTCTTCCATCCAGACATTTTAACATTTCTGTCAGATTTTCCTCCCGGATTCCTCCAAATAATGAAATTTCATTTATTTTCATAAAAATCTCCTTTTGTTGGAAATACAACATCTTTTTTATTTTTATTGTAGTAGACTAAGCAAGACAAAACAAGTAAACCATTTAATTTTTATTATATGAAAAGGAGAATTTCACATGATCAGAAAAATTATTCAAATAGACGAAGAAAAATGTAACGGATGCGGTGCCTGTGCAAACGCATGCCATGAAGGTGCAATCCAGATGATCGATGGGAAAGCACGGCTGATTCGTGACGATTATTGTGACGGACTGGGCGATTGCCTTCCTGCCTGTCCGACCGATGCCATCCATTTTATAGAAAGAGAAGCTGCAGCATATGACGATGATGCTGTGAAAGAACATTTGAAGAAAAAAGGCGGCGACGCTCTTAAAAGACACCTGGATGCAAAAGAAGCTCATAAACATGACACTCCTGCCGAAAAATCTTCCCACAAAGAGAAACCATCTACTTTCACAGGCTGTCCGGGACAGCGCATCCGCTCCATCATGCACCGTAATGAAGAATCAGCTACCTCTGCTGATAATGGAACGGCTCCGGTAAGCCAGCTCAGCCAGTGGCCTGTACAGATCAAGCTTGCTCCGATCAATGCTCCTTATTTTGACGGTGCAAACCTGCTGATCGCAGCCGACTGCACTGCATACGCTTACGCTGATTTCCACAACCGTTTCATCCGCAACCGCATTACTCTCATCGGATGTCCGAAGCTGGATGCTGTCGATTACACTGAAAAACTGACCTCGATCATTGCCGGAAACGACATCAAGAGCGTTACCATTGTCCGCATGGAAGTGCCTTGTTGCGGCGGTCTGGAGTATGCCGCAAAAGAAGCTTTAAAAGCAAGCGGGAAATTCATTCCCTGGCAGGTTGTCACTGTAAATATTGACGGTTCTTTACGGAAATAATTAAAAAGGGACAGGGGGATTTTAATTTGGGACGGGGATTTTCCAGAAAATCCCCGTCCCAAATTTATTCGCGAATATATTTCATCCACGCCTGTATGTCTTTTTCATGTCCATTATCACTTGGCACATAAAATTTCTCATCTTTAATCTCATCCGGCAGATACTGCTGTTTCACATAATGTTTCGGATAATCGTGTGCATATTTGTAACCAACGCCATGTCCTAAATTTACAGAACCCTTGTAATGCGCATCCTGTAAATAAGAAGGAACTGTTGTCTTCTTCTGTTTCACATTATCCATTGCTGCAAATACCGCATTGCATGCGGAATTGCTCTTTGGAGCAGTAGCTACATACAAAACCGCCTGTGATAAAATAATCTGTGCTTCCGGCATACCGATCCGTTCTACTGCCTGTGCGGCAGATACGGCTACGGTCAGAGCCATCGGATCTGCATTTCCGACATCTTCTGATGCGCAGATCATAATTCGTCTTGCGATAAATTTGATGTCCTCTCCGGCATATAACATCTTCGCCAGATAATAGACTGCCGCATCTGGATCAGATCCTCTCATACTCTTAATGAACGCCGAGATTGTATCATAATGATTATCTCCCGTCTTATCATATTGCACGACTCGTTTCTGGATACACTCGGATGCCACATCCAGTGTAATGTGTATTTTCCCGTCTTCTTCACTTCGTTCGGTGGTCAGAATACCAAGTTCTATCGCATTAAGTGCACTTCTTGCATCCCCTCCGGCTATATCAGCAAGGAAATCCAGCGCATCTTCATCAATCTCTGCGCGGTAGCTGCCCATTCCTTTTTCCACATCATAGACTGCTCTCTGCAATAATTTCTTAATGTCTTCTTTTTTCAGCGGTTTCAGTTCGAAAATACTGGAGCGGGAGATCAGCGCACCATTTACTTCAAAGTATGGATTCTCCGTTGTCGCACCGACCAGGATGATCGTACCGTCTTCCACAAACGGGAGCAGATAATCCTGCTGCCCCTTATTAAAACGGTGGATCTCATCTACGAAAAGGATCGTCTTCTTCTGATACATTCCCAGCAGTTCTTTTGCCTTCTGCACCACTGTTTCCATATCTTTCTTACCGGCAACGGTTGCATTGATCTGCGTAAATTCTGCACTTGTCGTATTGGCAATGACTTTTGCCAGTGTTGTCTTACCGGTTCCCGGCGGTCCATAAAAAATGACGGAACTTAATTTATCCGCCTTGATCGCCCGGTATAGAAGTTTGTCTTTTCCTATAATATGCTCCTGCCCGACAACTTCTTCCAACGTCGTTGGTCTGAGTCTGGATGCGAGCGGTGCTTCCTTATCCATATTTTTCTCTCTGACATAATCAAATAAGTCCATTCTTTATCGCCTCTCTATCTTATGTTTCTATCTATACATCCTGTGCAGATTAACATTTTCTATTTATACTTTCTACTTCCTGTACGGATTAACTTTTTGTACTTTCTGCTTTCTATACAGTTAAAAGCTTTTCCGTTGATTAATCAATAATCAGTTCTTCTGCCGTTACAAAAGCAAATCCTCTGTCCCTGAGCTGATCAATAATCCGAAATGCAGCTTTCACAGAGGAATCATAGCAGTCATGCAATAAGATAATATCATTTTCCTTTGTCTGCGTCACTACTTTCCGCACAATTTCATCCACATTTTTCGTCGTCCAGTCGAGTGGATCTACTGTCCATAGCACCGGCATCACTTCCAGTTCCGTCTCCATCTCTTTCTTCCATGCCCCAAACGGTGGTCGCATATAAGCCACATGTTCACCTGTGATCTTACTGATCGTCTGATCTGTCTGCTCTACTTCCTGCCTCGCCTTATCTTCCGGCAGTGATGTCAGCTCGACATGATGATAGGTATGATTCCCGATCAGATGTCCTTCTTTTTTCATCCGCTTTACAATTTCCGGATAGCGCTTCACATTTTCCCCAATCAGGAAAAATGTTGCCTTAACTTTCCTCTTTTTCAGACCATCCAGCAGTTTTTTTGTGTATTTTCCACTTGGTCCATCGTCAAATGTAAGTGCCACTTTCTTTGCTTCGTTATCTTTTCTTACATAATCACTCATCTGCTGTCCATCTTCCAATTGTAACTTTCCATCTACCGAAACTGATTTTTTGCCGGCCTGCATCTTCCCGTCTGCCGGAACAGATTTATCACTGTTTTGTATGAGTCTGTCTTCCGGATGTGCTTCTTTCGCCACCGGACGCAGAGAAATTCCAAGTGCCAGACAAAGTCCCATCATATACAACAAAGCACACATCACTTTGATTTCTTTCTTCTCTCTTTTCTTCATGTTCTCCCATACCATTTGATTTGCACTTTGTAAAAATATATGTATCTGCCCAAAATCCTATGCGGCAGATTTAATGCTTGACAACCTATGTCCCCACTGCAATACCCTGTATGTATTACTTCGTGTTATGTTGTATCGTGCTGTTTTCTACTATGATGTCCGAATCAAAAGATGCCATACGAATGTACTGTACTTCATACTCCCGCAATTCTGTCCCGTATTCACATATCATAAAACTTACGCTCCACTTTTATGCTCATATCAGAGACAAAGAAAAAGTATGTTATCATATTATGTATTGTTAATTCCATCTGCAAATGCTATAATTAAATTTACGTGTGCATTTACATGTTTTTATTCTAAAGGAGGATTTTTATGGTACAAACAAAACAAAAAACAACACCTGTCCATGAAAATAAAATGGGAACCATGCCGGTTCCAAAATTGCTTATCTCAATGTCACTACCGATGATGTTATCCATGCTCGTCCAGGCATTGTATAATATTGTAGACAGCATGTTCGTAGCCAAGCTAAGTGAAGACGCACTGACTGCCGTATCACTCGCTTTCCCAATCCAGACGCTGATGATCGCTGTCGCATCTGGAACCGGCGTTGGTATCAACGCACTTTTGTCCCGTAATCTTGGTGAAAAAGATTATAAAGGTGCCAATCGTGCTGCAAAAAATGGTATTTTCCTTGCTGTTTTAAGTTTTATCATATTTGCAATTATCGGCGGCATCGGTTCTCATTTTTTCTTTTCTGTCCAGACAAAAAATCCTGAGATCGTTGCTTACGGTACAGAATATTTAAGCATTATCACAATCTGTTCTTTCGGAATTTTCATGCAGATTACCTTCGAACGTCTTCTGCAGTCTACCGGAAAAACAATTTACAACATGATCACACAGGGAACCGGAGCGATCATCAATATTATTCTTGATCCGATTATGATCTTCGGTCTGTTCGGATTTCCACGACTGGAAGTTGCCGGAGCTGCACTTGCCACCATTACCGGACAGATTGTCGGTGTTATTTTAGCAGCATTTTTTAATCATACGAAAAATCATGAAATTGATATTAATATGAAAGGTTTTCGCCCTCACGGACGCACGATCGCCACTATTTACAAAGTAGGTGTTCCATCGATCATCATGCAGGCAATCACTTCCGTCATGACATTCGGTATGAATAAAATCCTGCTAATGTTCTCTTCAACTGCAACTGCTGTATTTGGTGTCTACTTTAAATTACAGAGCTTTATCTTCATGCCGGTATTCGGATTGAACAACGGTATGATTCCGATCGTTGCTTATAATTATGGTTCCAGAAATAAACACCGTATTATACAGACAGCTAAATTCAGTGTTGCGATTGCAGTGACGATTATGATGATCGGTCTTGTATTATTCCAGACCTGTCCTCGTTTCTTCCTGTTCACACTGTTTGATGCATCAGAACAGATGCTTGCTATCGGCGTACCGGCACTTCGGATCATCAGCTTAAGTTTCCTGTTCGCCGGATATAACATCATTGTCGGTTCTGTATTCCAGGCTTTGGGAAATGGGGTCTACAGCCTGATCGTTTCTCTGGCAAGACAGCTTTTTGCGATTCTACCGATTGCTTATATTTTCGCAATCCTGTTTGGACTGCATGCTGTCTGGTGGGCAATTCCTATCGCTGAGATTGTCTCACTCATCACGTCAACGATTCTGTTAAAAAGAATTTACCGTCTGAAAATCGCACCTCTTTAAAAGAGGTGCTTTCTTTTTTCCTTATACGGATACTTTTGTGCATGAATTGTTTTTCTTACAGTTCATTATCAAATAACTTGACATTATACTACAAAGAGTGATACGGTTACTGTGATATTTTTCAAAAAATTCAATAACGAGGTGTAAACAATGCAGGAATTAAAGCCAATCAAAGAAGGTAAAGTACGTGAGATTTATGACAATGGAGACAGTCTGATCATGGTTGCTACAGACCGCATCAGTTGTTTCGATGTGATTTTACACAATGAGGTTACAAAGAAAGGATCTGTTCTCACACAGATGTCCAAATTCTGGTTTGATATGACAGAAGATATTCTTCCAAACCACATGATCTCAGTTGACGTAAATGATATGCCGGAATTTTTCCAGAATGAGAAATATGCCGGTAAATCCATGATGTGCAAGAAGCTTCACATGCTTCCGATTGAATGTATCGTCCGCGGATATATCACAGGAAGCGGCTGGGCAAGCTATCAGGAGAATGGAACTGTTTGCGGAATCAAGCTGCCGGAAGGATTAAAAGAATCCGACAAACTGCCGGAACCAATCTACACTCCGTCTACCAAGGCTGAAATCGGTGATCACGACGAGAATATTTCTTTTGAACAGAGTATTGCTCACCTGGAAAAATATTTCCCAGGAAAAGGTCGTGAATATGCCGAACTGCTTCGTGACAGCACTATCGCGTTATATAAAAAATGTGCAGAATATGCATTAAGTAAAGGAATCATCATTGCAGATACCAAATTTGAATTTGGTCTTGACGAGAATGGTAATCTTGTTATCGGTGATGAGATGCTCACACCGGACAGCTCCCGCTTCTGGCCTGCAGACGGTTATGAGCCGGGACATGGACAGCCGTCCTTCGACAAACAGTTTGCCCGTGACTGGTTGAAAGCAAATCCGGACAACGACTGGACACTCCCTCAGGAGATCGTTGACAAAACGATTGAGAAATATCTGCAGGCATACAAGATGCTCACAGGTGAAGACCTTGCTTAATTTTAGAAGCATTCATAAAAACAGATCCCTCTGATAGAAGGATCTGTTTTTATTATATTATTTTATTCTATTTTTTCTTCTTCACACTATAGCCAAATGTTCCAAGCTTCTTTCCCAGCGAATAATACTCTCCATGGGAATATGTCAGCAGTCTGCTGGAGGCAAGATCAAATTTTCCATTCTCCTGCATATATCTGTCATCTACCTGAACAGCCTGTACTTTCGCCGTGAACATGTGATGTGAACCGAGTTCCAGTATCTGATCCACCTTGCACTCAATATTCACCGGGCTTTCTTTAATACACGGTGAATATTGTAATGTCTCACTTTTTCCACGAGTAAGTCCCATCTCTTTCCATTTATCTACATCCCTGCCGGAACGAACACCACACCAGTCGGTTGCCCTTGCCAGTGCCTCCGTCGTCAGATTTACAACAAATTCTCCGCTTTCTTTAATCATATGATAAGAATAGCGCTCCGGACGCACGGATATATAGAGCATAGCCGGATTCGTACAGATCGTTCCCGTCCATGCAACGGTAATAATATTGTCTTCTCCGTTCTTATCTGCTGTACTAACCATAACTGCCGGAAGCGGGTAAACCATATTGCCCGGTTTCCATATCTGTTTTGCCATCTTCTCCTCCTGTATCAGATCATTTCTATATATCTTATTGTTGTAATGTCTCCACCAGTGCCGGGATCAGCTGTTTCTTTCTGGAAACAACTCCCGGAAGGATAATATCCTGTGTATCCTCCGGCAGATCAAATGCTGCTGTAATATGTGCTTTTGCATTTGCTCCACAACAGAGTAATTCTGTTGACTCATTCAAAATATCTGTCAGCATATAGTAGATCATATGGAGATTCTGCTTCTCCAGCACCTGTTCCAGATGCGGTTCCAGCACTTCTTTGATCTCCTTAAGTTCTTCTCCGCTCATGGAATTGATCTGTCCGACACCAAATACGACGTCATTTACCGTAAACTGTTTGAAATCCTGGAAGCAGATCTCTTCCGGCGTCTTGCCTTTCATGCTGCTACCTGCATTAAACATTTCTTTCGCAAGCTCTTCCATATCGACTCCGGCGATCTTTGCAAGTTTCGCCGCCGCTTTCTCATCAATGGATGTGCAGGTCGGTGAACGGAACAGCAATGTATCGGAAATAATCGCTGAACAGAGAAGACCTGCAATCTTCGGTGAAATGGAGATTTCTTCCTCTCTGTACATCTGATAAACGATCGTCGCCGTACAGCCTACCGGCTGATTCCGGAAAAATACCGGTCCTGTTGTCTCAATATTGCCCAGTCTGTGATGGTCAATGATCTCTACAATCTCTGCTTCTTCCAGCCCATCTACAGCCTGTGATTTCTCATTGTGATCTACAAGGATCACTTTCTTCTTGCTTGCATCCATAAAACGACGTCTGGAAATGAATCCACGGAATCTGCCATGTCTGTCAAGGATCGGAAAATCACGGAATTTTGTCTTCGTCATAACTTCCTTAATCTCATCTACATAATCATTCATATGAAATGCAACCAGAGGTCCTTTACTCATAAAAAACTTCACCGGTATACTCTGATTGATCAGACGGGCTGTTGTAAATGTATCATGCGGTGTACTGATAATCACAATACTCTGTTCTTCTGCTCTGCGGAGCATCTCCGAAGAAACTTTCGCGTTCTGACATACAACAATACAGCTCGCATCAATATTGATCGCACACTCCTGTGCTTCATCACGGTTTCCAAGGATTACCAGATCATCCCGTTCGATAAACTCCTTCATCAAATTCGGATCCGATGCTCCGATCGTTACTTTTCCTTTGGTAAAATGTCCATGTTCATTTCCCGTAAGTAATGTACCATCCAATGTACGGATAATATTCCTATACTGCGTCCTTGCTCTTGCCAAAATGTTACTGTCATAAACATCCATATAAGATGTCGCAATATCTCCGGTAGAGATCACTCCTACCAGTTCGTCTTCCTTCAATACCGGAACCGTCTTGATATTATTTTCTTTCATCTTTGCCCATGTATCTTTAATTGAAACATTCGGTGCAACCCCTTCAATCTTATGAATATCAAGATCTTTCGCCTGTAATTTGACATTTTTCAAAAGATCCGGCGCTTTCACATTAAATTTAGACAATATATACTGTGTTTCTTCGTTCACCTGACCTGCACGTTTTGCAACATACTCATCCCCTGTCAGTTTCTTTTTCAACTCTGCATATGCAATTGCGGAACAAATGGAATCGGTATCCGGATTCTTATGTCCGACCACATACACTTTTCCAGTCTTTTTTCCCATCTATCTCTCTCCAAACTTTCGTTAATATTATATTTTATGATATTTTTAGCGCATTCCTTGCTTCTTTTTATATCATATATTTTTCATAAGTTCACTAGTTAGATTGCCATTTTTTTTTCGTTTCGTCAACTATTTCTTGCATACAGACGCAAAATCCTTGCACATTTTTTGAAACAACGGTCATTTTTATGTTATACTGTATACAGTTTCTATCGCCATATAGAAAAAACGTTTATCAAAATCATGTCAGGAAGGAACAAAAAAACTATGAGTGAAGAATTAATGAAAGAAGACAACAACTTAACAATGGCAGATCTGGAAGATCATTTTGACGATGCCAATCCTTGGAATGTCGTAAAAAGATATCTCGAGAAGAAAACTATACTACCTGTTAAGATTGAGGGGATCGTCAACGGTGGAGCAATTGCTATGGTAGAAGGACTGCGCGGATTCATTCCGGCTTCCAGATTATCTTTATCTTACATTGACGATCTGGAATCTTATCTTCTGAAAGATATTGAAGTCCAAGTCATTGACGTTGACCAGGCTGAAAATAAATTAGTCCTCTCTGCCCGCGAACTTCTGAAAGAAAAAGAACGCAAAGCAAAAGAAGAGAAGATTTCAAATCTGCAGGTTGGCGCTGTTATGACAGGTACCGTAGACAGTTTACAGACTTACGGTGCATTTATCCAGCTTGAGGACGGTCTTTCCGGATTGGTTCACATTTCTCAGATCAGTCAGAAACGTATCAAATCTCCAAAAGATGTCCTGAATGTCGGGGATGAAGTTCAGGTCAAAGTAATCGGTATCAAAGATGGTAAGATCAGTCTCAGCATGAAAGCGCTGGAAGAAGTTGAAGAAGAGCCGGTTGAAAAAGTCGAGATTCCAAAAGCGGAAGAGATTGGAACAAGCCTTGGAGATCTCTTCAAGAATATCCAGTTATAATCTCATCTCCACGCTCTTTAATGAAATTCAGTTTCCTAATTACAATCGAATAGACTGACTCATTATATAAGGTACAAAAAAGGTTTCGCTCACAGCCGTGAATGAAACCTTTTTTATTATATTTCTCTATGTGTTTATTCCATCTCATCGAGATTTTTAAGCCATCCGGCTACGCACGCATCACTTGGCATTCTCCAGTCACCTCTCGGTGATAATGCAACCGTACCAACTTTCGGTCCGTCTGGCAGGCAAGAACGCTTGAACTGCTGTGCAAAGAATCTCCAGCAGAAGGTACGAAGCCATTTATAAATCGTCTCATTATCATACTCTCCTGCAAAGGCTTCTTTGGCGATCCTGTAGATTTTTGACGGTTCGTATCCGAACCGGAGCATATAATAAAGATAGAAATCATGCAGTTCGTATGGACCTACCAGGTCTTCTGTTTTCTGTGAAATCTCGCCGTCTTTTGGTGGCAGAAGTTCCGGGCTTACCGGTGTGTCTAATACATCATACAGAATCTCTTTAAGTTCCTGATCCTCACAGGTATCTGCATAATAATGAACCAGATGACGAACTAACGTCTTTGGAACGGAAGCGTTGACACCATACATGGACATATGATCGCCATTATATGTTGCCCATCCAAGAGCAAGCTCCGACATATCTCCAGTTCCTATTACCATGCCTCCTGCCGCATTGGCAATATCCATCAACACCTGTGTACGCTCACGTGCCTGTGAATTCTCATAAGTAACACTGTGATCCTCCGGATCATGTCCGATATCTTTAAAATGCTGTTCTACCGAAGCTGCGATCGGTACTTCCTTAAGTGTCGCTCCAAGCTTCTTCGACATCTTACATGCATTCTGATAAGTCCTGTCTGTTGTACCAAAGCATGGCATTGTAACCGCTGTAATTCCACTTCTGTCCATGCCAAGTGCATCAAATGCCTTCGCTGTCACAAGAAGTGCCAGTGTCGAATCCAATCCTCCGGAAATACCTACTACTGCACTCTTTGCATGTGTATGTGCCAGGCGTTTCTTAAGTCCCATCGCCTGAATGGTAAGGATTTCTTCACATCTTCTGGCTCTCTCGCCCTCTTCTCCCGGCACAAACGGTCTGGAATAAAATGTTCTCGTAAGCTTTGTCTCCTGTATCTTCATATCAAACGGAACACGCATAAGCTTTCTGTCTTCCACAAGCTGGAATGTCGTATTCTTCCGTCTCTCACTGAGCAGACGTTTTATATCTATCTCTGTATAAATAACATTATTTACAAAACGTTGTCCCATTGCAAGAGTTGTTCCGTTCTCAGCGATAATATTATGTCCGCCAAACACAACATCTGTCGTAGATTCACCTTCTCCGGCATTGGCATAAATATAACCGCACAAAAGTCTTGCAGACTGCCCCTCGATCAGATTCTTTCTGTATGTTGCCTTTCCGATCGTCTCATCACTTGCTGAGCAATTCACGATCAGGACGGCACCTTCTCTTGCTGCCTGGATACTTGGCGGAACCGTACTCCATACATCCTCACAGATCTCTGCAGCGATCACAAGCGACTGCATCTCTTCTGCTACAAAAAGGATCTGTGGTCCAAACGGAATCATCTTACCATCAAAAGAAATCATTCTTGCTTCCTTCGGACCCGCGCAGAACTGGCGCATCTCATAAAATTCACCGTAATTCGGCAGAAATGTCTTCGTCGTAAATCCAAGAATATGTCCATGGTTCACTGCCGCCGCAACATTATACAACTCACCGTCTACAGCTAACGGCATTCCGATAAAGAATATCCCATCCTTATTACCGGTATGTGTCGCAATCTTCTGCAATCCTTTCTTTGCATTTTCCAGCAACAGATCCTGTGTAAATAAATCTCCACACGTATATCCGGTAATACATAATTCCGGAAATACAACTACTTTTGCTTCCTCTTCTGCTGTCTCATCGATCAGCCGACAGATCTGCTCTGTATTATACTCTACATCTGCAACCCGGATATCCGGTGTCGCTGCTGCAACTTTCACGAATCCATGTTTCATTTTCTTTCGCCTGCCTTTACTTACTTCTCTTTAAAATATTTTTCAGTTCCTCTACACTGTAATGATAAGCGGTATTACAGAAATGACATTTGACTTCAATTGGTTTGCCATCATTGATCATTTCCTGAATATCTTTTTTACCTACACTTGCCACAGCCTGCTCCACACGCTCTTTGGAACAGTTACAATAAAATCGTGTCGGCATCGTATCCGTAATTTCCAGACCGACATTGCCAAGCAGTTCTTCTAACAGCTGTTCCGGAGTATAGCCTTTGTCCAGAAGTTCTGTCACGGAAGTCACAAGTTTTAAGTTCTCTTCAATCTGGCTTATTGTTGCATCCTCTGCAAATGGCATCATCTGGATAATAAATCCACCTGCAGTCTTAACTGTATTGTCCTTTTCCATCAATACTCCCAGACCTACTGAAGACGGTACCTGTTCCGAATTTGCAAAATAATAAGTCAGATCTTCTGCGATCTCACTGCTCACCAGAATCGTCTGTCCAGAGTATGGTTCTTTCAGTCCCATGTCTTTAATAACCTGCAAAAGTCCGATACCTACTGCTCCGCCAACATCCAGTTTACCATTCTTTGGTGGAAGCATCACATCCGGATTCTCAACATATCCCTTTACATCTCCCTTGCTGTCTGCTGTTACGGTAATCCCGCCGATCGGTCCGTCTCCGCGTACCTGTAATGTCAGCATGTCTGTCTCATTCTTCATCATACTTCCCATCATCGTACCTGCTGTCAGCAGACGTCCAAGCGCTGCTGTCGCAACCGGGCTTGTTCCATGGTGCTGTCTGGCTTCTTCTACTGTCTCTCTCGTAATTGCAGCAAAAGCACGTACCTGTCCGTTTGCTGCTGTTGCTCTTACAATATAATCTTTCATACTTAACATCCTTTTCTAATCTTATCTTCTAAACTTATCTTCTCGTTTGATTTTCTTATTATCCTCTGACATTCCACATTCATAGAATCATCTTACCATCTTCTGACATTCCTGTGCTACAACACAGATCCTCTGGCTTGTATAAAGCGGTGCATCCTGTGTATATGCATCATAAGCGCCCAGATATGACAGTCCTGCTTTTTCAAGCAGTGTCTTTATCTTCTCCAGTGTATATGCTTTCTGGTAATGTACTTCCTGATATTTGCGATACAATTCCGGATTCTCTGCACTTCTTACAAATAAAGACAGTTCATATTCATTAATCCGGTCTTCCTCATCATAATAATTATCCCAGATAAAACTGCATTCATCCCGGTCTTCTGCAAATACATTATCCGCAAGGATCTTCTGATATTTGTATTCTGTATTAAAATCAAACACGAAAATTCCGCCTGGATCGAGATAATTATTTACCAGCCGGAAAACTTCTTCCAGTTCGCTCTCTTCTGTAATATAGTTCACACTGTCACATACACTCACAACTGCGCGGACCGTTCCATATAATTCAAACTCACGCATATCCTGCAACAGATAAAGGATATCTTTTCCACTTTCTACTCTTTTATCCAGCGCAATTTCCAACATATCTTCGGAATTATCCACACCGATCATATCATATCCTCTGTCATTCAGGATCTCAGTCATTGTTCCGGTCCCACATCCCAATTCCAGTACCAGTCCGTCTTTAATCCCATATTGTTCTAATACCTTCAGCAAATATTCTGCCCATTCTTCGTATGGAACATTATCCATGAATGTATCATAAACTTCTGCAAAATTCGTATATGCCTTCATTGATGCGCTCCTTTCTTCTGTCACAAGCTTTCCATATTATAACATAAGCATTAAACTTTTCAAATAGTTACTGCCAAAAGAAATGCTCACCACAACTGCTGTGATGAGCATTTTCTATTATACATGTTCATATATATTACAATCCAGACTCTTTAAGGTCTGCGTACATACCACATTCCGGACTGTACACTGGATACCTTGACAACGTCTCCTGTATGCGGTGCATGGATCATCTGTCCTCCACCAATATAAATTCCTACATGGCCAGAACGTACACATACGTCTCCCGGCTTTGGATTGCTTACACGTGGCCATCCTGCAAATGTACCTGATGTACCGATACGTGCATACCGTCCTGTCAGACAATAACTTACGAAACCGGAGCAGTCAAATGTGTTCGGTCCGCACGCGCCCCATACATATGGGCACCCAAGCTTTCCGTACGCACGGCTTACAACTGCGCTTCCTGAAGAATAATGTCCACCGCTGTTACCACCGCTATTATTACCACTGTTATTGCTTCCGCCATTATTGTTGCTTCCGCCATTATTGTTGCTTCCACCGTTATTCTTGTTGCCACTGTTGCTGTTTCCGCTATTGCCGCTTCCACCGTTGTTCTTATTACCGCTGTTACTGTTATTATTGCTTGTATTGTTCTTGTTGCTGCCGCTTGTCTTCTGAGCCGCTGCTGCTGCAGCTGCTTCCTGACGCTGTTTTGCTTCGGCTGCTTTCGCTGCCGCTTCAGCCGCTTTCTGAATCTCGGAATCCAAATCTGCAACTTCTGACTTCTTGGAAGTCAGCACTTTATCAAGATCATCCTGTTTTGTTTCGAACTGTGTCTGCTTCTTCTCCAGACTCTTCTGTTCTTTCTCAAGGTTCGTCTTCAGAGTTGCAACTTTCTTCTTTGTAGCAACATACTCAGCCAGTTTCTTTCTGTCATAATTATGTACATTCGTAACATACTCGGCTTTGTTTACCATATCAGAGAAGTTCGTAGAGCTTACCAGTGTCTCGAAAAATGTACTGTCGCCCTCTTCATACATATACTTAATACGAAGCTTCATATCCTCGTACTGTTTCTTCTCATCTTTCTTAGCCTGCGTCAGATCCTTTGACGTTGTCTCGATCTTCTCACCTGTTACAACCAGCTCATCTTCCAGATTATTGATTTTCTCAATAATGCCTGTCAACTGTGTCTGCAATGAATCAACCTGTTTCTGTGCTGCCTTTTTATTCTGTTTTAAATCTTTTACCGAAGGTGCTGCCATTACAGGTGTCACGATCATCGAACTGGTCACTACAACTGATAATAGTTTCACTCCAAATTTTTTCATTATATCATCCTTTTTCTTTACATTTCTTTAATTCCAATTTGACATAGTATCACTATCTAGGGACGATTATACTCTATAAAAAACAATTTTGCAATAACTTTTAATAATTTTGTAACATTTACCAGAACTCTTATCTGAAAAGAAGATCGAATACACTCCTACTGGATATTCAGATTTGTATATCCCATCAGGCTCTTATCAACAGCCTCAGCCACTTCTCTTCCTTCACGGATCGCCCATACGACAAGTGATTGTCCGCGGTGCATATCGCCTGCTGTAAATACATGTTCTGCACTGGTCTTATATTCTCCCGGATTCGTACTTACATTCGTTCTCGCATTTACTTCTACGCCAAATGCTTTCGTAATATAAGATTCACTTCCCAGAAATCCTGCTGCGATCAGCACCAGATCGGTCTCCACCTCATATTCGCTGCCTGGTATTTCCACCATCATACGTCTTCCGGTTTTTGCATCCTGTTTTGATTCAAGCTTTACCAGAATTGCCTTGCAGACACGTCCGTTTTTATCTTTGACAAATTCTTTTACGGTTGTCTGGTATACTCGCGGATCCTGTCCGAATACTGCTGCAGCCTCCTGCTGCCCATAATCGGTCTTGCAGACTCTCGGCCACTCCGGCCACGGATTCATCTCTGTTCTCTGATCCGGTGCTTTCGGCATCATTTCCAGTTGTAAAACAGATGCCGCACCATGGCGCATGGATGTTCCAACGCAGTCATTTCCGGTATCTCCACCGCCGATAACCATAACTTTTCTTCCTTTGGCTGAAATATAAGTGTCTTCTTTTAATTCATGTTCAGGATTTGCCCAGAGTGCTTTCGTCGTAGATTTAAGAAAATCCACTGCAAAATAAATGCCATCGGCTTTTCTTCCCGGAACTTTGATATCTCTTGGGTTGGACGCACCACAGCATAAGATTACACGGTCAAACTCTTTCAATATAGAAGAAGCCCGTTTATCTTTTCCGATATTGCAACTTGTCTGAAAAATCACACCTTCCTCTTCCATGATCTTTATCTTCCGATCGATAATCTGTTTTTCCAATTTCATATTCGGAATTCCATAGCGGAGAAGTCCTCCAACTTTGTCTTCCCTTTCAAAAACAGTGACATGATGTCCGCGACGGTTCAGAAGATCTGCTGCCGCCAGTCCGGACGGTCCGGAACCAACAATTGCAACTTTTTTTCCGGTGCGTACTTTCACCGGTCTTGCATCCGCATATCCCATTTTATACGCATGTTCTATGATGCCATATTCATTAGATTTTGTCGCTACTGCGTCTCCGTTCAATCCACATGTGCAAGCTGCCTCGCAAAGCGCCGGACATACTCTTGATGTAAATTCCGGGAAATTATTTGTTTTCTTTAATCTATAGTACGCTTCTTCCCAGTTCCCGTGATACAAAAGATCGTTCCACTCCGGAATCAGATTATGTAACGGGCATCCACTCGCCATTCCCATGATCATCTGACCAAACTGACAGAATGGTACACCACAGGACATACATCTTGCTCCCTGAATTTTCTGTTCTTCTTCCGATAATGGTTTATAAAACTCTTTAAAATTCCGGATTCGCTCCTTTGGCGCCTCTGCTTTCTTATCCTGTCTGTCATATTCCATAAATCCTGTTGCTTTTCCCATTTTGTGCGCCTCCTTATCTTCCTTCTTTGATCATGTAAAAAGCTTCGATTTTTGCCTGTTCACTGCTCATTCCCTGCTCTTCTAACTGGAGAATCGTTGTCATCATCTTCTCATAGTCAGCAGGAATGATCTTTTTGAATTTTGGAAGATAATCTGTGAAATGTTCCAGAATTTTTTTACCAATTTCTGAATTCGTATAAGCAACATGTTCTTCAATCATTGTTTTCAGTTCTTCTACATCCATCTTTGCTGTAACATGTTCAATATTTACAAGCTGTTTATTTACACTCAGATAGAGGTCATTATCTTCGTCCAGCACATAAGCAACTCCGCCACTCATACCTGCCGCGAAGTTTTTACCGGTTTTCCCAAGAACTGCTACACGTCCTCCGGTCATATATTCACAGCCATGGTCGCCTACACCTTCCACAACTGCTGTCGCACCGGAATTGCGGACTGCAAAACGCTCGCCTGCCATACCATTGATGTATGCTTTACCACTTGTGGCTCCGTAAAGTGCAACGTTTCCAATAATGATATTATCTTCGTGTTTGTATTTCACTCCTGTCGGCGGATATACGATCAGTTTACCGCCGGATAATCCTTTGCCAAAATAATCATTGCTGTCACCTGTAAGTTCCAGTGTCAGTCCTTTTGGAATAAATGCGCCAAAAGACTGACCGCCTGCGCCTTTGCACTTGATCACATAGCTGTCTTCATCCAGTCCTTCCGGATAACGTCTTGTAATCTCCGATCCGAAAATAGTACCAAATGTTCGATTGGTATTCGCAACGTCAATTTCGAGAACCCGTTTTTGTTTTTTCTCCAGTGCTGGAAGTAATTCTTTTATAAGTACCTTCTCGTCCAGTGTTTTTTCCAGCTCAAAATTGAAAACTTTCTTTGGATTAAAGGTCATTGGCACTGTCTTTTTATCATACGGATTATAAAGAATTTTACTTAAATCCAGGGTTTCTGCACGTTCAGACACCGGTACATCTTTTACTTTGAGGAGTTCTGTTCTTCCTACCAGTTCGTCAATCGAACGGACACCCAATTTTGCCATGTATTCCCTCAGATTCTGCGCCATAAAACGCATAAAGTTCACAACATATTCCGGTTTCCCGGTAAAACGTTTACGAAGCTCTGGATTCTGGGTTGCTACTCCTACCGGGCAGGTATCCAGATTGCAGACACGCATCATAACGCATCCCATTGTGACCAGCGGTGCTGTGGCAAATCCAAATTCTTCTGCCCCTAAAATAGCTGCGATTGCAACATCACGCCCACTCATTAATTTTCCATCTGTCTCGATCCGCACACGCTCTCTTAACCCATTGGCGATCAATGTCTGATGCGTTTCTGCAAGTCCCAGTTCCCACGGAAGTCCAGCATTATGAATCGAACTTCTTGGCGCCGCACCTGTTCCTCCGTCATATCCGGAGATCAGGATCAGACCTGCACCGGCTTTTGCAACACCGGCTGCGACTGTTCCAACACCGGCTTCGGATACAAGTTTTACTGAAATTCTTGCATCTTTATTTGCATTTTTGCAATCGTAGATCAACTGTGCCAGATCTTCGATAGAATAAATATCATGATGTGGCGGTGGTGAAATCAGGCTTACCCCCGGCGTTGAATGTCTGGTTTTTGCGATCCACGGATATACTTTTCCTCCCGGAAGATGTCCACCTTCGCCCGGTTTTGCGCCCTGTGCCATTTTAATCTGGATTTCATTTGCGCTGACTAGATAACGGGATGTTACACCAAATCTTCCAGACGCTACCTGCTTGATTGCAGAACAACGGTTTGTATCCAGACGTTCAATTTCTTCGCCACCTTCACCACTGTTTGATTTTCCATGGAGCTGATTCATAGCTATTGCCAGTGTCTCATGCGCCTCTTTGGAAATAGAACCGTAAGACATTGCTCCTGTCTTAAATCTTGTTACGATATCATCTACGCTCTCAACTTCTTCAATCGGAACGCCTTCTTCCGGGTAATTGAAATCGAGTTGTCCACGCAGATTGATCTTTTCTCCTTCTGCATTGACCATCTCCGTATATTTCCGGAACATTTCATAATCACCACGTCTGGTTGACTGTTGCAGCATGTGGATTGTCTGCGGATTGTACAGATGTTCTTCGCCACCGCTCTTGGATTTATGATGCCCGACACTATCCAGTGTCAGCTCCACCTCCAGTCCAAGCGGATCAAATGCACGGGAATGTCTCGCACTGTAATCTTCCGATATTTCTTCAATTCCGATTCCTCCGACACGGCTGACCGTATCTGTAAAATATTTATCAATAAAACACTCTTTCAAGCCGATCGCTTCAAAGATTTTTGCACCCTGATAAGACTGAATGGTGGAAATTCCCATCTTGGAGGCAATCTTTACAATTCCGCTGATAACCGCATGGTTATAATCGTCAACTGCAGCATAATAATCTTTCTGCAACATATCAGTATCAATAAGCTGGCGTATTGTCTCATGTGCAAGATACGGATTGATCGCACATGCACCATAGCCAAGCAGTGTTGCAAAATGATGGACTTCTCTCGGTTCTCCTGTTTCCAGAATAATAGCCACGGAAGTTCTCTTCTTTGTCCGTACCAGATGCTGCTGAAGTCCTGACAATGCAAGAAGTGACGGCATTGCCACATGATATTCGTCCACACCACGGTCGGAAAGAATCAGAATATTGGTTCCTTCACGGATTGCACGATCTACTTCGATAAATAAGTAATCCATCGCCTTTTCCAGACTGGAATTTTTATAATAAGTGATCGGGATCTCTGTAACCTGGAAACCTTCTGTTTTCATATTTTTAATTTTCAGCAGGTCTGTATCGGTAAGAATTGGATTATTTACCTTTAACATTTTACAGTTTTCTGCTTTTTCTTCCAACAGGTTGCCATCCTCACCAATATATACGGTTGTAGATGTTACGACTTCTTCACGGATTGCATCAATCGGTGGATTAGTAACCTGTGCAAATAACTGTTTGAAATATCCGAACAGATTCTGAGATTTCTGTGAAAGAACGGCAAGTGGGGCATCCATTCCCATGGCTCCAGTGCTTTCTGTTCCATTTTTCGCCATATTTAAAATAGAAGTCTTCACATCTTCATAAGAGTAACCGAATGCTTTCTGTAATCTTCCGAGTTCCTCCTCTGAATATGTCTCAATTTTCTGATTCGGTATTTTTAAATCTTTTAACTCGATCAAATTGCTGTCCAGCCATTCTCCATACGGCTGTCTTCTTGCATAAGATTCTTTCAGTTCATCGTCATCAATCACTTTACCTTTTATTGTATCCACAAGAAGCATCTTGCCCGGATGCAGACGCTCTTTAACAATGATCTTAGACGGATCAATATCAAGTACACCTACTTCAGAAGATAGGATCAACGTATCGTCTTCCGTAATATAATATCTGGAAGGACGTAATCCATTCCGGTCCAGTACTGCTCCCATGCAGTCGCCGTCACTGAACAGAATAGATGCCGGTCCGTCCCATGGCTCCATCATTGTTGCATAATACTGATAGAAATCTTTTTTCTTCTGTGACAGATTTTTTGTATTTGCCCATGGCTCCGGAATCGCGATCATCACTGCCAGTGGCAGTTCCATTCCGCTCATTACCATAAATTCGATGGCATTATCAAGCATCGCGGAATCGGATCCGGATGTATTGATCGCCGGAAGAACTTTATGCAATTCTCCTTTCAGGCACTCAGATTCCATGTTTTCTTCTCTGGCACGCATCTTATCCGCATTACCACGAATTGTATTGATCTCTCCATTATGTACGATGAACCGGTTCGGATGTGCTCTCTCCCAGCTCGGATTTGTGTTTGTACTGAATCTGGAATGTACCAGTGCAATTGCAGATTCATAGTCTTTATCCTGCAGATCCGCAAAAAAAGAGCGAAGCTGTCCGACAAGGAACATACCCTTATACGCAATTGTCCTACTTGAAAGAGACGCTACATAAGTATCATCACTGCTCTGCTCAAAGACTCTTCTTACAACATACAAACGTCTGTCAAAATCAATTCCCTGCGCAATATGCTCCGGTCTTTCAATAAATCCCTGCATAATGCATGGCATACAAGCTGCTGCACGGCTTCCAAGTACTTCCTCTTTTACCGGTACCTGTCTCCATCCCAGGAAATTCATTCCTTCCTTTCTGACAATAACTTCAAAAATCTTCTTTGCCTGTTCTCTTTTCAGTTCATCCTGCGGGAAGAAAAACATTCCCACACCATAATCTCTCTCAGAACGTAAAAGGATGCCGAGAGGTTCACAGACTTTGGAGAAAAACTTATGTGAAATCTGTAATAGAATTCCAACTCCATCACCTGTTTTACCTTCGGCATCCTTGCCAGCTCTATGTTCTAAATTTTCTACAATCTTAAGTGCATCTGCTACCGTGTTATGGGATTTCCTGCCCTTGATATTAACGATTGCACCGATACCACAGTTATCATGTTCAAACTCTGTGCGATACAAACCGGTATGCAGATTCTGCTTCTGCTCATACATACCTTTTCTTTCCTTTCTTATTTTTGTCCTACTATACTACAATTTTTCCAGCTTGTAAACCTCTTTTTTTCTTAAATTGTCAGATATTCAGATAATTGCTCGTATATATACAAAAAATCTGACTTCTCTACTCTTGAGAAGTCAGATTTTCCTGATTCAAAGTCTGTTCCGGTTTATTCGGATGATCCGGCTTTTCATCGATCCGCTGCATCCATACATACATGCTGGAACCGATCGTTCCACATAAAACAGTAATAATGCCAATCCGCATCGGATTTTTTGCCATCCACTCAAACCAGTTGTAATGTGTTGCAAATACGGAAATCAGATTTGCAACCATATGTGCAAATATCGGTGCTTTCACAGAACCGTATTTTTCATACATATAAGCATATACCACTCCAAGGAAAAGTGCATATATCATCTGAACCATATTGCCATGCAGCAAGCTGAAGATCACTGCTGAATACAATGCCGCAGATAAAAATCCGCTCCGCATACGCAGCCTCTGAAAAACGAGTCCACGAAATACCAGTTCCTCACAGATTGGAACTAATATGCCAAGTGATATGCCCTGTATCAGAAGCGGTGCGGAATAGAATCCCTGCATTACTGTCTGATACTCCTCGCTGACAGTTGTAATGTTGCCTATAATAAGCAAGTTGTTCACTCCTACGCATAATGTTGCACTTAAGAGCGCTACTGCACTGTATTTCCACAGCGGCGCTTTCTTATTCGGTGTAAATCCGGTAAGTTTCTCCCTGATCCTGTCTTTGTGGAACATGATAAGCAACACCGGAATTGTTACAAATGCCGCCACACCTTCTACATAGGAAGAAAGCCTTGCTGCTTCCTTTGTCACCGCTTTTAAAATCTGTACATAATCCTTCTGATATATGTTTGCAATCTGCTGTGCATAATCTGTCATCTGTGCCGACAGTCCATAATGTCTGATCATATATGCTGCCCCGATCGCTGCCGATGCCACACCGGATACAATCATACCGATCACTATTTTCACTACGATCGGTCCCCAGATATACCAGATCTGGTTCCCGTAACTGTTGCGATTCACCGGGGGTGTCTGTTGTCCGTTGTATTGATAATGATCCATAGTATTCCTCACTTTCTTCTGTCACTGTACTATTCTACTTCGAACACAACGAACATGCAATTAAAAAACTATTAAATATCTTTATATTTTATAATTCTCTTATAATCGTACTTTTACAACATCCACATCCAGATCCCACAGGAATTTGTCCAGATCCTTAAATGATAAAAATACTGTCGCTGTATTCTCCAGCGGATGGATTCCCATGCTTTTGCATTTACTGAGATCTTTATCAATGAAAAATTCTACTGCGTGATCGGTATCATTCATCAGTCCAAACGGTGTCACACTTCCCTGTTTTACTCCCAGATATTTTTCCAGACGTTCTTCGGATGCAAAACTTAAATTGCCTGCTCCGAGCTGTCTTCCAAGAGATTTTAAATCTACTTTCTTCTTCTCATCACAGGTAACAAGGAAATGTCTCTTTCCTTTAGAGTCTCTCAGAAAAAGATTCTTACATAAAGTTCCTTTTTCGGGAAGTCCTAGCCTATCCATATCTTCCATTGTATGCACCGGTTCATGTTCCACAACTTCATATTTAATTTTCAATTTATCAAGCGCATCATATACGCGTTTTTTCTGGTCTTCCATATTAAAAGCCCCTTTCTTCTCTTTGCAATTTCAGACAGTCTGTCTGTATTTACAAATAAACTTTTTATTTATTATATGGTATTTATTTAACGAAGTAAAGCGAAAATTTCTTGCACTTCTCGCTTATACTCCTCTATTGTCTGTGTTTTCTTGATTTTTCTTATTTTTTCCAGATGATCTGGATAATACCGCATCAAGTAAGTCCAGATTTCTTTCATTTTAAATAATACATATATTTCTTTCGGACTTGCTTCTTCATAATGAATGCAGATATCTTCCAGAAATGCTGCCATACGCTCTTTTTCTATCGAAAAGCCACCATAGCTTTGTATTTTCTTTTCATTTTTTAATTTCTCTGCTTCCAGTTCCATCAAAAGTCCCGGATTAGCAATCATTCCTCGTCCGATCATCCAGCAGTCTGTCTGTGGAAATCTCTGCTGCATCTCCTGGATATTTTTTACAGTATTCAGTTCTCCGTTATAGCAAAGACTGTGTCTGCTATGTTCTTCAGCATATGCATACCAGGAAAGTCTTACCTCATGCATATAGTAATCCTTCTGTACTCGCGGATGAATGATCAACTCTTCCAGCGGATACTGATTATATATAGAAAGAATCTGTTCAAATTCTTCTGGTTCATCTCTTCCAAGCCTCGTTTTCACAGAGATTTTCACATCTTTTTCATTCGAAAATACGGTATCCAGAAATCGATCCAGCTCTTCCGTCTTTGCAAGGAATCCGGAGCCACGGTATTTTGATGCAACCGTCCTTGACGGACAGCCAAAATTCAGATTGATCTCTTCGTATCCATATCGTTTCAGTTTTTCAATCGTCTGTACACAGTCATTTCCATTGTTGCTTAAAATCTGTGGAACAACAAAAAGTCCTGCATTATGCGCAGGCAGAATCTCTTCCTGTTCTTTCAAATTCAGCCCGCGCTTACTATGCGGTACGAAGAAAGGTGTATAATATTTATCCATTTTTCGAAAATACTTATGATACGCGTTCCTGAAAATATAGGTCGTGATCCCCTCCATCGGGGCAAGGTAATACTTTGCCATCATGTTCTCCTTTTCATCTTTCAACATTCTAGCAAAGCTTTCTCACCACTGCAATGATTTTTATACACTAGCTGTTTTGAAATAATTTTCCGATTGATCTAAACTTTGATCTGTACTGCTATTATTGTATGGCTCGGTGACTGGCTTGCTTAAATATTACGAACTAATCTCCCTGTTCTGTTTTTCTTTTCATTTTTTTCATTGTGTGCTATCATATCTGACGGAAATATAACAAAATCTAAAGGAGTATATCAAATGGAATTTTTAAAGAAAAATACGAAAGGGATCTTATTATGTCTCTGCATCGCTATTCCTTGCTGGATACTGGGACAACATTTTCCAATTATCGGCGGACCGGTATTCGGTATTCTTGCCGGGATGATCCTGACATTATTTATCAAAGACAAATCTGCTTTCCAGAGCGGAATTACTTTTGTATCAAAGAAAGTATTACAGTATGCTGTCATCCTTCTTGGGTTCGGGCTGAACCTGACTGTTATTCTGGAAACCGGGAAGCAATCACTTCCGATCATTGTAACCACAATCGCAACTTCTCTGATTCTTGCCTATGTATTGCATAAAATCATGCATATTCCGGGCAACATCTCTACTCTGGTTGGCGTCGGATCTTCCATCTGTGGTGGTTCTGCAATTGCAGCTACAGCACCGGTCATTGATGCAGATGATGACGAAGTCGCACAGGCAATCTCTGTAATCTTCTTTTTCAATATGATTGCAGCTTTACTGTTTCCAACGCTGGGCGGAATTCTTGGCTTTTCCACAACAAGCGGCGAATCATTTGGAATCTTTGCCGGAACGGCTGTCAACGACACCTCTTCTGTAACAGCAACGGCATCTACATGGGATTCTCTGTACCACCTGGGTTCTGCGACACTGGATAAAGCCGTTACCGTTAAACTGACACGTACACTTGCGATCATTCCGATCACTCTGGCACTTGCATTCATCCGCACACGAAGTCAGAAAGCTGAAGGCAAAAAAATAGAGCTGAAAAAAATCTTTCCAATGTTCATTCTTTATTTTGTACTTGCTTCTGTCATTACAACAATTGCGACTTCCTGCGGTATCTCCGCAGATGTATTCACTCCACTGAAAACACTGAGTAAATTCTTTATCGTTCTAGCCATGAGCGCAGTCGGTCTGAATACAAATATTATCAAGCTCATCAAAACCGGTGGAAAACCACTTCTGCTCGGTTTCTGCTGCTGGGTTGGAATTGCTCTTGCCAGTCTTGGCATGCAGCATATACTTGGAATCTGGTAGGATATCTCTGCTGTAATAACAAAGTTATTACAGCAAAACGGCAGTTTATGGAATCAGATCTTTGAAAACATCTCAATTATATCTATCCACGAACTGCCGTTTTATTTTTTACTATTATTATAATTATCACAATCTCTGGCAGAAACTATCTCTGGCAGATTCCTTAAATATCAATTATTTTAACAAATCTGCATCGTCAAAATAATTGATATGCATTGCATCTTTCACATCATGCAGTGTCTGGGCTGCTTTTGCACGGGCAACTTCTGTTCCGGCTTTCAGAATATCATAAACATCTGTCTTTCTGCTTTCCCAGTCTTTTCTTCTTGCACGGATCGGCTCCAGTTCTGCCTGCATAACATTATTCAGGAATTTCTTAACTTTCACATCACCAAGACCACCTCGCTGATAATGTGCCTTTAATTCATCCAGATTTGCATAATCCGGTAAAAATTCTGCGAAATACTCATCCTTACAGAATGCATCCAGATAAATAAATACCGGATTGCCTTCTACCTGTCCCGGATCTTCCACACGCAGATGATTCGGATCTGTAAACATGGACATAACTTTCTTCTTAATGTCTTCCGGCTCATCAGACAGATAAATGCAGTTTCCAAGAGACTTGCTCATCTTCGCTTTACCATCAATACCCGGCAAACGCAGACATGCTTTATTAGACGGAAGAATGATCTCAGGCTCTGTAAGTGTCTCGCCATATACACTGTTGAACTTGTGTACGATTTCCTTGCACTGTTCTAACATCGGAAGCTGGTCTTCTCCAACCGGAACGGCTGTTGCACGGAAAGCGGTAATATCTGCCGCCTGGCTGATCGGATAGCAAAAAAATCCAACCGGAATACTTGCTTCAAAATTACGTTGCTGGATCTCAGCTTTTACTGTAGGGTTTCTCTGTACACGGGATACAGTAACAAGATTCATATAATAAAATGTAAATTCTGTCAGTTCCGGAACCATAGACTGAATGAAAATATTCGCTTTCTCCGGATCGATTCCGCAAGCAAGATAATCCAGCGCTACATTCATAATATTCTGACGTACCTTCTCCGGATGCTCTGCATTATCTGTCAGTGCCTGTGCATCCGCGATCATAATATAAATCTCGTCAAACTTACCGGAATTCTGCAGTTTTACACGCTCTTTCAGGGATCCTACATAATGTCCTACGTGAAGCCGACCGGTCGGACGGTCACCTGTTAAAATAATTTTGCTCATTCTTGTTCTCCTTACGCTATATCATTCACACATTTCCATACGGAAAGTGTATTTTTCTTAACCCTTTTATTATAAAGCGCGAACGACAGACCGTCAACAATACAGGCAACAAAAAAAGAAAAAGGCACTTACGCAGCGCCTCTTCCTTTTTTTTCACAGGCTTCTTCAAAAGCCTTTAATTTTCTCTTTGCATCTTCGCTCAGATTTTTCGGTACCTGGATTCGAACAGTTATATATTGATCTCCCCGTATATTTTTATCTTTCATAGATACGATTCCTTTGCCACGAAGTCTGATCTTCGTTCCAGACTGTGTACCCGGTGCGATTTTACACATAACCTTACCGGTCAGCGTCTGCACGATTGTTTCTCCTCCCAGCACAGCTGTTGTAAATGGGATTTGAACAGTACTGTATACATCTTTTCCTTTACGTTCATATCCCGGTTTCATGCTGACAGTCACTTTTAAGAACAGATCACCGTCTTTTCCACCGCCATATCCCGGACTGCCTTTGCCACGGAGCCGGATGCTCTGTCCGGTATCAATTCCGGCAGGTATCTTCACTTTCAGAGACTTCCGTTCTCCGCTTCCATCTGTCACATGGATCAGTTTTTCACATCCGAAAGCCGCATCATCAAAGGAAACTGTAATGTCCGCTTCCACATCTGCACCATCCTGTTGAAAACTCCTTCCATAACTTCTGTAGGAATCTCCGCCCTGGTGTCCTGTTTGTCTGCCGAAACCTCCAAATGAACTGTGTGTGCCGCCGAAACCATGAAACGCACCACCGAACATCTGCTTTAGGAAATCATCCATATCTCCATTTCCTTCGAAATGATATTCATGAAATGTACCATCCGGTCCTGCATAACGGTAAGTACCGCCACCAGACGCACTATCATTTCCATAAGCACCGCCGGCTCCCATAGATCCATCAAATGCTGCATGTCCATACTGGTCATACATTTTTCTTTTTTCTTTATCACTTAATATATTATATGCTTCGGTAGCTTCCTTAAATTTCTCCGCTGCCTGCTCATTTCCTGCATTCGTATCCGGGTGGTACTTTTTCGCCAGTTTACGGTAAGCTTTTTTTATTGTTCCGGTATCTGCGTTACGCGCAACTCCAAGAACATCGTAATAATCTCTTTTCGCCGCCATAAAATCCCTCCCGTTTTTCTTTATTGCTGTTATTTACACCCCACACAGAGTGTATTGTAATCTTGTTTTAACATTTTATGAAAACCATCTATATGAAGATTACCCCGCGGGATCATGCCCGCGAGGTAATACGAATTTTACATTGCAGCTCTGTTGTTATCCCTCAATGCTGATATAATGTTTCTTCTCTTCTACCGGTTTTGCTTCCTCTTTTGGAACGCTGAAGGAAAGAATACCATTCTCATATTTCGGATGGATATCTTCTTCTGTTACATGTTTACCTACATAAAAGCTTCTGCTCATGCTTCCTGCATAACGTTCTTTTCTGATGTAAGTTCCATCCTTCTTCTCTTCATCCTTATCCAGTCCTTTAGCTGCGCTGACTGTTAAAACTCCTTCTTTCAGTTCCATCTGGATCTCATCTTTCTTAAATCCAGGAAGATCAATATCTACTTCATAACCCTCTTTGGTATCTTTTACATCTGTCTTCATTAAGTTCTTTGCATGTTTACCATAGAGCTCTTTCTCCACATCCGGGAATTTCGGGAATGTAAAATCATTCATAAAATCATCAAATAAGTTTTCTCCAAAAATACTAGGCATCATCATAAGTCATATCTCCTTCCAATACTTTATAAATATTATTAAGCACATATGAAATATTCGTCTGGAATATCTGATGTGTTGTTATCTGGAACATCCAGGATTCCGGATTTCTAAGAAGTTCTTTCTTTTTACCCCTCTTCCTTTGTTCTAGTTGTACTATAACATTTACTATTAGCACTGTCAAGAGGTGAGTGCTAATTATTTTGTGAAGATTTTGTGAACACTACAAGCCATGCAAAATGGTAAAAATAACGCCCTGCAAGACCCAGCACCGTACAACTGCTGATACTACCGGAGCCGATGTTGTAAAAAATGCTTTGGATCAAGCCAATCATTTTGAAGGATCTGCTGAAGAAGCCCAAGTTGCCATGTTCCTGAAACAATTAGGAATCAAATATAGCAAACTCACCAAAGATGAATTTGTCATGGTCTTTCCGATGAATAGCTGGGCTGGCTTTTCATTGAAATTTCTTATGCTTTTTCGTTGACATTTAATACTGTTCAATGTATCATATAATCAAGAAATGGGTTTGTTACCGTACAGCTATTGCTCAAGCGGGGTGCTCGTTTCTTTTTTTATGTTCACCATGTCATACAGATATAAATTTCCGTCTGCAGCATGTCGTATCAACATTTCTATCCTGAATATATTAAACCGTTCAAGATCTCCAGTATCATTGTTATATACTGGAAGTGCAAACCTTGTCGTAAATCTATACCAGCCAAACTTTGCATCAACGTTATGCTTTCCTTTAAAGTTTTCCTGCCATCGTTTATTCGTAGCACATTGAAGAAGCATAGGAATTCATAGCAATCTCCTATGTATTCTTTTAAATACTGCTCAACTTCTTCCCAATTGATATTCCTCTTTCCTTTAAAACGAATATCACTGATTACAACAATTTTCTTTCCATCCAAATCAGCGCCACAATTAACGCCATTAGCGCCATTTTTAGTGTCATTGGCGTTAATTATGGCGTTATTGGTATCAACCTGACCTCGATAAATATTGATACGCAAATCAACTTTGCCAGACAAAATAACCGATGCAACGGAAAGCCTGTAAAACAGCCACTTTCGAGATACACAAGACAGGACAAAAATCGACTTCCATTATCAAGAGTGCGTGCAATTTTTTGAAATTTTTTCAGATGTAACTATCAAAGAAAAGTGTTATATTATAATTACTTAATATAAATTCCACTTTGATAATCCATAATGAGGAGGAAAATCTATGAAACAAGTTACATTAGGAAAAACAGGTATTACTGTTCCACAGAATGCGTTCGGCACTTTACCAATCCAGCGCGTCTGTCAGGACTATGCTGTGAAATTGCTGCGCAGAGCCTATGAGGGTGGCATGCGTTTCTTCGACACGGCAAGAGCCTACAGCGACAGTGAGATCAAGGTTGGGGAAGCCTTTGATGGTATGCGAGCCAAGGTATACATTGCCACTAAAACAGCCGCCAAGACACCGGACGATTTCTGGAAAGAGCTGGAAACTTCCTTAAAAAATCTCCGTACAGACTATATTGACATTTATCAGCTCCATTGTGTGCCACAGTGTTACCGTCCAGGAGATGGCACTGGAATGTATGAATGCCTGCAAAAAGCAAAAGAAGAAGGTACGATCCGCCATATCGGAATCACTGCACATAAGCTGGGTGTAGCAGAAGAAATCGTCGAAAGCGGTCTGTACGAGACTTTGCAGTATCCGTTCAGTTATCTTTCTTCTAAAAGGGAAATCGCACTGGTGAACGCCTGTAAAGAAAAAAATATGGGATTTATCGCTATGAAGGGACTTGCCGGCGGTCTGATCAACCGCTCCGAAGTAGCCATGGCTTATATGACGCAATACGATAATGCGCTTCCAATCTGGGGAATCCAGAAAGAGGACGAACTGGAAGAATGGCTCAGCTACATGGAGCAGACGCCATCCATGACACCGGATCTGGCCGCTTACATTGAAAAAGAGCAGAAAGTATTGACCGGAGAATTCTGCCGCGGCTGTGGATATTGTATGCCATGTCCTGCCGGTATCCAGATCAACAATTGCGCCAGAATGTCTTTGATGCTCCGCCGTGCGCCATCCGAAGCCTGGCTGACACCTGAAATGCAGGAAGAGATGCGCAAAATTGAAAACTGTCTGAACTGCGGGCAGTGCAGGAAGAAATGTCCGTATGAATTAAACACACCGGAGCTTCTGAAAAAGAATTATGAAGATTACAAAAAAGTACTTGCCGGAGAAGTAAAAGTACAGTAACCAGCCTCTCCACGCACAAAATCAACAAGTCGTGGTTCTCCCACCAAAACAGGACTGGTCACACTTAGAATGATGTGATCAGTCATTTTTCCTTCATCCGCTCCATATATTCTTCCGGTTCTTCAAATGAACTGTCTTCTCCGGTACAGATCACTCTCAAGTCATCTAGGAGCGCCCTCGCTTCCATCATCCCGCTTTTCTCCAGTTCATTCATAAGCTCTCTGCTTTTTCTGACTACAGCTTCCGATATTCCATCCCACTTCTCGTGGAATCTCCGGTATCTGTAATACAGTTCTTTTTCCTTCATATATTGTCTGAGCATCTGTGCCGCACGCTCCGGACAGCCGTGTACATCCAGATATGCAATCACATTTTTCAAATCCACTGCGTCTTCCAGTGCATCATGACTGACAGAAGAGCCAAGTCCGCATAACAGCTTCAGATTCGCAATGCCTATGCTGTGCATATTCAGCTTTCTGGAATAGATTCCCTCGATATCGCGCATCTGTTCAAGCATCTGACTCACTGTCTTGCGGATGTGTTTGGAAATGCCTGTCCGGTAATATTTTAAATCCTGGCTAATCACCTGCTGATCCGGTCCCCATACGCAGATTATTCTGACATTACGTGCGCGCAGTTTTCTTGCCACTTCTTTCATAACCTGTTCATAAGGTGGTGCCTGCAGGAGCTCCTCTTCCGTGATCCCGGTAAGCTCACGGAATTTATCATGCAGCGGTTCATCATTATAAATATAAGAATGGAACCTCTCTACTTCCTCAAAATTCTCCCGACAGATCACCATACCAAGCGATACCAGTTTTGCCGGTGGACCGCCTTTCTTCTGTGACGTCACATATTCGGAATCCAGAAAAGCAATCCTTCCTTCTTCCAGAAAATCTGCAGCTTTAAAAACTGCTTTTGATTTTTTTCTTTTGATTGTATATTTCTTTCTTGTCTTTCCCAAAGAGCCACCTCTTGTTCATCAACTTATTTTTCGCTCCGGCACTTTTTATGCGTCAAAATCTGCCTCGAACGTACCTTCCGGTGTTTTCATTGTTAAGATTCCGAGATTAAAATCTTCATCCTGAATTGTAATATGATATTCAAAAATTACATCATCCTCAATTTTGGATAATAAAATATACTCTCCGTTTTCTTTTCCTTCAATCTGGTCACAGATATCATCATATACATCTGCTCCGGAAATCTTTCTCGGGTATCCTGCTTCTTTTATCTTTTTTTCAATTACTTCGAATAATTCATTCATCTGTCTGCCTCACTCTCTGATATCATCTGTTTATTAAACTCTTACACCATTTCATTATAATGTGCATAAATGCCATTTTTTTTCAAAAGTTCTTCATGCGTACCGCGTTCTTCAATTCCACTCTCTGCTACAACAAGTATCTCGTCCGCATTCCGTATCGTAGATAACCGATGTGCGATCGTAATGGTTGTGCGGTTTTTCGCCAGCTCTTCCAGGCTCTTCTGGATATGACGTTCACTTTCATTGTCCAATGCACTGGTTGCTTCATCCAGAATCAAGATTGATGGATTCTTCAAAAATACGCGGGCGATCGATATTCTCTGCTTTTGTCCACCGGACAGTCTTGTTCCACGTTCTCCTACAAATGTATCATAATCATCCGGTAATCCCATAATAAAATCATGAATATTCGCCTTTTTTGCTGCACTTTCAATCTCTTTCTGCGAAGCTCCCGGTTTTCCATATGCAATATTTTCCCGGATTGTTCCACAGAATAGATAGACATCCTGCTGCACCAACCCGATCGTCTCACGAAGACTCTTGAGTGTAAGATTTCTGATATCTTTTCCGTCAATCGTTATTTTTCCACCTGTCACATCATAAAATCTCGGAAGTAAAGAACAGATGGTTGTCTTTCCACTTCCGGAAGGTCCGACAAGTGCAATTGATTTTCCTGCCGGAATTTCAAATGACACATGGGAAAGTACCGATGTATCATCATCGCTGTAATGGAAAGAAACATCCTCATAGCAGACATGCCCTGTTACATCTGTAAGTTCTTCTGCTCCCGGCGCATCTACAATTTCCGGCTCTGTATCAATAACATCCAGGAAACGATGAAAACCGGATAAGCCTTTCTGCATCATTTCTGTCAGTTCTACAAGAATCTGGATCGGACTGATGAAGATTCCGATATATAATGCATACATGGCAAGATCAGCAGCTTCCATCTGTCCATGTGCGATCAGCCATCCACCAAACACAAGCGTCACCAGATACATCAATCCCTGGAAAAAGAGATTTCCACTCATAAAACTTCCCATACAGTGATAATTGGCATCTTTGGATTTTAAAAATCCTTCATTGCTTTTCTTGAATTTTTCACATTCAACTGTCTCATTTGCAAAAGACTGCACAACCCGGATTCCCGCAAGTGTATCCTGAAGACTCGCATTCACATCTCCAATCTTTCTCCGGTTATCCATAAAAGTTTCCTGCATTTTACGATTTTGTCCATAAGAAAAAAACAGCATAAATACAACCAGCACCAGCAATGGAATCGCCAGTCTCCAGTTGATCAGGAATAAAAATACAAACGAACCGATGATCTTAATCAGTGAGATAAATAAATTTTCCGGTCCATGATGTGCAAACTCAGATATATCAAACAAATCTGAAACTAATTTGCTCATCATCTGTCCGGAATTGTTCTGATCATAATAAGAAAACGATAATTTTTCATAATGTTCAAATAATTGCTGGCGCATGTCGCGTTCCATTCTCGCTCCCATCATATGTCCCTGATAGCTGACATAATATTTACAGCCCATCTGCACAAGATATACAATCAGCAAAACAATTCCGACCGGTAATAGCGCATGCAGTATTTTCTCTGGTGTTTCGGTAAATAATGTCTTCGTCATTGTACGAAGGATCTGCGGAAATGCCAGATCCACAAGACTTATAACCGCCGCGCATACAAGATCAAGGAAAAATACACCTTTATACGGCGCATAATATTGAATAAATTTCTTTATTGTATACATAAAAATGCCCTCTTTCTATCATGATTCAATATGCCTGATTCATTTTCGGCACTTTTCCTATTATAAATGATTTTCTTTCGTACTTCCACCCTTTTATAACCATTCTCTATGTTACATAACTGTTCTTTCACACATTTTTTCAATAAACTTCTTTTCTTATTGATACTTGTTTCACAAACACTTTAAGTATATACTATAGCATATACTATTCTATATATTATCTGAGGAGGTATCGCTATGATTTCTTTAGAACATTTTGATGAAATTGACATGCATGTCGGCACAGTTACTGCCGTGTCCCTGAACAAAAGAGCGCGAAAGCCAGCTTATAAAATCACTGTAGACCTCGGTGATGAACTCGGTATTAAAAACAGTTCGGCACAGCTTACAAATTATGAACCGGAAGAACTGATTGGAAAACAGGTTGTCTGTATATGTAATTTTGAACCGATCCGGATCGGTGATGTAAAAAGTGAAATCCGTATTCTCGGAAGTGATACCGACAAAGGATGCATTATATTGACATCCGTCTCACCGGTGAAGAATGGAAGTAAGATTTATTAAATCTGCTAATTTGCAGTTGCTAATTGTTCCGTATAAAAAGAGATTACCTGATGCAGGGTGTGTCACCTCAACAGGTAGTCTCTTTCTGTTATAGCTTCAAAAATCAGGTTTTCTGATTTGTCATGTATTCATGTTATTCCTGTGCATCCAGTAATTTTCTCATACTCTGATTTGCAAAGCAAATATCTTCTTTCCAACTGTCCTGCCCTACATCCCAGAGTTCCGTTACATAACGGCGCACGCCCAGTTTCCATGCCGTTTTAATGACTCTCTCAAATTCCACGTGTCCGGTCAGGAATGGAACTTCGCGGAAAATTCCCGGTTTTGTTTCTTTCAAATGCAGTGCGATCAGTCTTCCTTCACCAAGCAACAGATCTTCACACACATCTTGCTTATATAAAACCGCTGCATTCGTAATATTACCAGCATCCGGATAGATTTTCAGATACGGAGAATTGACACGGTCTACATAATGAACAGCCTTTCCGACTGTATTCATAAATTCATTTTCCATTGTCTCAAATCCAAGAAGCACGCCTTCTCTCTCTGCCACTTCTGCCATAATATGGATATTTTCAAGGAAATACCGTTTCGTCTCTACTGTAGATTCTCCAAAATAAATATCATATCCCGGAATCATCACTGTACGTATGCCAATTGCTGCTGCAAATTCAATTGATTTAACTGCAATCTCCATGCCACGGTTACGGATCTCCGGATCCGGATCTCCTACTGCGTATTTTGTCAATGCACTGACACTCATAGACTGGATTGGGACTCCCGTCTCAAACATCGCATCTACGATTTCTTTACGCTCCTGTTCACTCATATACACACGGCTGATACGCTTCTCTGAAGCATCAATGCTGATCTCCATGTAATCATATCCACAGTCTTTTGTACATTCAAGCATTTCCTTCCAGGAAAGTGTACTTCTCATTGCTTTTTCATACAAGCCTATCTTATACTTCTTCACACTGCCACCTCTCTCATTTTCTTTGTTACATCTGTTGTCGTTCCTGTAAATAGTCTGCTTTTATTATCCCACATTTTTTTCAGATACGCAATCTTCACAGCATCTTTTATTCTCGGAGCATCCGTCTGATCCACAAGCATACCCCCGTTAAAACCAAAATTAGAGCCTTGTCCGATATAAGTTTCCGGATAGGCTCCATTTTCTTCAAAAACAGATACTATGATTTCTTTGCGTATCCAAGTAATTCGTTCTCATAGTCTCCGCGTTCCTTTTTCTTCTGAACATATGTATCCCATACACCAGCTTCGTCTTCAATACCAACTGTCGCAGGATCAAATAAAGGATCTAATCCAAGCTTAATCTGTGTCTCATAATCCTTTACAATCTTCAGTACTTTCGGTGTAAGAAGCAGAACACTGAATGTATTTACCCATAACATACAGCCGACTCCGATATCACCCATTGGCCAGATGGTATCTCCGTCGATCAAGATTCCAAACAGGCAGAAAATTAAAAATAAAATTCTGACTACAGTTACAATCATCCTGTTCTCTCCAAAGAGATATTTGCATGTTGATTCTAACTGATAAGAATAAGACAACATGGTTGTAAAAATAAAGATAAACAACATCACTGCAAGCAGCATTGCTCCTGCTTTTCCAATTGTATCGGACATCGCTTCCTGCATGAATGCGATTCCGTACTGTACTCCCGGCGCGTGTTCAATCAGAAGTGCTGCGCTCTTACCACCGTCTGCTGAGACATTATAAGTTCCTGCCATCAATACGGAAATTCCGGTACAGGTACATACAAGCAATGTGTCAATATATACAGATAATCCCTGCACAAGTCCCTGCTTTACAGGATGTGAGGTGTCTGTTGTAGCTGATATTAACGGGCTCATACCATTACCTGCATCATTGGAGAAGAATCCACGTTTAATTCCCCATGCAACTGCGGAACCTACGATTCCGCCAAATACAGCATCCTTACCAAATGCACTTGTAAAAATAGATCCAAATACACTCGGTACTTTCTGGATGTTCATTACGATGATCAGAATCGTGATCAGGAAATAAATACCGCACATGATCGGTGCCAGAAATTCTGCAACCTGTCCGATTCGTTTGATACCGCCCATGATGACGATACCGACGATCACTGTCATTGCAAGTCCGACTACAATAAACGGAAGTCCAAACGCTCCGTTTACTGCTGTAGCTGCTGTCTGTGTCTGCATCGCCGGAAGTAAAAATCCCGGTCCGATAAATACCGCAATACAAAACAGTACAGCAAGTACCTTTCCGAAATATTTATTCTTCATTCCTCTGGACATGTAGAATGCCGGACCTCCGGTCAGCTCTCCCAGATTTCTTGTCTTATAAGCCTGTCCGAGCATACACTCTACCATTCCGGTAGATGCTCCTAAGATCGCTGTGATCCACATCCAGAACAATGCTCCCGGACCACCCATGAAGATCGCTGTCGCTGTTCCGGCAATATTACCGGTTCCGACACGTCCTCCGACCGTCGTCGCAAATGCCTGAAATGGTGACAGACCTGTATCTTTGTCATTGTGGCCTTCTTCGAGCAGGCAGTGAACCATATCTTTTAATCGTCTCACCTGCATGCCGCGAAGTCTTACTGTGAACCAAAGTGCAGCAACCATCAGGAACACACACATAACCGGTGCCCATATGATGTCGTTGACCATGTTCATAACTTTTACAAATACTTCCATTTTCCCTTTTCCCTTTTCCCTTAAATATTTTGCCAATGCATTTATGTTACCATAAGACATCCTGCGTTTCAAATATTTTTCGGCATAATCCCACATAAAAAAGAAGAAGTTCTCACACATGATATGGTAGAACTTCTTTGTTAATTTTCTATCTATCGTATAAATACTCTTTTCGCGATCACTACAACGAGAAACCACAGTACTTCTAACAGTACGATTGTTCCTCCCGGTTTCACTCCCACATAGTAAGATAAAAATAATCCTGTAATTGTCGTGACCACTGCAACGATCACTCCACACACCAGCGTCATGCGGTAACTCTTTGCCATCTGCATCCCACAGGCAACCGGAACTACCAGCATGGAGGACACGATCAGTGTTCCGACCGTTCTGGATGCTGCCGATACCGTTAGCGCTGTCAGAATCGTGAAAATAAAGTTCACTTGTCTGACCGGAACGCCGGAGATTCTTGCCGCATTTTCGTCAAATCCAATATAGAAAAGTTCTCTAGAAAAGATGCCAAGCACAAGCAGGACAGCCACACTGATGATACATACTGCGAGCATTTCTCCCCTGCTGATCGACACAATACTTCCAAATAAAAAGCTGTTAAAGTTCGCACTGTCTTCCACAAAACCGGAAAGCACACCTGCCAGCCCGATTCCCGCCGACATAATGATCGCAATTGCCATCTCCGAATAACGCGGTATTTTTTTTCGAATAGCTTCAATTCCAAATGCCGCAACAATGCAAAGCGCCCCCGCACCAAGTACCGGATTGATTCCAAGTAAAAGTCCAAGTGCTACACCTGCCAGTGACGAATGTGACAGTGCATCACCCACCATGGACAGTCGCTTTAATACAATCGTAATTCCGATACACGGCGTGATCACTGCAAGAAGAAGCCCTACTACAAAAGCTCGCTGCATAAATCCATACTGTAAAATCTCCATTACTCTGTAATGCCTCCTTCATCTGCTTTAAAATGTCTGTTTACGCCACAGAATAATTTTGTATTTCCATGTGTTACCATCAAAATCGTAAGTCCTTCTTCGTTCTTTTTCTGTAACACTTTCGCAAGTGCTTCCAGTGAAACAGAGTCTACGCCGACGGTTGGCTCATCCAGTATGAGAAGTCCCGGATCTGCTGCCAGAACTCTTGCCAGCATGACGCGCTGCTGCTGTCCACCGGAAAGCTCACCGATTCTTCGTTTCAGGAAACTTTCCATTCCAAGTTCTGTCAGCGCCACTGTGATCTTTTGTCTGCACGCTTTTCTGCTCAGCCGCTTCTTGAAAGGGCGGTAAAGACCTGTCATCATCACTTCCTCTACGGTTGCCGGGAAGTCTTTGTTTCCACTGATACTGTTCTGTGGCACATAACCAATCTTAAGTTCTTTAAAATCCGCTTTCCCAATTTTTTTTCCAAAAATCTCCACAGTTCCCTGATCCGGTTCCAATTCTCCTAAAAGGAGCTTTAAGAACGTACTTTTTCCACTTCCGTTTTCTCCGGTCAGGATTGCATAATCACCACTGTTCAAACATATATTTACATTTTCCAATATAGGTACATCCCCGGTATAATGAAAAGAAACATCCTTCATCTGTATAACTTCCATTTTGCCACCTGCTTTCTGCATGTTTACTCTCACTGTCTTTTCCCAAAACGCTTTCTTATTTTTCTTAATTATCGAGAGCTTTCTTAAGTGTCCTGAGATTCTCTTCCATCACAGAAAAATAATCTGCACCCGCTTTCTGATCTTCATCGCTCATTCCTTCGAGTGTATCCAACACTGCCGTCTTTGCACCGATTTCTTTTGCGATCGTCTCTGCCACTTTCGGGCTTACCAGTTCCTCAAAGAAAATCGTACCTACATCATGTTTCTTAGCAAACTGGATGATTTCTTTCATTCTTGCAGCATCCGGCTCCGAATCTGACTGAATCCCTTCAATACCAATCTGCTTCAGATCATAAGCGCGGCACAGATATCCAAATGCTTCATGCGCCGTGATCACTTCTTTTCTCTTAATCTGACCGAGTGTTCTTTTATACCGCTCATCCAGTTTTTCACATTTTTCGGCACTTTTTTTGTAATTTTCCTCATAAACAGTTCTGTGTTTCGGATCTGCTTTTATCAGTGCATCTTTGATATTTTCCATTTCCTTTTTTGCATTGAGCGGTGCAAGCCAGACATGCGGATCACTGCCTGTAAGCTTAACTCCCTTACTTGCTTCTGCGACAACAAGCTCTTTGTTATCCAATGTATTTAAAATTGTATCCGTCCAGTGTTCCATCTCTGCGCCGTTATATACAAACACATCTGCATCTTCCAGACTGGCTACATCTCTTGCGCCCGGTTCCCATTCATGTGGTTCTGTTCCTGCCGGAACAAGGTTCTTCACTTCCACCTGATCTCCACCTATTTTTTTTGCAAGATCATACATCATATAAAAACTCGCCACAACCTGTACTTTTCCATTTGCTTTTTTACGCTCCATGCTGCTTTCCTTTCCACATCCGGTTACAAGCATGGAAATTGCCAATAAAAAAAGCACCACTGTGCTGAATCGATAACGGAATATCTTCTTCATCCTAATCATCCTCCAAAAATGCAACTCATTTGCATTTAACACAATAATGCTTTTTCAGTTATTTGTCAATATCTTCTTCGATATTTGCAACTCATTTGCTTATTTATCTTCCATTTTTTTCTCACAGTCACCGCAGATCCCATGCAGCAGATCTCCTTCACACAACAGACGGAACTTATGATCTTCTTTTAGATGGTTGCGGAACTCATCCATAAACCCACAGTCCAGATGCAGGATTCTTCCGCATTTGACACATTTCAGATGCAAATGCTGTACACAATGCCCCATCTCTCCGGAATACTGATAAACTGCTCTTTCTGATCCGGCATCCGCATACTTGATGATTACATGTTCTGCCAGAAGTTTATCCAGATAACGGTAAATCGTTGTCGTATTCGCCTTTATCTCTTTTTCTTCCAGATGCTTCTTAATATCGGAAGCACTGACCGTTACTGACCAGTTCTGTTTCAGATATTCCAGAATCTCCGTTCTCGTTTTTGTTATATATGTTTTTCGCTCTGCCATTGCTTTCGCCTCTTTGTTATTTATTTTTCTTTGCTGCTTTTCTTGCTTTTTTCAGTGCTTTCGTCGCAAGACATTCTGAACGTCTGAACTCTTTTAATCGTCCAAATTGCTCCTTATGAAGTCTTGGCTGCATCTTCGGGAATGCACGCAGCATACGTGTTGTCATTCTAGGACTGCGTTTCTGCAATTCCAGGTACATACCACGAAGCTCCTCTTTTCTCGCTTCTGTCTGTTCTTTTATGCGCTCCTGGCGTTCCATGCCTTCCATGACACTTTTGTAAATGTCGCTGCCGATCTGATCAGAGATCCGGTGGAACTCTGCGGCAATCTCCTCCATTTTCTCCAGACGTTTATTAAATTTCAGGATTGCAGCTACCGTTACGGAAATATCAACAAAAATACTGATACCAAATGCAACGTCCTCACCGATTGTCAGCCACTTCGGTACAAGCAGTACCAGTTTACAGATCAGCGGATGGACAATCTTTACAACAAATACACACGCTGCACCCCACGCCGCCGAAAAAGGAATACACACATAGCCATTCAGATTAAATGGAACTTCCGAGTAATCCCACCATTTGTGATGAAATAATTTGTCCAGCGCAAATCCGGTCAGCCACTCCAGTGTCGTTGTAAGCACAATCGACAGTAAATATAATAATCCAAGTTGATGCGCGTACGGATCTAAAAGCTGTACAACGATCACAACACCGACTCCATAGATTGGACAGATCGGACCGTTCAAAAACCCACGGTTTACGAATTTCCGTTCCTTGACTGCGGCATAGGCAACCTCTGTACACCAGCCGAGAAAGCCGTAAATAAAAAAGTATAAAATAATATTCTGTATTTCCATATTCATCTCTTTTCTTCTATAATTTTTATTCTGCTGCCAGCTTACCGGTCATTTTAAAACTGAAACAATCCGTCATTTTTCTGCTCCAGTACTTTAATTCCGTTCAGAAACAGCCGGCAAATAGGTGTTGCCACGCCAAGTTCTTCTCCCATGCGTACCATCTCGCCTGCAAACATCTCAATCTCTGTCTTCTTTCCTGCTTCTATATCCTGAAGCGTAGACGGCTTATTCTGCGGCGGGATTCTTTTGATCGTTTCATACTGGTCGTCTAACTGCTCCTGGGTAATGATAATTCCTTTTGCTTTTGCAACTGCACGGACTTCTTCCATTGCTTCTACGCGGATAGCACTTGCTTCTTTGCTTTTTACATAAGCGCCAAACGGAATACCAAGAAGTGCACAGGTCAGATTCTCACCAACATTACACATATATTTAAACCACAGCCCGTTCAACATATCCTTCCGGATCACATATGGAATATCACAGCGTTCTAATACTTCTTTTATTGCTTCTACTCTCCCGGACAATGTCTCATTTATTTTTTCCCCAAAATAAATCTTTCCCCAGTACGGATCAAAATCTGCTTTTCCATCCTTCATTACAATCGACATCCGCATATAAGAATACAGTACATGCTCCCATCCATATGCTGCCGCTACCTGCTCCTCACTGTTCACACCGTTCATAACGCATAAAATCTGTGTATCCGGTCCGACAAATTTCTCAATATCTTTAATTGCCTGTGCAAGTCCCAGATCCTTTGTTGCCATAATGATCAGATCTGTCGGTGTTCCATCTTCCGGAGTACAGATTGGAAAATGATAATTTACACCATTGACTGTCACGCCTTTTGTCTGTAGTCTTTCTTTTCTTTCCCCTTCTGCGATCACGCAGAAATTCTCTCTTCCAAGATGTTCCTCCATACGTGGCGCGAAAAATACGCCCATCGCTCCCAGTCCGATCAGTGCTGCATTTTTTATATCCATCTTTTTTCCTCCTGTCCGTATTCATAAGCTGTCATGTACTATAGATTCCATACGAATTGTTCCGTACTTCGTACTTCCACAATTCTCTCCGATCATTCGCATATCATTTTTATCATAGCAAAATCCGGAATAAATTTCCACACCTACAATATAAAAAGAATCAAGGCTGTTACACCTTGATTCTCCATGCTGCATCATCGCTGATCGCGATTCTCACCTGATTCGTTCCGATGATCAATCCTCCGATAAACTTCTGTATAATGTGGATATCCACACCTTCTTTTATCTGGTACTGTGCCATTAGATCCAGCACTTCCGGTACTCCGAACATCCATTTAATCGTGTAGTCTTCTCCTACGTTCGCCTCTGCAAGTGCCTGCATACTATCACCTCTTTTTTTCATTGTATGAGCGCACCTGCCTGTTAGTCAATCGTAACATTTTTTATTTCATATTTTTCTCCATATCCCGCATCTCTGCAAGTGCCTGGCCACCCATCAGATACAAAATCCCAATATTGAAAATGGTCATAAGTCCGATACCGACATCCCCCAGATCCCAGACAAATGTGTATGTCGCGATTCCTCCGATGAAAAGCATTACCAGTGCCAGCACTTTGTATGCTGTCTGGGAAAACCAGTTATCTCCAAACAGATAAGCAACATTACTTCTCGCATAGAAAAGGATTCCCAAGAATGTTGAAAAGCTGAACAAAAACAGCGTGACCGCAATAAATATAACTCCGGCTTCCCCGAAATGATACCGCATAGCTGCCTGTAAAAGCTCCATTCCTTCTTTTCCTGCCAGCATTTTCTCCGGTGCAAGCAGCATGATCATTGCTGTACAACTACAAATCACGATCGTATCAATAAATACACCTAAAGCCTGTACAAGTCCGGCTTTTCCCGGTCGCTCACATTCAGCAGCTGCGGCTGCACAAGGTGCTGAACCGGAACCTGCTTCATTAGAGAACAGTCCTCTCTTCACTCCGTTCATGATCACGGCTCCAAAGCCACCTGCAGCTGCCTGTCTGAAGCCAAATGCTTCTTTGAAAATTCTGGAAAATACACCCGGCAGGCTCGGAATGTGTGTCATGATCAGAAAAACGGTGATTGCAAAATAAAACACTGCCATAATTGGTACAATTACATCCAGAACTTTCACGGTCGCATTCTTTCTTAACACAATAAACGCTGCCAGAATAACCAGAACGATCGTAGTATATAAAGGTGGAATCGAAAATGCATTTTCAAATGAAGATGCTACCGAATTGCTGATCACCTGGCTGATTCCGCACCAGCAGATCAGTCCGGATATTGCAAATAAAACAGCAATCAGTACATGCTTTTTCTTCGTTCCCTGTCTATCTTCTATATAGTGATGTATATAATAAGCCGGACCGCCCCGGTAACCACCGTACAGAGGGTCCTTCTCCTTGTAAAGCTGTGCCAGTGTTGCTTCTATAAATGCCGTAGATGAGCCGATCACTGCCGTTATCCACATCCAGAACACTGCCCCGGCTCCTCCTGCTGAGATTGCTGCTACCACGCCGACCAGGTTACCCATGCCTACCCGTGTTGCCGTAGACACGATCAATGTCTGAAATGTAGAAAGGCTGCTCTCTTCTTTCTTTTTCTCAAGAAGTGCCTTCACCATCTCCGAAAATAACCGGATAGGCAACACTCTTGTCCTTATTGTAAAATAAATTCCTACCGGTATCAGCAAGATAATAAGCAGGGATATTCCTACAGAGCCACCGCCAGGAAGTGGTATCTGCAGGAAATCTCCCCATAAAAATCTGTAAATTGTTTCAATAATTGTAATGATCATTTCCCCGGTCCTTTCCATAACGTAAACATATTAAGAATTATTTTACCACAGACCGGAACTTATTACTATATTTACTTACATCTGTTTTCTTACAACCATATATTCATCACCATTGCGGTAGTATGGGCACTGGTAATGCTGGTCGGAAATAAGACGCATATATTCGTCTTCATCCATATTAATATCGCATACATAGCTCTCATAATCTTCATCATATGTGAAATAAGTGCAGCTCTCGCAGCTTCCTTTTGTCTGTTTGCTTGCCATCGTTTTTCCTCTTATTGTAAAATGATGTTAAAGTTAAAAGATGCCATACGAATTGTTCCGTACTGCGTACTCCCACAATTCTACCCAATATTCGCATATCGTGAAGCTTACGCTCCACTTTTATGCTCATATCGGGGGGCGGGTCACTAAGCCATAAAACCACTCACGTGCAAGCACATCGTGGTTTCAGGCTTTTGACCCTGGCATCATATGCTCTACTATTTTGTAGGAAGATACGGAAAATGTCAAGCCGTATACCGAAGTGCTTCCACCGGTTTTTTCTTAGCTGCCTTATTTGCCGGATACAATCCGAAGATTACACCGATCGCTACGGAAAAAAGCACGGCGATTCACATAACCGGTACAGACATCTGATACCACCTACTTTTTTTATTCTTTCCCGGTAAAATATCCCGGGTCATCTTCCTGATCGGTATGTGCATAAGACGAGTCAGTGAAATGTTCCTGATACTTTGTTCCATTACCGCCGGTCAGTTTTCCATCACCTGTAAACATATCTGCATCTTCTTTCACTTCTGTCAGATAAAAATTCGCACGCTTTTTCTTCCAGATGGCATACAGATTATATTTACATTCTTCTGGATTGTCTGCATGCATCCGTTCTTCATCCTTGTACATTACTTCGCCACGCTTTTCTTTGCTCCATCCCAGAAATAAATATCCTCTTCTTACATATTGATTGGCAGGAAGCTTTCCTGAATCCAGATATTCCAGCCGGAATACATCCATCGTTCCACTGCCTCCATTTGCATGAAACCGATAGCTGAACTCTTCCGGTTTCCACACTGCGTTGATGCTAAGATTACTTTTTACACAGCTCATTTCCTCCCCGGATCTATCCCATCCTTCAAAACGATATCCTGTTTTTTTCGGTTCCAATGGTTTACCGACACTTTCTCCTCTTGAAACTTCTTTCTTTATTTCCTCTGTCTGCCAGTTTGTACATCCCGGCGCACGAAATGTAACCTGATACTTAGGACGCTCCAGTGTAATTCCTGCAGTTGCTCCTTCATAACGCGTTCCGGAATATGTCTTTAATCCGGTTTGTGCTGCATTTACCTGCAGGTAAACAGTTACGATTGTCACTTCATCTGTGCATTTCTCTTTCGCAAGCTTCTTCGTTCCGGCAGCATCTGTATAATAGAGACATCTGCCATCCGGGCAGTTCTTTGTGACAGACTGCCCGGTAATCTGGCTATGTGCAGGGATTGTAAACGTCACCGGAATATTAAATATATAATAATATCCCTGATTTGCATCCTTACCGGTACTAACCTGCGTCACTGCCGTAAATTCTCCATTCACATATTTTCCAATACGGAAATTATACCGGTTCACTGCATTTCCTGATCCATCTGCTACTTTCAGACTTACATTCCATTTCGTAGACTTTGCACGCAGTTCTTCTATCGTCGGGGCAGTTGTTCTGGATAGTGTCAGCTTTCCGATTGCTGTCTGCACTCCCGGATTTTTATCTTCCGGTGAGAGAAAAGGCATATTTATTCCGTCCAGTCTGATCTCCATGCTACCAGATTTATATGCTGACTCTGCCGCAAATACATTCCATAGAGCCATTCCGGCTGTTGCCAGTACAAGAATGCTTATTGTCAGTATAACGGCAATTCTTTTTCCGGTACAAAGAGACTGTCTATCCTTTTCCTGCATATTTACCTTTCCTCCTTTTTCTTCCTGCATACATTCCCATACTCATACATGCCATCCCTGCGAGCAATAATCCATATCCAATGTGCGCACCTGTCTCCGGAAGTTCTAAAACAGCGCTGTTACTTATCTGGTAAGAAAGATCATAATAATAACAGGAATCCCGAAAAACAACTGCTTTCTCTACATCGGCTCCTTCTTTCTCTGCTTCTTCCTTTTTCAGCACAAGTGGGATTGTTACAGAAATTGGTTTTGTCAGTTTACTTTTTCCATAAACTGTCTGCAATTCTTTTATCTCATACTGTCCGGTTTTAAGCCCGGAAAATGCCAGTTTCCCATCCTTTCCTGATGTGGACACGGCAACCTGCTTTCCATTAGCATCATAGATTCCAAACAAAACTCCGGCAAGCGCATTTCCATGCTCATCTGTTTTCATAATCTGGATCTTTCCGGTTCTTGCACGATTTTCAAATACAGCATGTCCTTCCAGCGTTCTTCTCCCCTGTGACTGTCCGTCACGTCCGATCCGCCAGGTTATCTCCTGGTTTGTTTCATCAATCTTCACACCTTCGTCTGTACAGCTTATCTGTGACAGCCGGTAATAAGGATCTGTCTGCTCTTCCCGCACCGTATAGGTTCCCGGCTGCAGATCTGTAAACTCCAGAGATTTGGTAATATATCCATCCGTTTCTTCCAACAGATACCTGACTTCTTCTTTTGAAAAAGAAAGGATTCCCTGTTGGTTGATTTCCTCGCCCAAAAGCGTCTTTCCATGAAGTGTAAATGAAAACTCCGGTCTCCATTTTTCCCAGTCAATCTCATCTTTTTTAATTTTCTTGAAGATTATAATTTTCCCTTTCTCCGGAACATGCTGGTTCGTAATTGTCGTTTTCAGAAAACTTCTGTTCTCTTCCTCTGTCTCTTCTTCCGTATAAAGCGGTAAATATCCTGTCTTCTTGTTTCCGTCAATAAGTTCTGTCTGTTCTTCCCGGAATTCATAAACATAAGCTCTTCCTTTCTCATCTTCTGCCGGAAGATCCTCAAAGCTTTTTTCATCTTTCCAGTTATTTTCCTCCTGCAAAATTGTTTCCCGATACGGAATACCATTTTGATACAGATACACTTTTACCTTATCCGGACGAATTCCATCCAGATTGTCTTCATCTTCCCACTTCTTCTCTACCTGCAGATTGCATCGCCGGTCCTTAATTTTATTTGTCACCGTCCAGACTCCTTTCTTCTCATCTGTAATCATCCCGTCAGATTCATATCCTTCCGGTACTTCTTCACACAACTTCCACTCTTTCATCTCTGCAACCAGAATGTCTGTTTCCAGCCTCCAGTCATTTTCTTTCGATAATATATATGTCTTTTCTGTTCCGTCTTTTTTTGCAGAAATAAGAATCTCCGAAGGGCGTTTCCCTGCCGCATTACGATTATCATCCCATATCTTCACAAGTTCCGCATGTTCAAGTTTCCGGTTGCTGACTGTTACTGTCCTGCTGTTTTCTTTCGGTTCTCCATCAAAACTCCAACTGTTCTTTGTTCCTTTTTCAATCTTGTACCCCGGTGCACTTCTTATTTCTCTTACTTCATATAATCCATCTGCGCCAGAACTGTAAAGATCCGATGGAAGTCCAGAAAACATTACTTTCGAACGTGTTCCTTCTCCTGTACTTTCTGACTGTGCTTCCATAATTCGTTCACCTTTCCGGAAGAGAATTTCTCCGTCCGCATTCCGGATCTCTCTGCCTGCATACATACCAAACAGAGCTCCTTCTACCGGATTTCCACTTTCATCTTCTTTTCCAATCTCAATTGTCTGCGTCAGGAGTGCATCTTCTGCTTCCAACCGGAAATCAACATCTTTCACTTCCTGCCTGTCTGCATCTATTACATCTACAACCTGTACGATTGTCTCTGCTTTCGGATAATCTGCAAGACTTCCTTTTGTAAATACAAATCCAACCGTCTCTTTTCCTTCTTTTTCTGCTTTCTGTGGCAAAATCTGTACTTCTTCGTCCGAAGGATATACTTCTTTCCTGGAACCGTCACTATACACAAGCTGAAAATTAAAATCTTCCGTTTTATAAACACTTCCTACTGTAAAATCATATTTCGGACTTACGTCCGCCTTCACCGGAACCGGCGAGCCTTCTGTCTCCTCATTTTCGATTCTTGTATTGGCATAGATTTTTTCCAGACTCGTACAATTTCGGAACATATTTTTTACATACTTCATGTTTTTTGTATAAAATCTTGTCAGATCCAGTTCTTTTAATTTTGTACACCCGCTGAACATATCATTTGCATTGATCACACTGGAAGTCTCTATAGCATCAAAATAAATCTTCTCCAACATAACCAGTTGTCTGAACACCGCAGAACTGTCTGCGTTCAGAATGACATCCTGTTCTTCCGTCTGCGTGGAAATCATGCAATTCTGATCTTCCATCCACATCACAACACTTCCATCCTCCAATGAAGATACATCTTTATATGACGCTCCTTCCGGTGCCTTTTCATTTGTAAATGTTATTGTGTCAAGCTTATCTTCCACGCTGTGTAGTATTCTTCGGAATTCTTTTCCGGACTTTAAAATATAACGTCCCTTGCTCGCTTCCGGGTATGTAACAGGCAGTGACTCATCCGTATTGTTATCCGGTACATCCGGCGATGTGACTTTATTCTCCTTTTTGGCATTTTCATCCCATGTCAGACGGACTTCATATATCTCTTCATCTTTTCGATAGCCATATGGTGCTTCCAGCTCCCGTACTTCATATATTCCAAGTGGAAATAATTCTGTCTTTGTTCCATCTGCCTGTTTGCGTGTGAATTTTATGTTACCGGATTCATCTGTCCTCTTCTTATCGATCAATGCTCCTGTCTTCCACAATACCGAATCATCATCCAGGCAGATATCTTCCTTTGCATACAATCCATAGACAGCTCCTGCCACCTGCCCAGTTCTGTATTGGAACTGCCCCTGTGAAAATCCATGTAACCGGTCACCCATCTTCGTCATCTGGATCTTCCCACGAACCGGAACATCTTGATCTTCCATTTTCATAATTCCATCCGGCGCATCTTTGAATGTAATTGTAAATTCTTTCTTCTGACTGCATTTGTAACCATCAGGTGATACAATTTCTTTCAGTGTGTAATGTCCGTAAGGCAGACGACACATCCCGGCTCCCTGCTTTTCTGTCTCCTCCCCCTGTCCGGTTGTAAATCTGGCAACCGTTTCTCCTTTCTCATCCTGCACAAGATAAGTTGCATCATTTAAAAGCTTTCCTGTCTCTGCCGAACGCTTTGTTAATTCAAAAGAAATCAAATTTTCTTCATTTATTATAGTAATTACTTCCGTTTTTCCTTTTTGCTCTTTCCCAAGGATGACTTTCCTGTCTTCGCTGAATCTGTGCGTTGACACTCCTTCTATCTGATGAAGCATATATGTTCCAAATGCAAGTTTTCCGCTTACTGCTTCCCCTTTTTCGTCTGTCGTAAGTGTCTCCACTGCTTTTCCCTGCTCGTTCCGAATCTCAAACCTGGCTCCTGCTTCCGGCTGTGTCACAGTTTCTGTCTTTGACGGACGATCTGTAACCATCATTTTCTTTATGTGAATAAACGCATAATCCTCAAATACATCTTTTGCTTTGAATGTATAGACGAGATGACCGTCTTCTTCTACCGGTGTTTCTTTGGACGAATCAAAGATTTCCGCAAAGGAATAACCTTCTGCTCCTTTTGTCTGTCTTACAAAGAATGATTCGCCAGAGGAAAGCATATCCAGTAAAGCACAGGCTTCTCCTTTTTCATCTGTTACAAGTGTCTGCATCTTCTCTTTTTTCTCATTCAATACTTCAAACTCCGCTCCTGCTTCCGGTGTCTCTTTGCCATCCTTTTCCTTGGTTTTTCGTATCCGTATCTTTTGCGCAGTACTCTCATCTTCCAGATAATAAGATAATAAGCGCTCTTCTCCTGACTTTATCGTCACTTTAAAATCCGGAATCTTTTTATAATTTTCCGCACCTTTACTCTGATGTATCGTATAAATTCCCGGCTCCATCTCCTGACTGTATGCTGTTCCGTTCTCATCAGTAACAAGACTCTCCACCTTTTTCCCGGATGCGTCCAGGATTTCAAATTCAGCACCTTTTTCTGCTTCACATTCGTTCATTCCTGTCTCAGCATCAAATAGTTTCTTTACTTTTGAAATTGCAATACCTGCATATGCTGGCATGTCATGCCCTTTTATCTCATAGATTTTCTGATTTCTTGTAACCGCAACTGTCAGCGGTGCCAGAAAACTGTATCCTCCAATTCCCTGTATCTGTTCCAGACGATAATGTCCATAAGGAAGCCATCCCGATTCTGCCTTTCCTTCTAAATCTGTAAGCAGAGTCTCAACCTTTCTTCCCTGACTGTCATACAGTACAAACGCTGCCCCTTCTTCCGGCATACTGTCTGTACCATCCTGTCTGCCACATGTTTTATGTATACGAATCTTTCCTCTGATCATAGCATCCTGTACAGTAATTTTCTGATCTTCAGTCCGTAAATCCACCGGATAAGCAGTGTCATCCAACAAGAATCCTCTCGGAGCTTCTTTTTCTCTTAAATAATATTTCCCCGGGCGAAGTCCTCCTGCATTCGCCTGCCCCTTCTGGTTTGTGCAAAGTTCCGTCACTTCTTCTCCCGGTACATAGAGCACCCGCTTGTTATCACTGTCCATTATTTCTGTTTCCGCATACAGACCATAAATTGCATCTGCCAGGGATGTCTCCGCACTCTCTTCTTTTTCTGCACTGATCTTTTCAAGCTTAAGTTCTCTGTCTTCCGGATAATTCCACAATTGTACTTTTAGATCTTTCTCCGTCTGTTCTGTGAGCATCACTCCGTCTGCATCGGAAATCCTGTGACCGAAAGGCGCTTTTATCTCTTTTATATTCCATAAGTGGAACTTACTCTGCAAAGAAGCCAGTTCCGCTTGAACTTTTTTATTTATCTCTCTTTTTGCTGCCTTTTCTGCCAGACTTTTATTCTGATAATAGCCATTTTCTGTCGCCTCTGATTTCTTCTTTTTATCCAGATCATCCCAGTTTGACACATATTTTTTTGACACCGTGTATGTCTTCGTCTTCAACAGCCGCTCATAAATATACTGCGCTTTCCCATCTGCATCCGTTATCACATCCACAATCGCTTTTCCGTCACAGCTTAACTGAAAAACAGCTCCTTCCAGTGCTCTTTCTGTACGAATGTCTCTCTTGTCGATCCGAAGTGATACTTTCTGGGATGACTCACCGGCACCTTTTCTTTCTACATTCTTTATGACCGGTTTTGGATTCGTCACAATTTTAAAAACAGCGATCGGCTGATGAGTGTTTCCATCCCTCTCCAGTTTGTAAGTTTTCTCTGTGATCGTATAATCTCCCAGTATATTCTTTGCTTCCGTATAGAGCTGATCATATAGAATGATCTGTTTCGATGCACCAAAATCCGGAACCTGACTGATCAGCTTTACCGTCTTTCCTTCCGTCCGGTTGTAGGATGCATGCTGCATATACCAACTGAATCCCTGGGCGAGCATCTGTCTTTTGTTTTTCGGAAGTTTCATCAGTTTACTGCTCCCGGTAATCCCACGAAGTGTGACTTTTCCTGAAAGCAGATATTCTTGTGCGATACCGATATATTTATATTTCTCATATCCGTTTTTCCGTTCATACATCCAGCTTGTACGGCTGTCTTTTGTCACATCGAATTCTTTCGCAGGACCAACCGGTGTATCCTGCTCCGCATAGACACACTGCCCCAGTTCGCCATCCATATAATGAAGCAGCACACAGGCATTTTCCCTTATATACTGTAACCCTTTTCCGGTATTGAACTTTGCATTACTTTTCCACTGATAAGTCACAATGTGACTGCTCGTATCTATTTTCTTTGACAAGCTGTGTCTGGCAGCCTTTGCAGACATTCCCCATATTCCGGTCAGCAATAATATAAGCAGAATTATTCCGCAGATTTTCCGGAAATACTGCTCTAACCGTACATCCTGCGTTTTCTGTATCTTCCTGCATTCTGTCATGCTCCTGTCTCCTTCTTTTCTTCGCTTTCTGACTGAATATACCAGGTAACGGAATTTTCCATTCCCCCGATATGGATGACAGGTCAGAAGCGTAAGCATATCTTTCTCTTTTTTTATTTTCTGTGTTTCTTCCAGCCGGATGATATCCATATCCTGCACTCTATATTCCAGTTTCTGCTCAGGTGTCCGTACATAAATTACATCACCATACTCCAGCTTTTCAATATCCCGGAAATAAGGCTTTCCCCGGTATCCCCGGTGCGCTGCAATGATACAATTCTGCCCTTTTTCCTCTGGAAGTCCACTTTCTTTTAAAATAGCAGCTCCCCACGCAAGATGTTCTTCTGTCTCATTTCTATAAAGTGGCAGCGTCACATTCATTTTCGGGATCTGAATATATCCGTATTCTTCCTGCCTGCTTCCTGTTACACTCCTTCGTCTGCTTTTATGTTCACGCTCATACGTTTTTACAAATGCCTGTACTTTTATCTCCTGCAGATCTGTTGCCACATCCGGATAAAAGTACAGACATATTCCAAGTAACCACAAAACAATTCCCGCAAGCTTTGTCTTTTTCATCACTCAGATGTCCACTTTCTTTTTAAAATTCCAACGCACACAACCATCGACGCTGCGATCAGCAAAGTTTTCCGATACTCCTTTTGCCATCTGGTCTTCCTTTTCTTATGCTTTTCTTCTCTGTATGCTTCCTTCCGGTAAGAAATACGATGTCCTCTGACCAGTAATCTGTGACTGTTCACTCCATACGGCGTGCAGGTTAAAAGCGTCACCAGATCTTGCTCTCCCTGCACATACAGTTTCTTCGTATCATCGGGACGTACAACAGAAATATCGTCCACTTCATATGCCAGGATTTTTCCCAGCACATGAATATAAAACTGATCTTTTTTTCTGACCTCTTCCAAATCTGTAAATAATTTTGCTTTATCCAGTCCTGTATGCCCGGTAAGTACTGCATGAGTTCCTTTACCGCCAACCGGAACACTTGTCGCACCGAGGTGCCCGATCCCTTTTTCCAGCACCTCACCGTCCGTTCCATGATATACCGGAAGATATATACGGATTCCCGGAATATCCACATATGCCATTACTTCACTTCCTGGGATATGTAATATCTCCCGGTAATCCTTTCCGGTATTTTTTTTACTCTGTTCTGATGAAAATGGATCTGTCAGTATCACATCCGCTTTTGCAAGATTCGCATTGTAATCTCTTGCTTCCCGCATAAGATTTTGATAATTTTTCTTCGGAAGTTCCCTGCTCTTTTTTTCATATACCTGTATCCGGGAACCTGCTTCTTTTTCATACAAACTGTTACTGATCCATGGATAAGAAGCCATTCCGATCCCTGCCAGGATTAATCCGATCTGCATTATTTTACGCATGGAGTTTTTTCATCTTTTTTTCTTTTTCCGGTAGTAAACATCATTCCTGTTCCTGCCAGGATCACACCTGCAATCGTAAGCAGATACAGCCCTCTTCCTCCTGTTTTCGGAAGCGAAAAACCTTTTGCATTCTGCACTTCCATTTTCACAAGCGCATTTGCAGAAGCCGGATCAGTGGAAGATTTCTCCATTATTGCATTTGTCCCATCGACTGTTGCAGAAGCCGCTGTAACCTGCACCGAGCTTTCTGTTCCTTTTGCCGAACTGCTTACTACACCTTTTGTCCCATGGATCACAATCTGAAGTGGTTCTTTCAAGAGACTGTATCCCTGATCCGAATGTGTCTCTGTCAGCACGTAAGTATCTCCTTCCAGTCCATGGATCAAGAGCGTTCCGTCCGCTGCAGGTGTAAAGTCTGTTGCTTTATTTCTTTCTTCTTCTTTTCCTGTCACATAGTAGACACCGTCTGTTCCATTCGCCTTTACATAATATCTATCTGTCTGATTCTGCAATACAAACTGTACCTGCGTGGCATCTCCTTTTCCATCTGAAAATGTCTTTTTCAAATGGATCCCATAAGTATAAACAAGTGCCTTATCATCCTGCGTGTCGTAATAAGAGTCGCTTGTTCTTCTCCATTCAAGCGTAACATCGTTTGGATTTCCTTTATCTCCGGTTACAACCGATTCTTCAGATCTGACGGTTGCGGTATAATACACAACCAGATATTTATCCGAATAATTTTCGTTAATTTCTTTTAATCCTTCTTTTGTCATGCCAAGAAGCATCTGGGAACTTTCATCCTCATTTTTCGTATAATCCTGTGTGAATTTTCCTGAATCCTTCGTCCACACTGCCACCGCACCGCTTCCGGCGACATTATCTATATTTGTTGTTGTTGCTTTTTCTGCGGAATCATAAAATGCAAGAACTGCATTTTCTCCATAGCGAAGACCTTTCGCCATTGTATCTTTGAATGTGTATTTACTAAGATAAGTTGATGTGCTTGTAATATGCGGAAGTTTTGATATAAACTGATAATCCAGTGCTGCACCTTCTGAAGCTGTCACCGTGTCTTTGTACCCAGATTTTCCATCTGCCCGGTCTTTTACCTTCTTATCCAGTGTCGGATCTCCAGTCTGGTTCTTCGGATAACAGGTCACATCATAAAACCAGCTTTCTCCACCTGCATCCGTCATCGGAAGCTGTACAAACCACGGATCTGTCGTATCGGTAACATCCTCGGGTACTTTCGTCTCTACAAGCAGATACAAACCAAGTTCCAGACCTGCTTTCGTTGTCTTTCCGGTTGTGTCAGTGAGCGTCATCTTCTCTCCGGCTTTTACATAATCTTCCAAACGGTTCTTCGTTGTCACATTATCCGCAAGTGCATTCCTCATGGCTGTCTGAATCTGATCTGCTGTATAATAACAGGTTCCATCTTTTGTCTCTGTGGCTGCTTTCTTCTCCAGACCTAAAATCTTCTCCAAAATATCCGGGATTCCATATATTAGTTTCACATCCCCATTCTTACTGTATGTATCCACATCTCCGACACGAAGACAGGTAAATTCCACACCTTCCATTGCGTAATCCTTTAACTTGTTCTCTACAGATTCATCTTTCCGCCCGTTTCCCGGTTCTCCTGCCTGTATACCAGCTTTGCCGGCGCCTGTTATATCATACTTGTAAATCGTAAGTGAACCTTTTTTCGATGTGTCTACAATGTGTTCTGCTGCAAATGCGGGAAATACGCTTCCCACTGCCAGTGCAAGCGCAATTACAAATGCACTTAATCTTCTTTTCTTCATAAAATGTTCTCCTTTCCCTTGTCTTGCATTATGGCAATCCCAGGATAATTTGAGAATTGGTTCCAGAGCTACGTCTCTTATAAATACAATCCTCCTTCGAAGAAACATCACTCTCCCATAATTAAACTAACTGTCTTCATCGGATCTTGTTTTGAAAATAAAACACCGAATGTAAGATGCCTTACGGCTAAGAATCACTTTCTGGATTACAGAATGTTCTCCTAAAAGTGAATATAGAATAACACGAGTTTTTCTTTTATGCAAGCATATTTTTTATAATATTTGTCAGCTCTTTCTCCGAATGCACAAAATGCAGAGTCTGCCACTGGCAGTTTCCTCCGTATACCATAACAATATCAGAACCAAAACACCGCACAGACTCTATTCATCTGTGCGGCATCCATATTTTCTCTTATTCTTAGAAAAGACCTGTAATTCTGCCCTCATCATCTACGTCTATACGCTCTGCTGCCGGTACTTTCGGCAGTCCAGGCATAGTCATAATATCTCCGGTCAGTGCGACAATAAATCCAGCTCCTGCAGAAATTTTCAGATTTCTTACTGTAATCTCAAAATCTTCCGGTGCGCCAAGTTTCTTTGGGTCATCCGTCAGACTGTACTGTGTCTTCGCCATACAGATTGGTGCATTGTCAAATCCAAGTGCTGTAAGCTGATCTGCCTGCTTCTTCGCATTTGCAGTCAGTACCGCTCCTTTACCGCCATATATTTTCTGTACGATCTGGTTGATCTTATCTTCAATCGTTCCTTCCAGCTCATAACTGTAATGGAAGTCACTTGGTTCATCACACAGACGGATTACTTCTTCTGCCAACTTGATTCCGCCTTCTCCACCTTTTGCCCACACTTCGGAAAGTGCCACATTCACACCTGCTTCTTTACATTTTTCTTCAATTAACGCAAGTTCTGCCGGTGTATCTGTCGGAAATGCATTGATTGCAACTACGCAAGGAAGTCCATATACATGTTTAATATTATGTACATGTTTCATAAGATTCGAAAGTCCCTTCTCAAGTGCTTCCAGATTCTCTTCATTAAGCTCCTGTTTCGGAACTCCTCCATTGTATTTCAGTGCACGTACAGTTGCAACGATCACTACCGCATCCGGCTTAAGACCTGCCATACGGCATTTGATATCCAGGAACTTCTCTGCTCCAAGATCCGCTCCAAAACCTGCCTCTGTGATCGCATAATCGGCTAATTTTAATGCCATCTTCGTTGCTGTCACAGAGTTACATCCGTGTGCAATATTTGCGAACGGACCACCATGCACAATTGCCGGAACATGTTCCAATGTCTGTACAAGATTCGGCTTCAATGCATCTTTCAGAAGTGCACACATCGCGCCTTCTGCATGCAGATCATGCGCTGTTACCGGTTTCTGCTCGGACACTTTTCCATATGTGTATCCGACAATCAGTTTACCGAGACGTTCTTTCAGATCCTTGATATCATTGGACAGACATAAAACTGCCATAATCTCAGAAGCAACTGTAATATCATAGCCATCTTCTCGCGGTACACCGTTGACTCTTCCTCCCAGACCATCTGTTACAAAACGAAGCTGTCTGTCATTCATATCCACGCAGCGTTTCCATACGATCTTTCTCGGATCAATGCCAAGCTCATTTCCCTGATAAATGTGATTATCGATCATTGCCGCAAGCAGATTATTTGCCGCACCAATTGCATGGAAATCGCCTGTAAAATGCAGGTTGATATCTTCCATCGGAACGACCTGTGCATATCCTCCGCCTGCTGCTCCGCCTTTCATTCCAAATACCGGTCCGAGAGAAGGCTCTCTTAAAGCAACCATAACCTTCTTATCCAGCTTCTGCATCGCATCCGCAAGGCCTACCGTTGTTGTTGTCTTACCTTCCCCTGCCGGAGTTGGATTGATCGCAGTCACCAGAATCAGTTTACCGTCTTTTGCTTCTGACTTTTTCAGCAGATTATAATCAATCTTTGCTTTGTATTTTCCATACTGCTCCAGATATTCATCCGGGATTCCTGCTTTTTCTGCTATCTTCGTAATCGGTTCCATCGTACATTCCTGTGCAATTTCAATATCTGTTTTCATCGTCATATCCTCCTGATCTGTGTCCTTTTTATCGACAGTTTCTCTCGGTCCTTTATTTTCTCCTGTCTATACAATAGTAGTAAAATAAAGGACAACATCTATCCTTTCGAATAAATGTTGCCCAGACGGTCGGCTTGTCTTTCTAATACTTGATTCCCCTGTGGTTCTCCACAATTATCCGTCAGTAATCAGTACCTATATCTGCCATTTATAATATTATAGAAAAATACAATTGTCAAGACTTTCTCCCTTTTAGTTCTTCCAGTTTTTTTAATGCTTATTTCTTCCCTTTTTTCTGAATCCTTTTTCCTATAATTCTAAATCAGGCCGTATCAGATAACGGTATCTCAAAAACTGCTCCTCATATTTCCACTCACTTTTCCCGATGTGGCCCGCCGTCTTTCTGTTATCTAATTTTGTCGTCCATATTCAGAAATTCACTAACTTTTAGTACTGCCCCCCCCGGATTTTTCAGACATTTCTATTATCTTTCCTATCTTCTCATGTTCTTTCTGGGCAGAATCAAACATTACAACATCCGTATCGTAAACCATCTCCTGTATCTCATCTTCTATATCTTTGAGACAGGTAAGAAGCAGCGGATTAAATGCACCGCACTCTCCGTTCAGAATCATCTGCATTGCTTTCTCATGAGAATAGCTTGCCTTATATACACGCTTGCTCACCAGTGCGTCATACACATCTGCCAGTGATACAACCTGTGCACTGATCGGAATATCTTCTCCTTTCAGTCCATCCGGATATCCTCGTCCATCGTAACGTTCATGATGCCATCTGCAGATCTCTCTCGCTGTCTTCACCAGAGGTTCATCCTGATAATACTGTAACTCTTCCAGAATCTCCACACCAATCACAGTGTGTTGTTTCATAATCTCAAACTCTTCATCTGTAAGCCGGCCTTTTTTATTCAGAATCTTATCATCAATCCCAATTTTACCGATATCATGCAGGGAAGATGCCATCACGATCAGATCACGATCCATCCATGATAAATGATACTGATCCGAGATCTGAACCAGTCTTCCGAGCAATAGCTGTGTCAATACATTGATATGCTGCACATGCGGTCCACTTTCACCATTACGGAACTCTACAATATGACTCAGAATTCCGATCATGATCTTACGGCTTTCTTCTTTTGCACGGATTTGTTCTGTCAGAATTACTGTCAGTCTCCGCTGTTTCGCATACAGCTTGATCGTATTATAAACACGCTTATATACAATCTGCGCATCATACGGTCTGCTGATATAATCCGATACACCCATCTCATATGCACGACGGATAAAAGATGCGGAATCTTCACTGGAAATCATGACAACCGGAATCTCTTCGATCATATCTTTTTCATTCATGTGTCCAAGAACTTCAAATCCATCCATGATCGGCATTACAATGTCCAGAAGCACCAGTGATATCTCGCATCCGTACCGTTCCAGGACTTCCAGTGCTTCCTTTCCATTCTCAGCCTCAAGTATATCAAATTCATCTTTCAGCATCTCGTATAAGATCTCTCTATTCATCTTGGAATCATCAACAATCAGTATCCGCTGGCGCTTTTTCTTCTTTGCGTTCACCTGTGGCAGGCTGTCATCCATGGCAATGGTTCCCCATTCTGTCACGATTGCATTCTTATGTGACTTTGCCTGATACATATAACGGTCCGCACGTGCAATTGCGTCCCGGATCTGCTCTCCCTGAGCCATAACCGCTCCAACACTGGCGGAAATCCTGCTTCCGATACTCTCCGGCATCTCCACCAAACAGATCTGTCTGCGGATATCACGAAGCTTCTGTTCAAAAAAATCTTCCGATATTCCCGGCATAACCAGCAAGAACTCATCACCGCCATAGCGAATCAGGGCATCTGTCTTACGGATCATCTTCTTGATTACAGCAACTTCTGTCTTTAAAAATGCATCCCCGATATCATGTCCGTATGTATCATTTGCTAATTTGAAATCATCCAGATCGAACATTGCAACTCCGGCATGCATGGATTTCTTCTTGATCTGGTCTTCATAATATCTGCGGTTGTATGCTCCTGTCAGAGCATCCGTATACAATGCTTCATAAAATGCTTTCGTATCTTTGATCTCATCTGACTGAGCAATGTCTGCTCCATTTCCCAGATTCTGTATCATCTCCAATACACAGGACTGCCCGTCAACTTCCACATACTGTGCAGTTACCTCATATAGTTCTGTGCCTATATATTTCAGCTGTGTCTTCCGTGCTTTCTCTTTCAACGCAACTACGCAAACACAATCGTCGCAGTATTTCCCTGCGCCAAGGCATGACTCTTTCCAGTAGTTTTCGCCTTTTCCTGCCTGCGTTGTATTTTCTTCTTTGAGTTCTTCTGCACTGAGCAGTCGGACTTTACTGTATATCCGTCTAAAAATCTCCAATTGTTCTTCTGCCTGTTCTTTTGTCAGCCTTATCTCTGATAACTGTGTATCCATTTATTCTCCTTTTAGCCGTTCCGGCTTTTAATTCTGTTCCTGCTGCCACTCCCTGATTGCTTCTACTGTGATCTGATACTGTTTCTGTACCGCTGCAAACTGTTCTTCATACCCTTTGAGTTCACGATCTCTTAATGCCTCTGTTAGTTCAGCGCTCACTTCGTATAACTTCTGAAAGCCAAGATTCAGACATACTCCTTTTAATGTATGTGCACCTCGGAAAGCTGTCTCTGCATCTTTTGCTTCAATGCCATCTGCGATCATCTGGTAGCTTCCGTCACTTAAGAAACTTCCTGTAAAACGTGCTACCAGCGCATCGCTGCCCATTCTCTGCAGAACATCATCATAACTTGCTCCCATTTTTTCATAACACTCTCTTATATCCATCTCTATGTCCTCCATTACTCTGATTTTCTATAAAAAATGATACAAACATTCCGTATATCTGTATTCTGTCCATGTTCATGCATTTTTTTGCATATATATACAATCATTGTATACCAAAATCCGTCTTACCTCAATCTTTTTCGACATTTTCTGCTATCGTTTAAACCAATGTACAGACTATGGTCTGTCTGTAATTTTTTCCCGGTTTTCCTTATATTTCTCACTACAATATCTATAATCCAGAATCCAAAGGCAATCCCAATGCAGGTTTCCGCTATAACTGTCAGATGCTCAAATGCGATTGCATATTTTCCGGCAACCATCCCCGCCATCATATAGTAAAGACGTGCTCCCGGCATCAGCGGAAAAACCGAACCTGTCAGGAACAACGTTGAAGGAGATTTCATGAGTCTGGACATCATATACGCATAAGCTGCCACAAAGCAGGACGATATAATAACTGAATAGAAATTATTTCCATTGCATGCAAATGCAAGCAAATAGATTCCCCATGTAATGAATGCGCCGATTCCGGAATATACCATCCTTTTTCCGCGGATGCCAAACCAGCTTGCATATCCTATACAGCCTATTGTGCAGGATACAATCTGTATCCAGACACTTGGATTTATCACAAAGTGATCTGTGCCGTTCCATTTCATCAACATCATGGCAAGTGCAATTCCAAAAGCAATTCCAAATGCTCCCAGCAGTGAATTCATAATTTCCAGAAAGCCGGATATAAAATTTGCCTGCATTACGTCCCTGATTCCGTTAATCAGACCAAGCGAACTAACAAGCAGCATTACAACACCAATCATGATCCAGTCCGGATGCCCCGTAATTCCTGCCCGGAATGCCAGAACAGCAAATACTTCTGACAGAAAAGAAAGTATCAGATTGTAGATCAGGAGATTTTCTTCCCGCTTCTCCAACCATTTTCCAAAGAACACGATGAACACGGACAGCACCAGCGCTATCAGCGCGTCTCCGAAATTACATCCAAAAAACACCGCAAAACTGGTACCTCCAACAATCTGCGCAAGAACGATTATCCATGCTTTCTGTGTTGGTGCGTCCATAATTTCCCGATATCTTTTCTGCAATTCTTCATCGTCCGGTCTGTTGGTGCATATATATCTGGATAACCCGTTTAATGCATCCAACCGGTCATAATTGAATCCTGTCGTCTCGACATGACGAATCTGCGTGATCATTTCATGCTCTTTTGTTTCCACCGTGATCTGAATATTGTTCTGTATCACAAATACATCCTGCCGAAGGAAGCTATAGCTTGCACACATGCGATCAATACTGTCCTGCACCCGGTAGATTTCCGCGCCTGTACACAGTAGCGATTCGCCAATATCCATAATTCCCTGAACGATTTTATCATAATTCACAGGTATTTCCCTTTCTATTGTTTTCAAATTCTATATATTACTTACAAGCTTTTTCCATCAGCGACAGTTATCCAAAATTTTCGAATAACTGAATCATCCTCATGTCCGGAGGTCTATTAACCGTGTTCTCTGCTCATCACCGCCACAGTCTCCACGTGGCACGATACGTCCAGATTGATGTCAGTTTTCGGGAACCGATCCAGACTAATGTAGACTGTAGCAAAATATCTCCGTTTGTTTGCGGAAACATATCAACAAATTCTGTAGCAAAAAAGTATTAATACAACTCGCTATCCATATCACAGCCTGAACCTCGCCTGTTCATGGAAAAAGTTCAACTTTTTTATTCGTTTCTACTATTATAGTGATTCCAATAGAAAAGTCAAATTTGACGAAGAACTGCCATCGTCTCCACCTTGTCTGTTCTTCGTACTTATAACAGGTCAACGGCTATTTTTCATCCCAACTGATGACCCAACTCCCATACACTCGACCTTGGTAAGCTAAAAATTTAATGGCGATGTTGCTACTTCTTCGCATTCTCTTCCAGTTCCAGCATATACTTATCAAAATCAGACATAAATAATCTATCCTGAATAACACGATATTTTTCAAATTCAGTTTCAGCTTTTGCTTTAGCAATCTCAGCAGTGATTTTACCTGCATTCTGAAGAACCTCTCTGTCATCAGCCATCAGGAATAAATCCAGACGCTTTGCCCAGTCCTCCATTGTCATCGGAATATGACGTTCCGCACGATCCTCTGCCAAATCCAGATAAGCGGATACAATACGCTCCAGTGACCGCATTTCCTTCTCCGAAAGATAATTCTTCGCAACGCTCACATCACTTTTTACAATCTTGCCTTCCGGTGCTGCTGCCCAAGTGGTTAATCCCATATGTGGCTTATCAGCATCGGCCCTCTCATAAATCAACTCCGCTGCTGTATGTCCGTGAACTGCATAGTGCATCTTGTTCTGCACTTTTGCAAAGAACTGCTTTGTTGTTTTCGCTGTTCGGTCATAATCAAGAGCTGTAGCATAGATATCCGTTATCTTCTGGTAAAATCTACGTTCAGAAAGACGGATTTCACGAATCTGCTCAAGCAAACGGTCGAAGTATTCCACTGTGAGCACAGATCCACCATTTTTCAGACGCTCATCGTCCATGACCCAGCCTTTGATGGTGTAGTCCTTCACGATGCCATTGGCCCACTTGCGAAACTGCACCGCTCGCTCATTATTCACCTTGAATCCAACCGCAATAATCATTTGAAGATTATAATGCTTTGTATCACGAGTCACCTGACGTGAACCTTCGGTTTGAACTATCCGGAAATTCCGGATAGTTGAATCTTCCTCAAGCTCTGAGTCGGAATAAATCTTCTTAATATGCTCATTGATTGTACGAACATCCACATCATACAGCGTGGCCATCATCTTCTGTGTCAGCCATATATTCTCATCCTCGTAGCGCATCTCAATGCTGTCCTGCTGATCACCCACAGAGGCAACATAGGTTAAGTATTCTGCTGCACTGGAACGGATAGTAATTTCGTCTTTTTTCTTTTTCAAATAGGAGGCCTCCTCTTTGTTATTTCTCGTTTCAACAATTCAATTGAAAAGCACTCTATAAATTCATAGCTTCAATATGCCTTTGTTAATCCAGAAAAATGTGTCTCCACAATTCTATCCATTTGACTAGCAATCTCTGCAAACGGTAAATTCAAATCAAGCGTCTTAACACTTATCTGACTACCATGCATCTGGTACACATTGTCTGGCTGAATTTCTTCTTCTGTCTTCGCATAAAGAAGCATACCCGAAACTGTATTCTCCTCTTCTCCAAATTGATAGCTTCGATTTTTTACATAGGTAAAAATCTGATACAAGTTATTTGAATGAAGAGTATGTTTATCAAACTGGACCTGCGTAGTGTGGCTATAGTATTTCGCATCAATAATAAGTACGGTATTTCCACGCTGCAGCTGAATATCGCTTTGCATGACCGGAAGCATGGTCCCAACACCATCATCTAGCGACCACGGAATCTGTGATGCACTGACAGATAATGCTGGATAATGTATGCTGTAATACTCCAGAATGAATTTTTCATACAGTCTGCACATGCGCTGCTCATCTACAAAGGACGCCAATCTATAGTCACCTGCATCTGTTGTAATAAGCATTCCTTCGATAATCAACTGACAGATACTAACCAGCATTCTATAAGTTTGATTATTACGTTGAAAACGAATGGACGACCATTTTATCCCCGTAGGCTCTATAACATCCACATTGGAGAAGTACAGCATTTTTTTCTTCAAGTCATCCTTATATTTTTCCTGCACTTTTCCGTTTCGCAGAAGAAGCATCACTGTCGTTTTCAGGATTTGGTTTAATGTGTTGTTTTCTGACAGCTCATCAAAATCACAGGTAAGCACTCTTTCATGTGCCAGCTTGTTTTTTATTGTTCCTGGCATGTTTATTTTACCACGCATAACAGGCAGCTCTTCCTGACGACTTATGTATTCTCTGTAAAGTCCCTGCTTCAGCTGCACCCCTATGCCTTTTGCTAGGATTGCAGCCAGCAGATTATACATTTCATCAAAAGACTCCACTGCAACATCATCGTATGTCTCTTGATTCAGCGTCTGAAAGGCATAAGAAAGCATGTGATAAATATTATTGATTAGAATGCTTTTATCCTTTGTCATTGAAATACACCGTGCAAAATATTCTCCCAACGCTGCAGTTTATCGATATCATCAAACCAATACTCAGCTAACATTGGCAATACATCAAAATCAACCACATCTTGCATCCACTCATCAGTACATTCATCTGCATTGCAGAAATAACTATGGCCAATGCAGAATCCTTTACCTAACGACTTATCTTTTGCAATTTCTCTATTCAGTTCCTTAATGCGGTCAATCAGAGTATTGAATGTGTCATTTGCGAATCCTTCCTGATACTTAATAAAACCTTCCGAATCAAATCCTGGCTCCATATCAAAGAAGCTAAAACGACGACGAAGTGCGTAATCAATCATCGCCAGACTTCTATCAGCAGTATTCATCATGCCAATGATATGTAGACGCTTTGGGACAGAGAAGCTTAGTCCATTGTAGGCTAATGTTGCTTTCGTATCTCTATAATCTGCCTCAATTAACATGAGTAACTCACCAAAGATCTTACTCATATTTCCACGGTTGATCTCATCAATGATAAAGAAATAATCTTTATCAGGATGGTTTGCAGCCTTTTGACAAAATCTATAGAAAATACCATATTTCAATTCAAATCCATCTTCAACCGGCTTATACCCCATCATGAAATCTTCATAGGAATAATTCTGATGGAATTGCACAAACTCTATGCGATCATCATCCTTCTCACCCATAATCGAATATGCAAGTCTCTTTGCCGCAAATGTCTTTCCAACACCTGGAGCACCTTGAAGAATAATATTTTTCTTCTTTTTCAAAACTGCAACTAAGCGATCATACTTTGCTTCAGTCATATATACATCATTTAAGAACTTTTCTTTGTCATATTTTTCAATACTATCTGCTGCAGGTGGTGCTGGATTTTCATCACGAATCATGTCATAAATGAAATCATATTCACCCCTTGTCAGCTTGAACAGACTCCCCTGCGGATTACCAAAGTACTCCATCTTTTCAAGTTCTGGACAAGCTTTCAGAGTTGCATAATCAATTGGAGAAGACAGCCCTTCTATTTTTTCAAAATAAATTGATTTTCCATCTTGTTCTGCACTAATTTTGAGAATTGCAACGACCTGCTTTACCGGTGTGGACTCATAGCCGATTATCATATCTCCAGCCTTTGCATCTAAGAAATTCTGAAAAATACGACGCTTATTACCATTATCATTATATAATGTATAATCTTGTACTTCTCCAACAGGCATGCTGGACATGCTCCACATTTTAGGATTTGCATTCAAGAACCAGTATCGCTGTCCGTCTTCTCCTTCAGGAAGCTGTGCATAAAGATGCACACTCGTTAAATCAACCTGTTCAAGTGCTTCTGATAACTCATCACGAAGTTTCCAAACATAGGAGCCCTCCTCATCCTTGTTAGCGTTTTTTCCAACATAAAGAACTGGCCAAAAACGAGCATTTTCTTCATCTCTCGCCATAACAGGGCATCCTGTTTTAGTAACGACTCTTCTTGCAAGTGACACAGAACCACTATTGTAAAAATTCTTCGTCTCCCCATATTTTACAGCAAGTTGAGTGCATGTCGCCTTGCCTCCGTAGTCCTTTATTCTTTTCATGATTTCCAGACTACTCTCGTTGAACACTTCCGAATCACCCAGAAGGACAACCCAATCTTCAACAGTTAACGCCGGAGTATAATCTGTCGGCCACCACTCATCAGCTTTAGGGCCTTCTGCTTCCTTATTCCAATAGCGAGAAATGAAGAATCCTACATCTATCGTAAGCGTTCGTAACTCAGGGTCAGCATAGCAAGTAGATGTAATCTGAGAATTAAGCAAATTTCTAAGCTCATCGTCCTGCTGCAGTTCAGCACATATCTCATCGTAGAATGCCACGAAGTTCCTGATGTTATCAGCATAGGCTCCCTTCTTGAAACGATAATCACTTTCAAGTTCCGATGAGACAGCTTTCACTTCGCTTAATTTATAGATGTAATACTTATCCGGATAGCGCAGCCACAAATATGTCATTATCGCATTTTCATACTGATAATGCTGTGCTGCTCCATTTCCGTAGCGCTCTAATAATGTGTTGGATTTGTTTTTAAAGTTAGCAACTCTCTCGTATAAATCCTTACTCTCGTCATAGAGTTCGATATACATCGAGCGAACTTCTTCCGGAGCAATCTCCGCAAACTTGGTAATCATTCTTGCTGGAAAGTTATTAACAGACGCAAGTAAATTAGCAGTCTGCGCAAGTGCCTTTGTAAGCATCTGCGCAAAGTCATCTGAATTAACATCCCAATTCAACTGAAAGCATTGTACCGCTTCCCATTTGTATTTTTCATTAGGCCACTGCAGCTGCACAAAACGCTTTTTGTACTCTACCAGTACCTCTTTTAGTCGAAATTTGTCAAACACTGTTTTTCACCGCCTTTACAATGATTCTCTGAGACTCTTATAAATCTCTCCAGAGAAAATACCCAGCACCTGACGCTTCATTTCATCGTTCGACAACAGCATCGAGAAGAAGTCTTGATTCTGCGATAATCCCTCGATGAGTGCATCGTCGATATCATCAAAATAAGAGAACTCGAAATCTTGCTGTGTATTATTTTTAGCACTGGTCTTGAGTTTGTCTGATTTCATCAGGATATCTTTAATCTGCAGCATAGCCTTTACAACAACATCATTATCATAGTTCTTGCCGGTTCTGCTGTTTATCTCATCAATAATTTCAGACAGTCTCTTTTCCTTATCCTCTGTAAGTCCAAAATGCTCCGCTGTTGGAAGTTTCATTACCGGCTTTGCAACAAGATCAGAAGAAACATGTTCTTCTCCTTTTTTCTGAACAAACTGAGATGCCTTAATCTTACCATCCAGATTGAATCCACCGCCCGGATGCTTGATATTGATATAAGCTAACAGGTACGAGATGAAGTTGTACTTCTTATGCAAATCAGTGTCTTCAAAGCTGGAAACCTGAAGAAGGAACTCATAGTAGCGAACAAATCCACGCATATCCGCCACAGCCTGACGCTGGGTTTCATATTCATAATGTTCCAGCAGCTTCTTACTTTTCTGAAGGAAGAATGTCAATCTCTGCTTCTGCTTTCCTGTCACTTTCTGTGAATAGAGAATATCATTCGCAGCTTCAATATCTGCCGGGTCAAACAGAGCATAGGCATCGATAGTCGCTTCCAAATCATAAATGGCATTTGGCGTTACCGAATTTGCCAACAGTGTAGTTGTGTAGTACGGAGCAAACGCTGCTTTGATATCTTCATATGTATTTACGAAGTCCAGTACAAAGGTCTTCTTATCATACGGAGCACAGATACGATTCAATCTGGAAAGAGTCTGAACAGCATTTACACCCTTTAACTTTTTCAGCACATACATCGCACACAGCTTTGGCTGGTCAAAACCGGTCTGATATTTGTTTGCTACCAAAAGCACCTGATAGTTATCTGTATCGAATTCTTTTGTTAGTCTATCCTCTGGGAATCCGTTGATAGATGCTTCGGTATACTCTTTATCGTCATCCGGAAGTTTTACTTTTCCAGAAAACGCAACAAGCGCATGAATTCCATCATAACCTTTCTTAGTGATGTACTCCTCAAAAGCCTGACGATATTTCACAGCTCCCTGTCTTGAGGCTGTGATAACCATTGCCTTAGCCTGTCCGCCGAGTTCCTGCATTACTGTTGTACGGAAATGCTCAACAATTACCTCAACACGCTGTGCGATATTGGTTTCGTGTAGTTCTATGAAACGAGCAATCTGTCTCTTAGCAGCATTTGTTTTACAACGAGGGTCATCTTCGATTTCCTTGTTAAGCTGATAGAAGGTTGAATACTCTGTATAGTTCTGGAGAACATCAAGAATAAATCCTTCTTCGATAGCCTGCTTCATTGAGTAAACATGGAATGCTTCTCTCTGTCCATGCTTATTCAAGCGTCCAAACAACTGAATTGTCGTCGGTTTAGGTGTTGCTGTGAACGCAAAAATCGATACATTGGCCTGCTTACCGTTTCTCTTGATTTCACTGGAAATCATGTCTTCAACATCTGCCTCAGTCTGGTCACCAGAACCAAGAGACATTGTAACTGCTGCCATATCTTTACCAGCGGTAGACGAATGCGCCTCATCGATGATTACAGCAAAGCTCTTATTTCCAAGTCCCTTTACGCTATCCACGATATAAGGGAACTTTTGTATTGTCGTTGCAATTATCTTTGTATTACCGTTCAATGCAATCGCAAGGTCAGCAGAGTTGCACTTATCATCCATAACACGAATCAGTCCAGCCTTATGCTCCATTCCCATGATTGCTTTCTGGAGCTGGCGGTCAACAACAATTCGGTCAGTTACAATGATAATATTATCAAAGATAATCTTGTTCTCTGCATCATGAAGAGAAGTCAAACGGTGTGCCAGCCATGCGATTGAATTTGTTTTACCGGAACCAGCACTATGCTGAATCAGATAATTCTGGGCAGTACGATTTTCTCTAACATCAGCGAGTACTTTTCGGATGACATCAAGCTGATGGTAACGAGGGAAAATCAAATTTTCAGAACGCTTGATTTTTCCGGTTTTATCATCAACTTTTTCTTTTGTCTCAACAAAAATAAACTTGCTGATTAAATCCAGAATCGTATCCTTTGTCAGGATATCTTCCCACATATAGGATACGCTATATTTATCTTCGAATACCGGATTACCAGCACCTGCAGTTACGCCCTCTCCGTTACCCATATTGAATGGAAGGAAGAACGTTGCATCACCTGCAAGTTTTGTCGTCATATATACTTCTTCCAAATCCATTGCAAAGTTTACAAGAGTACCTGCTTTGAACATAAAAAGACGGGTCTTAGGACTACGGTCAGTTCTGAACTGGTAAATCGCATCCTGATAAGACTGACCTGCTGCGTTACACTTCAACTCGAATGCAATGATAGCTAATCCATTCAGGAAGATAACAACATCGATTCGTTCCTTATCACTGGCCCACACTTCCTCCATTGCAGAGAAAATATTCTGACCATACTTTCTGGTCAAGTCAGGATTGAATGTAGTTGCTGGTTTTGTATACATCAGTTCCAGCTTCTGATTGGAAATCTCGATTCCGTGCTTCAACACATCCAGAAGGCTGCCACGGACCTTTGTTGCTTCTGCATTGATAAAGCTTACAATGGTCTCTTCCAAATCAGCTTTATATATTTTTCTCAAGTATTCCATCGTTTCGTGCTGTGTATCCTCTAGAAACTTGAAAAGCATCTCTCGGTCAACTGCAAAATAGCGGTCAAAGTTGCTAGCCTTACGAATGACGTAACCATTGTCCTTTTCCAATCTTTCAAGGATGAATTTCTGATATTCTTTTTCGGAAAGAATTGATGCATGATGCAGAAGATTCTTGCTGTATGCAGCAGCTCGTTTTGCAACATTCTCTGCATGCTTTTCCGCATCCACGCTCGTAATATCAATTATCGTTTTATCATCCATTAATTATCCCTCCTTACTCACTTTTCAGCCGTTTGATTAGTTGACGTGCAAAAAGCAAAGCAATCTGGTCGCAACTATATTTGGATGAGTCAATCGCTTGTATATCTGCTATAGATGGATACTTTTCTTGTAACTGCGAAACCGTAATATTGTGCAAAATTGGCAGAATCAGCTTTTGACCGTTTCTATTCTGTCGGTTTAAAAACTCATTCAATTCACGCTCGGTCCATTCTCGATCAAAGAAATTTTCCGAAATAACAATAATTGCAAACTCTGCTTTTTTCGTACCGTTCAGAATGCGATCCTTCCAATTATCTCCCCACTCCAAAGACTCTTTATCATAGAAAATCTCAATTCCAAGTTTGTTTAATGACTGATATAATTCTTCAATCAAATCTTCTTTGTCCTTATTAGCATGAGAAATAAAAACATCAAATTCAGGCAAGGTTTTTGCCTGATACTTTGGCACACTAACCATTGAAATTCCGTTCATTTTATTTATAAAATCTTGATCCTTACTGATACTCTCCAAACATCCAACGAGATTTTTGTAAGCGTCCAGATCTCTATGAAACAGGATTGTTTTCATACGGTTACCTAATGAATGTTCTTTAAGATAATTATTGTAAAAAATTTCTACATCATTGATCCATACTTCACTCGGGCGATTATATTCATTTATATCAGTACCGATTGCCGCTGCATTAATTGGGCTTTTAATAGAATGAGTCCTTTCTAGCAGATTATTAAGTTGTTCTTCAAAAGTAGCCATTAGACAACCTCCTTCTTGCCGGTTACATATTCGAATATTAGAGAGCGCTTATATGCATCGAGAACAGACATCTGCTCTTTCTTCTGCTCAATAATTGCGTCTACTTCTGTGACCTTGTTTTCCAGATAGTCCGCCATAGCTACCTGTTCGTCATATGGCGGTTCAAAAACCATAAGCCGAGAAAACTCGGAATAGTTCAGTCCCTGACGGACACCGTTTCCCATGTTATAGAATACCTTCATAACATCGTATGCGTGAAGAAGAAAATGGAAGTACCTCGAATCGACCTGTTTGAGCGGACAAAGGTCAATATATGCCGAAGTGATTATGCCATGTTCCTTCACAAGCCCAGTTCGTAGACTGCGTTTATCGTTCTGCAAATCGGTGGGGCGGATGATAATGTCGCCTGCTTCAACGATGTTGTAGGTATTAAAGCTCTCTGGCAATAATCCATCGTTGGTGTTGATGTCCTTTCGGATAACTCTACCATAACTCAGCGACAGAAGATTATCCTCTTTGCCCAGCCGATTCTTGTTTTTGCGTTCACCGTAGTAGGAATAAACAGGATGAACCGACCAGTGCGCCGGAATTTCTCCAACCCACTGAATCCCACTGTCCTTCATCTCCGCATTCGAGTTCAGTCCTTTTGTGACGGTTTCGTTGATAACAGACCGCTTGTACTGCTCCAGTGTGTCGATCTGGGTTTGGATGTCGGCGGTCAGCGCATCAATTTCAGCACATTTTGCATCAAGGAAATTTGCAATATCGATTTGTGTTTCCTTTGGTGGAATAAGAACAATAACATTATCTAATGCGCTTGATGGCAAGTCCCACTGTCCTACTCGGATGCCGCCTGATAATCTCATAAATTCATTCTTATAGCACCCTCTAATTAAATAATGAAAATAACGCTTTACAAAGGCATCATCAGTGAAGTTATAAACATAATATGCTGGACTTACTATTCCTTCATAATCAGAAACTGCGACAGAGCCCTGCCACGCTTTCATTTTATTTACAACAAAATCGCCTATCTGTACGTATTTATATTTACTTGTATCTTCAGAGGTCACATTATGATTGTCATCTCTACTATCCTTTGGTATTATGCCTAATTCTCTATACAGAGATAGCACGACCATATTGCCCGGATTCTTAGGTTCATTCCTTCTGAGATGGTATTTCAATTTATTAGTATTCCAATCTGCTGGAATGTTGCCTAACCACCTAGCGCCCGAATACTTCATGTCTTTCATTCTCTCACCACCTTACTGAAACAGTTGTGAGATTTTCTCACTGACAACTTGTTCTAAGTCAAAGAATTTGTGAGCAAGTACATCACTTGCTTCAGGAGTCTGATATTTATAGAAGCATCTTGTAAAAGTAATCTCTGCACCCGTTTTTATCACTGGTTTTTTAGCTCCAAGGTTTTCCTCAAAGAAAGCTGATGCATCCGGAATGTGAGGCAGCACTTCACGTGCCATGTATTCTTCTATAGTTTCATCATACTTAACAATTTCTACATCTTTTGTTTCCTTGTCAAATATAACATTTCCCTTCTTATCCCTTTGGACTTCGGCATGTTTATCCATGACAGATAAACCGTCAGCAATTTTCTCCAGCAACTTCTTTTCAGTAGTTACATTTTCTAAAACCTTTGAGAGAACAGGCATAAATGATTTCAGAGAATCGTATTTTTCTCCAGAAACTTCTGCATGTAAAGCATCAATAATAGCCTCATATACTGGTTTGTTATTTCGCATTGCCTCAAGTTTCTTCAAGTCTTTACCTGTTAATTCTTCAGAATTTTCCCAATCATCTACTTTAGACTGGTCATACAAGTTTGATAACGTACCCTTTGATATCATTGCTTCGATGCTTTCTAATGTAATAGAATAGCTACGTTGCATCGGCTGCATAACTACATACTCTCGATAAATAAATTCTGTATTTCTATAAATCTTGCTAAACTCGTTTTCAGAGAAATCAGCATATAATTTTGTTATGTAACTACGGTCCTCTGGTGAAATTTCGTTTTTCTTATCTCCCAATGCTTTACGAAGTTTGTGAAAAAAGGAAGAAGCGTCGATTAACTGAATCTTACCTTTTCTTTCAGGACGCTTGTTTTTAGAAAGCACCCAGATATATGTTGCGATTCCCGTGTTATAGAACAGGTCAACAGGAAGAGCAATGATTGCTTCAATGTAATCATTCTCCAACATCCATCTTCTAATCTGACTTTCGCCGGACGCTGTTCCTCCTGCGAATAAAGGAGAACCATTTTCAATGATAGCTGCTCTACCAAAATTTTCGTCCATCTTATCAATAGCGGACTGAAGGAACAACATCTGCATATCGCCGGAACCCGGAAGTCCAGCACCCCATCGTCCATCCAATCCCTTTGCATATTCGTCATCAACTGCCTTTTCTACACCTTCAGCAGCATCTTTGCCGCCCCAAGGAGTACCAAAAGGAGGATTTTCAATTACGAAACGCATCTTTGTTCCTTCGAAGCGGTCTTTCTTCATAGTATCCTGATAGCAGATATTTTCTGCATTCTGTCCTTTGATAAGCATCTCTGCAAGACAGATAGCATAAGATTCCGGATTGATTTCCTGCCCAAAAAGGCGCACGTCTGCTGTCGGGTTATAACGCTTGATGAAGTTGTATCCCGTGGAAAGCATACCGCCGGTTCCGCACGCTTGGTCCAAAACTGTAATAACTTTTCCATCATCGAAAATATCGTCGCAGCCTTCAGCCAAAAGAATGTTTACCATCAACTTGATAATATCACGACCAGTATAGTGATCACCAGCCTCAGCATTTTCAGAGAATCTACGGATGAGGTCCTCGAAAATATATCCCATCTTTACGTTGTCGATAGTGCGGGGATTCAAATCCAGTTCAGAAAAGGCCTTGACAACACTGAGCAGTCGATTGTTCTTATCCATCTTGTCAATCTGCTTATAAAAGTCGAGACCTTTCTCTGCAGATACAATAATCTCCTGAACATTCAGTGAAAAACTCTGCAAATATGCTTTGAAGTTTGCAGCCAAATGGTCTGCATCGTTAATCAATTCTGCCAGTGTAAATTCACTGGTATTGTAAAACTGGAATCCAGAAATACGATACATTGCCTTTGCCGGATAGTTCGGGTTCGCTTTGAACTGTGCCACCACCTTGTCCTTGGTCGGTTCCAGTGCACATTCAAAACGTCTGATGATAACCATAGGAATGATTACATCCTTGTATTTATCACTCTGGTATGTACCACGCAGTTTATTTGCAATTGACCAGATAAAATTGACCTCTGTTGATACATCGATAGGGCTATCGTCCCACATTGCATCAATTGTCTGTTTTTCTGCCATTATATTTTCCTCCAATCAGACTAAGAGCTTCTTAGTCGATGTATATTTTATATTTTTAGGTGTCCAAAAATCAGGACTCAGTCCTCGATTCCCATCATCATCTTATAGTGCTGTTCCTGATGCATGGCAGTAAAAATCAACTCAAACACTTTTTTACACTGTTCCACATCACTGCCATCATCAATATAGTTGAAGCCATCACTTATAACAGCTGGACCGTCGTTCATATATGTGAGCATACTTGAAGCAAGGTTGTACCGGTCATAATTCGCCTTCTGTCCTTCCACTTCATCCACAAACAGTGGTTTATTTTGTTCTAAAACAATTTTATGAAGATCATTTCCTTCATAACCGCATATCTGAACAAAGTAGTATTCAAGAATATGACGGATTACATTCTTCACTGTATTCGCTGTTTTCAATTCTTTGTATTCATCCCACAAAGCGGCATAAGAGTTTTGAATTCATCCCAAGAAATAACGGTAACCTCTCTATCAAGTGGAGAGGCCCGGCATCATAAAGGAGTGACCACTTGCAAGTTTTTCCTTCCGATCATCAGTAAGTATTGCTTGAAGGGCCTGCTTAGGAACACTTGCTTTAACAAGATTTATGAATGCCGGAGCAGAATAAAGCATCTGTTCTATCTTTGAGAATGCCTCTTTCGCACCTTTTACGAGTGGTCGTGCTACATCTGGCATATCACTAAAGTATTTTGTCAAGTCATCACTATATTCAGAAGCAGCCATAATCTCTATGCCTTCTAGTGAAATATGCACCACATCATCCTCCATATGGAATCCCTCCTTACTTTGTCTTTATTATAGGTCTTGTAAATTTCGCGAATTAAGAAATCTTATACCTCTCAATTGTGCCGCATGGTTCCGCTATTTCCTTATCAAAAAGAACAATATTTCTGCCAACTTTCGACACTGTGCTTCCATAAATAATACCAGAATATCCAAGTGAGATATAATACTGCGCCATAGTCTGAAAGGGTGCGTACATTATCCCCTTATCAGCCGAATCATCTATAGATTCAAATATCTGCTCTGAAAGCAGTTTTGAATATGTATAAACAGCCCATTCTGTAAAGAGCCTTTTGAACTCAGTTACGTTTACATTATACTTTGGAATATACCCAAAGGTCTTAGCCGCTTTTATTCCTTTTTTTACTTGCGTTTGACCATAATCCTCTAAGTGTGAATTCAGTTCTTCATACAAAATATCATCGGCTATTGTCAAATCAACTAACTTTAATTCAAAACAACTATCATTAAAAGAAAAATGGCAGAACCCAAATTTATCCCCTACATGTGCTCTGCATTCAGCTTGCGCACATTGATGTATATCTGATTCATTTCCGAGCGCTAAATATAGCCATTCTACTCCCGGAGGACTAAATCGGTTATCTTTTTTTATAAACTCCTTTTTAGGAATAAAACGTTCATAATTAGGAACTTCTTTTTCACCTAAGATAGTGCCTCTACCAACTAAAAACCTTTCCAAATCTTTTATTTTTATTGTTTTATGGTCAATTCCTGAATGTTGATGAAACAAGTCATCATACACCTTCAAAAAAGTATAGCCTTTAGCTTTTTCAACTTCATCAAAAGTAAACACCCCCTTTGCTAAAGCATCTCGGAATTCTGACCAAGTTTTTCTTATTGTCTTTTCACTTTTTTTAATTTCACTAAAATCAAATATTTGACCCATGAAAGTTTCTCCTTCACTAACATCTATTCCACTGCCAAGTCTGCCCCTTAGTATCGAGTGGCCTAAACTGCGGTCGGCTCTGACAACAATCCTAGTGCCACAACCTCTGACATCTAATCCACAACCTAAACCCTACCTCTATTCTCCGGTTACTCAATCTTTCTCCGTTCAAACCGAAAAGTAGATATGTTTCCATATAATAAAACCGAGCTTTCCGCAAGGCTTCTTACGATGATACCAACCTTACAAAAAGCCCGGAAATACGCCATTTTTCAGCACTTATTTATCTTTCTTTGACAGCAAACAGACCGTCTCCACATGGTACGTATTCGGGAATAAATCTACGCAGGAGATCTTCTCCACCTTATATCCTCTACCCTGGATCATCTCCAGATCTCTGGCAAGGCTGGTCGGTTTACAGGCAATATATACAAGACGATCCACGCCGAAATTCAGGATCTTCATCAGTGCTTTTGGATTCACGCCGTCACGCGGTGGATCAAGCATAATAAGATCCGGCACTTCGCCCAGTTCATCAATCACTTTCAGCACATCACCTGCCCAGAATGTGCAGTTATCAAGGCCATTAAGCGCAGCATTTTCCTTCGCCGCTTCAACCGCTTCTTCCACAATCTCCACACCGACAACTTTTTTTGCTACCGGTGCAAGGATCTGCGCAATCGTTCCGGTTCCGCTATACAAGTCAAAGATAACCTTCTCATTGATATCTCCAATGTACTCTCTCGCTGTCTCATACAGCACTTCCGCTCCCAGCGAATTTGTCTGGAAGAACGAAAATGGAGTAATCTTGAATTTCAGCCCTAACAGTTCTTCATAGAAATAATCCTGTCCATAGAGCACTTCCGTTCCTTCATCTTTTACTACATCAGCAACACTGTCATTTTTTGTATGCAGGATACCTGCCATTTTACCATCGAGTTCCAATTCCAGAAGCTTTTTCACCCATGTATCCAGAAATGCCTGTGCATCTGTTTCCGTTGTCGTTACAAGATCTACTAAAATCTCTTCTGTTTTCACAGCTTTTCTTACAAGCAGATGGCGAAAATATCCGGTATGTCTCATGCGGTGATAATATAGAAGTCCCGACTCCCTTGCTGCCTCTAATGTACAGTCAAGAATCTTTCGGTAATCTTCGTCCACAATCTGGCAGTCTGTCACATTGACAATATCATGAAAACTGCCTCTTTTATGCATACCAAGTGCGATTGGTCCATCTTTATACTCATCTCCAAAAGAGAACTCCATCTTATTACGATATGCCTGTTTTACCGGGCTTGGTTTTACTCCCTCCCAGACATACTTGCCATTCACAGCTTCATCCATCATTTTCTTAATCTGTGACTCTTTCATTGCCAGTTGTTCTTCATATGGCAGATTCTGATATGTGCAACCACCACACTGTCCAAAATGTGGACAAACAGACGGAATCTCTTTCTCTGATGGCTTCAGCACTTCCAGCAGTCTTCCTTCTGCTTTCCCTTTGCGGATCTTATTTACTGAAAATCTGATCTTCTGTCCCGGCACTGTATTTTTCACGATCACGGTACGATCTTCTTCCGGCAGAAATACTTTTCCTTTATTTGGAAAATCTACCTCTTTTACGATTCCTTCCCAGACCTGTCCCTTTTTCATGTTTTCTATTCCTTCCTGTTTAAATAATACTTTTTTTGATTCATTCTATCTTCTTGATTTTCATCCCACAGGATTACTTCTGTTCTTTATATTTTGCGATCAGTATTGTTCCTGCTTTTTCTACCCTTATCTGGTCTACACTCTTCACATACTGATTAAACTGTGCGTATCCATAGTCATTGATCTTAAAATCTTTGTATTTCTCATAAATACGGTTGCCCAGTGTGCTCAACTCAATTCCCTTCTCTCCGGCATTCTTCACCAGATTCTGTACATACCGGTCAACAACCGTTTTCTTTCCATGATTTTCTTTCAGAGAAACTGCAACGAACTTACCTTTTTTTACAAGCTCCAGTTTCGGAAATTCTTCCAGAAATTTGGAAAGCATGTTGTATCCATAGCTTCGCACATCAAAATCCGGATGCAGGCTTACAAGGCGGCTTCCGACTTCGCCAAGTCCTGTCTGCTTATTGTTATCATCATTTTCCAGTATCATCTTCACAATGTCTTCTTCAATCTTCTCTTTGCTCAAACCTTCCCGTGGTGTCTCTGTTCTTCCCGGTTCCTGTTCATTTAACAGGTTTTCTAAAATAGTAAATTTATCACACGCCTTGCGAAACGGCTCCGGCGTTTTATTTTCACCCATACCGATCACATTCTTCCCACTTTCACGAAGTCTGCTTACCAGTCTTGTAAAATCACTGTCACTAGACACAATGCAGAATCCATCTACATCATTCGTGTACAAAATATCCATTGCATCAATGATCATTGCAGAGTCCGTTGCATTTTTCCCCTGTGTGTAACTGAACTGCTGGATCGGTGTGATGGAATTTTTCAAAAGTTCATCTTTCCAGCTTGAATGCTGTGTACTTGTCCAGTCTCCATAAATTCTCTTATAAGTAATATTGCCGTAACGCGCAAGCTCTGTCAAAATCGGTTTGATATATTTTGCAGATACGTTGTCCGCATCAATGAGTAATGCATAGCATTGTCCGTCCATATCTTAAGATCTCCTTATCCCGAAATTCGTTCTTATCTTTTCCCTGCTATAACGAAAAAACTTTTTCTCTCACTATAGCAAGAAAAAAAGCAGGCAAAAAACCTGCTTTTCTTTTACTTTTTTGTAAGACTTATACCTGATCTTCGTCATTGAAGAAATCATCATCGAAATCATCCTCAAAATCATCTTCAAAGTCTTCCAGATAATCTGGCGTAAAGAAGCAGTATACTGCATAGGCGATTCCTGCTACTGCTGCAATTGCACCTACGATTGCCAGTGCCCATAATACGTTCTTACACTGCTTATCTTCTTCCTTTTTATTCACCAGCTCGCTTAATTTGGTTGCTGCAATAAGTTCATCTACTCTACTCATGCTCCCACATCCTTTCTCGTGATCTCACGCGATTCAGTTATTGGTCTTATTATAACACTATCGTTTTCAGATTACTATCTTTTTATGTTAAATTTTCCGAAGTTTTGCAAACATTGCAAACATTTTTTTCGTACCTGCGCTGTCAAAATCAACTGTCACTTCGTAGTCTCTTCCGCCTTTCACAAGTGCCGTCACAGTTCCTTCCCCGAACTTGACATGCTGAACGCGATCGCCCACATCATAACCCGGTCCGTCTCCCTTTGGTGTGCCAAATTCTTTTGCAGGTTTCGCTGTGGAAAATGGATTCGATGCCGCAAATGGTTTTGTGTGAAATGCCTGTTTTGCCTGCATATAAGCACTTGCTTTCGCTAGTTCTTCCACTGGCGCTTCTTTCTTGAAAATACCGCCTGTACTTAAAAGTTCCATCGGAATCTCTTTTAAGAAACGGGATATTTTATTATACTGTGTCTCTCCGCGGATCATCCGTCTTCTTGCACAGGTTAATGTCAGTTCCTCCTCCGCTCTTGTAATTCCGACATAACAGAGTCTTCTCTCTTCTTCCAGTTCTTCCGGACTGTCTGCCGTAATTGTCATATAGCTTGGAAATATTCCATCTTCCAGTCCTGCTAGATATACGTGTGAAAATTCCAGACCTTTCGCGCTGTGAAGTGTCATGAGCACAACATAGTCAGTGTCTTCATCCAGACTGTCAATATCCGCAACCAGCGCAACCTCTTCCAGAAATCCATTCAACGTAGCCGGTTCGTTATTTTCTTCGCATGTTTCTTCATATGTCGCGATCTTGCTTCTAAGCTCGTCAATATTCTCAATTCGCGCTTCTGCTTCTTCCGGCCCCTCTGCCATAAGACTGTCAATATAACCTGTAACATCCAGAATCTCCTGCATCAGATCGGACAGCGTCATATCTTTTGCATCCACTTTGAAATGTTCAATCAGTGCAACAAAGGATTCTAATTTTGAAAGTCCTCTTCCAATATTCGGGATTGCATCTGCAGAAAGAAGTGCATCATAAAATCCGATATCATATGCTGCCGCATAATCCTGCACACGGTTAATGCTCGTGAGACCGATTCCACGTTTTGGCACATTGATCACACGACGGACAGCAAGATCATCTTTGCCATTGTCAATTGTCTTCAGATAGCACAGCAGATCTTTGATCTCACGTCTTGCATAGAAGTTGATTCCTCCGACGATCTTATATGGAATATTCGCTGTGACAAATTTCTCTTCAAATATACGCGACTGTGCATTCGTCCGGTATAAAATAGCATTATCATTATAAGTGCCATTTCCTCTATCTACCTGTTCTCGGATATCATCTACGATAAATTCTGCTTCATCATATGCGGTATCAAACTGACGGAAACGGATCTTATCGCCTTCGTCATTATCTGTCCACAATGTTTTGGCTTTTCTTCCCACATTGTTGCTGATCACAGCGTTCGCCGCATTCAGGATATTCTGTGTAGAACGATAATTCTGCTCCAGTTTGATCACTTTCGCATCTTCAAATACTTTTTCAAAGTTCAGAATATTTTTAATGTTCGCGCCACGGAACTTATAAATGGACTGGTCATCGTCTCCTACTACACAGAGATTTCTGTACTTTGCAGCAAGCAACCGGATCAGTTCAAACTGTACAGTATTCGTATCCTGATACTCATCTACCATCATATAACGGAAACGTTCTTGATAATATTCCAGAACATCTTTCTGCGTCTGGAAAAGCTGTACTGTCTTAAAAAGCAGATCGTCAAAATCCAACGCATTATTTGCGCGGAGCTGTTTCTCATATTCTTCGTAAACATCTGCAATTTTCCGCTGTGCAAAATCTCCACCCGCATTCAGCCGGAACTCTTCCGGTGTGATCAGTTCATTCTTCGCCTGGGAAACTGCACTCATAAGTGCACGCTCTCTGAAACGTTTTGTATCAATCTCCAGTAGCTTGCAGACATCTTTCATCAACGTCTTCTGATCATCTGTATCATAAATCGTAAAATTTGTATCATATCCCAGCAGTTCAATATGACGTCTGAGAATCCGCACACACATCGAATGAAAGGTACTTACCCAGATGCTTTCTGAACCGAATCCAACCAGCTGGTCAACTCTGTCCCGCATCTCACCTGCTGCCTTATTCGTAAATGTGATTGCCAGGATATTCCACGGATTTACGCCCTGTTCTTCGATCAGATATGCAATCCGATGAGTCAGCACTCTTGTTTTCCCGGAACCCGCACCGGCAAGAATAAGAAGTGGACCTTCCGTTTGAAATACGGCTTCTCTCTGTGGTTCATTTAATGTATCGTAAATACTCAAAGTTCTTAATTTCCTTTCTTGTCAGACATTGCTTTATGTTCTTTCAAAATCTCATCATGCAGTGAAACCGAATCCCATTCCTGATTAGAAGGTGTGAGAACTGCTTTTAACGGAACCTGCACTTTTTCTTTGCGCATCATAAATAGTGCTTTGTCGAGGGACGCTTCCGATGCCGGACATAAGATAAGCATCTCGTCTGTAAATGGCTCTTCGCCGTCCGTTTCTTCGCTCTTTGTCTCCGCATCTGTTTTGCCCTCTGCCAGTTCTCCTACCGGAATATGATATTCTTCCGGCAGAATATGACGCACTTTAAACCCGAGATAGCTGAAAATCATTCCGAGTTTTCTTCCTTTTTTCGTTCCTTTTAAATTGTAGCACAGTACCGTCTGTCTCATTACCTATTCTCCGATCATCATCTTAATAATCTCTTCATTCGTCTCACGCATACCTTCTTTACCGAGACGACCGATATTCTGGATCGTTGCCTCCACACCTTTTGTTACAATTCCGTCACCGGCGTAGAACTGCTGTCCATTCAGGTACATGTTATAGCCAAGAATTCCTGCATCTACAGATGCCGCAATCTTCGCTGCACAGGAAGCTTTCGCTCCATCACAGACCATACCGGATACGATTGCCAGTGCATTCACAACTGTATGAATAACTTCTTCATAGCCGCCACCGCACAGGTATGCAATTCCAGCCCCTGCTGCCGCACCTGCACTGACTGCTCCACAATATGCGGAAAGTCTTCCAATTCCGGTCTTCTGATGGATCGCTGTCAGATTTGATAACGCAAGTGCACGGTATTTCTTCTCTTCTGTCACATTCAGCTCTTTTGCATATTCGAGAACCGGTAACGAACATGTCATTCCCTGATTACCACTTCCAGCGTTAATAATAACCGGCAACTCACATCCGTTCATACGTGCATCCGATCCTGCTGCCGCTCTCGCCTTCGCTCTTGTACGGACATCATCTCCGTACGCACTTAAGAGAACACTTCCGATATTTGCTCCGTAGTCCCCGCGCAGACCTTCATCTGCAATCGCTGTATTATACTCAATCTGACGACCGATTACTTCTTTAATATCGACAACATCTACCGTATTAATAAAATTCCAGATAGACTTCATGTCCAGAAGGCTTCTGTCCGTCAGCCCTTCTTCGTTCTCTCCTTCTACCGGAATGTCAAATACCACTTCACCATCTTTTTCAATATGTACAATGTTCGTATGATAATTTGCGATTCTTACCTTCGCATAGGAATCTTCTTTATACAACGTCAGCACAATATCAAATGTAATCCCCTGATCGATATGTTCAACTGTAATCGGCGTCTCTTTTAAAAATGTGATCATCTGCTCAATCTCATCCGGTGTCACTTCTGCGATAACTTCCAGCTCTTTCTCTGCCTTTCCGGCAATGATTCCTGCTGTCACTGCCGCCGGAATTCCTTTCAGATGATTCGTATTCGGAACAATGACACTTTTTACATTTTTTATAATACTTCCGCTGGCTTCTACCAGTACTTTATCCGGTACACATCCCAGTACTTCTCTTGCCTTTGCTCCTGCATAAGCAAGTGCGATCGGTTCCGTACACCCCATTGCCGGCACCAGTTCTTCTTTTAATATCTGTATGTATGCCTGATATTTTTCATCTGTTTTCTTCATGATAACCTCCCTGCTTTGCGCAAATTCCCCAATATTTTTTACCCAAATAGTATAGCATAAAAATATTTCTATTGCCATCTAGTTTTGAATACTATATAATGGTTACATTGAGGTGATAATATGACAATTGATACAAATGATCTGCTGAACAGTATTTTATCCAGCATCTCCAGAATAGACTATATCAAGCCGGAAGACATCCCGAATATTGACCTGTATATGGATCAGGTCACTACCTTTATGGAAGAGAGTCTCCGCTCGACCAAGCGCTATACGGATGATAAGATCCTGACCAAGACTATGATCAATAATTACGCGAAGAACAATCTCCTCCCGCCTCCGGTGAAGAAGAAGTATTCACGCGAACATGTTCTTGTTATGATCTTTATTTATTATTTTAAAAACATTTTATCTATCAAGGATATTGAAACGATTCTTGCTCCTCTGACGGAACAGTATTTTTCAGACACAAAAGGACTCTCTATTACAGACATTTACAGTGATATCTGCGAACTTGAGAAATCACGCATTTGGAATATGCAGAAGGATGTTACACATTCTTATAATGCAGCGATGGAGATGTTTCAGGATATTCCAGATAAAGAACAGCGTAATCTTCAGATTTTCGCTTTCATCTGCAATCTGAGTTTTGATGTATACGTCAAGAAGCAGATCATTGAAAAACTGATCGACGAACTTCCAAAACCGGAAGAGCGCAAAAAAAAGAAGTAAGAACTTCACTTACTTCTTTTTTTCTATTCTTATTAAATTCTTTGTTATTCTATCGTATAAACGCTTTATTCTCCACTCTGCTCTTCATTCTTAGCAATTCGCTCAAATACCATATCGTATCCGTCATTCCCATAATTCAAAGAACGGTTCACACGACTGATCGTGGCTGTGGAAGCTCCTGTTTTCTCTGCAATCTCCAGATATGTCTTCTGCTCTCTCAGCATCTTCGCAACTTCAAATCTCTGCGACAGGGATAACAACTCGTTGATCGTACAGATATCCTCAAAAAATGTATAACACTCTTCTTTATTCTCCAGACTCAGCACAGCTTCAAACAGATAATCCACTGCTTCCGTCCTTATTTTTTTACTCATAGCAATTATCTCCTTTGTAACAGTATTCATTACCGTTACATTTTAACACACTAAATTCGTAAAGTCTATAGCTTTTTATTACGTTTTAATGCTTCTTTCAATTTTACGATCGATGTATTCACGATCAGCTCTTCCGGAAAGTCCACTTCTCTTAATATGGGTTCCGACCATGTACAGTCTGCAATGAAAGCATCTACATGTGCATCTGAACCAAGCACGATCTTTGCTCCAAGCTCTTTACAGCATCTCAGCATCTCTATGGCGTTCTCTTTTGTATTCTGTCGGAAACCGCCAGGACGTAATGATGAATTATTAAGTTCCAGCAATGTTCCTGTCTCTTTTGCCTTTTTCACAATCGTCGGATAATCTACCGGAAATCTTCCGTCATCCGGATGTCCGATGATATCAATCCACGGATTCTCCATTGCATTTAAGTAAGCTTCTGTAACCGGCTCTTTTTTCCACTCATCTTCAAAACACAGCGTGTGGATACTTGCAATAGCAATATCCAGTTTCCGAAGCACGGATTTTGGCAAATCTACACTGCCTGCCGCATCCAGAATATTTAACTCTGATCCAAGAAGCACATCGATTCCGTACATCTTACGCGGAACAACACCAAGATTTTCAAAATAATATAAATTCGTACTTCCGGGCATTTTTGGTGCATGTTCTGTAAGCGCCAGTCCTTTCAGTCCTTTTTCTGCTGCCATCTGTACCATTTCCCGCATTGTATTATAAGCATGTCCACTGACAAGCGTATGCGCATGTGTATCTATTTCGATTGTCATAATCTCTCCTCTTTTCTGTATTTTTCCACTTCTTGATTTAATTATACCCGATACGGCTTTCTTTTTCCAGATTTCTATTGACATCTTACGTTTTCACAGATATCTTATTTTATGGGCATTCTGTTTTGCATTGCAAATATGCTACATAATTCTGTAGTTATTCGCTGCAAATACTCAATGTGCCACAACATATTCTATACAATTAAGTAAGAGGTTTTTAATATGAAGAAAATACTTATGATTGCCACCGGCGGAACTATTGCATCCGCAGAAGGCGGAGACGGATTAACACCGGCTATGACAGGTGAAGAGCTTGCAGCCAGCGTACCGGGCATCAAAGACAAATGTGATCTGACCGTACTGCAGCTTATGAATATCGACAGTACAAATATGCGTCCATATCTCTGGGGACTGATGCGTGACGCTATCACAGAACATTATAACGATTATGACGGTTTTGTTATTCTGCATGGTACAGACACGATGGCTTATACAGCCGCTGCACTGTCTTACCTGATCCAGAATTCTGCAAAACCGATCGTTCTTACCGGCTCACAAAAACCAATGGGCAACCCATATACGGATGCCAAGATCAATATTTACCAGAGTATTCTCTATGCACTGGACGATAACTCCTGTGATGTTTCTATTGTATTTAATGGAAAAGTAGTTGCCGGAACCCGCGCAAGAAAACAGCGAACAAGAAGTTTTGACGCTTTTGAAAGTATGAACTTTCCACTTCTTGCCGTGATCCATGATGACCGGATCATCCGTCACTACATTGCACCAACAACCGCTCAGGCAAATATGGTATCTTACCAGAGGCTGAACGACCGTGTCTTTGTTCTGAAGCTGACGCCAGAAGTAAAGGCAGATATTTTTGAACTGTTGCGCGGACATTACGATGCGATCATTCTGGAAACATTCGGTATCGGAGGTATTCCGGAATACGATGATTCTTTTGAGAAAGCTATCTTCGGTTGGGTAGATTCCGGAAAGACTCTCGCTGTCACGACACAGGTTCCGGAAGAAGGCTGTGATCTGGAAGTTTATCAAGTTGGTAAGAAATACAGCGAACACCCTGGCATCCTCCAGGCTGCGGATATGACAACCGAGGCACTTGTTGCCAAATTGATGTGGATTCTTGGACAGACAAACAATCCGAAAGAAATCCACCGCTTATTCTATCAGACTATCAATCACGACCGCCAGGAAGAGTTGTAATAATAAAGAAGAAACGGTGTTTCACAAATGATCATTCATCTATGAAACGCCGTTTCTTTTTATCTTACGCAAAAAATCTTATTTCTGCATATTTCCAAATATTAAAAATCTTATTTGTCGTATTCGTTCATCCATTTTAACAGCTCAACACAGTAATCATCATGTCTGTCTACGAATGTAGTATGACGCGCTCTCTCCCAGAGGATCCATTTAGAGTTTGGAATCTCATCCGCCATAGTCTTTGCTACTAATGGTGAACACAGATCAGAAATACCACTCATGATCAATGATGGAACTTTGATCTCGTGAAGTCTGTCAATGTACTCAAAATCTTTTAATGTACCGGATGGAACGAACTCGTTCGGTCCCCATCCATACAGGTAAGCTTCTCCACCGGATTTCTTTTCTCTTGTACAGCATTCCGGAAGATCTTCTCTCCAGTAGTTGCAGTATCTGTCCATATAATTGTCAACTGCTTTCAGGTAAGCTTCTCCTGTAAAGTCATTGCGTTCCAGAGCATCATTGATTGCTGCCTGATCTTCCTCAGACATCATCTTAATTCTTCTCATTCCTTCTCTTGCCCAGAGGCTGCTGCTTGGGTGTCCGGAAGAAATAATAAAGGATTTTACGCCTTTTGCTCCACGCTCGATTGCATATGCGATCTGCATCATACCGCCCCATGACTGTCCAATGATGTGGCATTCTTTCAGTCCAAGATGCTCTCTTAATGCGTCCAGCTCATCCAGCCAGAGATCCTGTGTCCACATCTCCGGATGTCCGTCCAGATAAGATTTTCCGCATCCTAACTGGTCATACATAATGATCATACGATCGTCATCATCTGCAACATTATCCAGAACTTCAAAATAGTTATGAGTAGATCCCGGTCCACCATGCAGACAGATCAGCGGAGCTTTTCCGTTGTCTTTCTGTTCTCCGACAATTCTGTAATAGGTCTGATAACCTTTAAAAGGCATATATCCTTCTGTAATTTTTGCCATTTTCTTTTCCTCCTCTTTGACAAAAAAAATTTGCAACACGCATACTGCGGCGTTGTATTGTAACTACAAATCTCTGTCATTGTATTCTTCGATTTGAGCGGCCAATACCATGTTATTATTATAACATAATTTCATATACTTTAACAGTAACCAAATATTAAATTTATGAAATTTTATTAAAATATCTATCAAATTATCCTTGCCTCTCCCCGTCACTTACAGTCATCCTTTATAATTCAAAATGGGCAGGAAAAATCCTACCCATTTTTCGTTGACGTAGCATCCACAGGAATCTGCCAATGGCAGATTCTTTAAGTATTCTCTTATTGATAATCCATAACATCGATCCACTTCATCAGGAAATCTTTCTCCAGTTCATTCTCTTTTACAAGCTGCGAAGCGGCCACAATCGGGAGCCACTGCTGTACATACTGGATTGCTGTGTCTGATTTTTTACAGAAAATTTTCAGATAGAGATCTGCCACTTCCTGATCCTTAAGCGCAAATAGCAAATACGTCATTGCTGCATCTGCACTGGCATTTCCCTGTGTTGCATGTGCCCAGTCCACGACTGTCATTTTTCCATTCTTTCCGACAATAATATTGCTCGGATTGAAATCTCCGTGACAAAGCTTACTGTGATGTGGCATACTTTCCAGCCTCGTTAGAAGTTCGTATCTCTGGCTTGCATCCAGTTCTGTAATACTGTTGATCTGTCTTGCAAGCTTCTCTCTCAGATCTGGAAGCATCGGTGCTTTCTTAGACTGTATCTGTAATTGCAGGTCAACAAAGTCGGACATGTACTTGTCAATATTCGCCGGGTCCACATGCATCATCTCTTCTAATGTCTTACCATCTTTGTATTCCAGAAAAATCGCCCATTTTCCGTCAATATTTTCTATTTTCTGAAGCTTTGGAATCTCAAGACCGGTTGCTTCAACTCTGGCTGTTTCCATTGCTTCATTGAAAATGTCAACTTTTGGATGGTTCTCATCAAATAATTTAACGATACTGCCTTCACAGCGATACACTTTCTTATACGGACGTTCCACGATCAGTTTACATAAATCCATATTCATAAAATAAGCCTCCTTTTCTATATTTCCGAACTTTACTTGTTAAACACATTATATACCCGTAATACAGAAAAAGGAAGCTTTTTTGATATTTTTTTAACTTATTTTTTGTGCTTTATTTTATTGTTAATTTTTCTACAATCTTACTATTTCATAATTGGCTTTAATGCTTCTGCAAGTTTTTCTTTCTGACTTTCGGCTTCTGCAAGATCTTTGCCAAGTGTTGTATAATAAATCTTAATCTTCGGCTCTGTTCCTGACGGACGAACGATTACTGTTGCGCCGCCTTCCAGCTTGTAAATCAGTACATTTGCAGCCGGCAGACCTGTCTCTTCCGGCTTCTGATAATCAGTTACAGATACAACTTTATGTCCTGCAACTTCTGTCAGCGGATTCTCGCGAAGTCCCTGCATAATACCTGCCATCTTATCCATACCACTCAGTCCCGGAAACTCAAAGCTGTCAATCTTATTCAGATAACGACCATACTCCGCATAAATCTCTTCCATTCTCTGCTTTAGGGAACTTCCGATACTTCTGTAATAAGCTGCCATCTCACAGATTAACATAGAACCAATCACCGCATCTTTATCTCTTACATACGGTCCGGCAAGATATCCATAACTCTCTTCAAATCCAAAGATGAAGCGATCTACTTCTCCTGCTTCTTCTAACTGTGCAATCTGATCTCCGATCCACTTAAATCCAGTCAGTACATTGCGAAGCTCGACACCATAATGTGCTGCAACTGCATCTGCAAGTGGTGTAGACACGATAGATTTTACAGCGACCGGATTCTCTGGCATTGTGCCTTTCTCCATACGTCCTGCGCAGATATAATCTAACAGAAGAACTCCTACTTCATTACCGCTTACCAGCTCATAAGAACCATCCGGGCACTTCATTGCAATACCAACACGGTCCGCATCCGGATCGGTTGCAAGCATCAGATCTGCACCTGTCTCTTTTGCAAGATTCAGTCCCAGTTCCAACGCCTCAAAAATCTCCGGGTTAGGATAACTGCAAGTTGTAAAATAGCCATTTGGATATTCCTGCTCCGGTACAATTGTAATATCCGTAATGCCAATATCTTTTAATACACGTGTAACAGGTACCAGTCCGGAACCATTTAACGGGCTGTATACCAGTTTCAATCCTGCGCTCTTGCATAAGCCCGGACGAACCTGACGTGACTCGATTGCTTCATATAATGCATTCTTGCAGTCATCCCCTACAAACTGGATCAGACCTTTTTCTACACCTTCTGCAAAAGATATGTATTTTGCTCCTGTAAGCACATCTGTCTTCTGGATCTCTGCATATACAATTGCTGCCGCATCATCTGTCATCTGGCATCCATCCGGTCCATAAGCCTTGTATCCATTATATTTTGCCGGGTTGTGGGATGCTGTAACCATAACACCTGCATTGCAGTTATAATAACGTGTTGCAAATGATAATGCCGGTACAGGCATCAGTGCGTCATAAATGCGAACCTTAATTCCATTCGCTGCCAGAACTCCTGCTGCTGTCTTGGCAAATACATCACTCTTCAGACGACTGTCATAACTGATTGCTACTGTCTGTGTTCCACCCTGTGTCTTTACCCAGTTTGCAAGTCCCTGCGTTGCCTGACGTACAACATAAATGTTCATACGATTCGTTCCGGCTCCGAGTACACCTCGAAGTCCGGCTGTTCCAAACTTCAGTGCTACTGCAAAACGGTCCTTGATCTCTTCTTCATTTCCCGCAATTTTCGTTAATTCCGGGTTCAGATCTGCATCTTCCAGATCTGCCTCCAGCCAACGTTTATACTCTTCCTGATACATTTTGATCACTCCTATTACTTCATGTATTTCCATTTGTAAATGATACTTTTAATATAGCATATTTTCAGGCATGCCGCAATTTTGTTCTTGCTTCCTTGGCAGAATTCTCAAGATTAAAATCTTAAAAGTCAAAATCTTTATAATCTTCCGGCAAAAAACGATGATAAACCATATGACAGCCTTCATCTTTGAAGCAGTAATAATAGTCATCAGGTACCCCGTCCGCAAAACGGAGAAGATAATCAAACTCTCCATTTGACATAGTTTCAAAAATCACCTGATCTGAATGTGCTTCAAACAACTTCTTAAGATCCTCAATTGTACAGTCACACTGCTGTACCTGTCTGATCAGTTCTTTTATGAACTCGTTATCTTTCATCTGTTCTTTTGCATAGACACTTCCTTCTTCCGGAATGTGAATACAAAACCGGTCTTTCTTATGCGTCACCTGTACATTTCCCAGTTTGTCTGTAAATTCTTCCGGAAATGCCTGCAGTCGCTCCTGCATCTCTTCTGCCGTATCTTCTGCATGAAAGAAATGCTGCAATGTAGCGAGTAGATAATACAGTCTTACTGCTTCTTTACGAAATCCCAGTTTTGCCTGTTCTTCCTTCATAATATCCACAAGATTTCTCTCCATCTTTGCAAACCCTTCTTTTTGCCTTTTTTCTGCATGTTCCAAAGACTCTCCAATCTCGATCAGATGCCCGTCCGGATCATAAATACGGATCACTTGCTGTCCTCCGCTTTCTTCTTTTAGAGGATTCACATAAGTAATATTCCAGTCTGATTCCTCCAGTTTTCCTGCAAATTTTGTTAATTCATTCTCTTCAAAGTATAATTCTGCATTATTTCCTGCATTTTTGACTTTTTTTCCTGTTAATTTCTCCCAGATTTCTCGGTCCTGCAGGACTAATCCTTCTGTCAGTATCATATTTCCGTCAAAAGCTGTAATCACATGTAACCCGAACAGTTCTTCATAAAAGCGTCTGGAACGCTCAACATCTTCTACCACCAATAATATGTTTTTTAAACGCATATTTTCCTCTCCTGTTATCTATGTACAATAACGGAATGATCTGTCTGTCAGTATCCTTGCAAATATCAGACCCAGCGGCAACGCCATAACAATGAGCATAGCTGATGCAAACCAGGATGCGGATACCGAAAGCGACATCATTCCCAAATTATAGAAGCCTCGATATAAGTATAACCCAGGAACCATAATAACAATAGATGGGACTGTCACTGAAATTCTCGGATATCCAGCTCTGTTTTTTATTAAAGATGCTAATATTCCAGCCGTAAGCGCTCCAATAAATGCCGCTACTGCCGGCGGCATACCGGTAAGATCAACAAATTCAAGTCGAAGTGTATTGGCAACTGCTCCGATTCCTGCAGCTACAGCTGCAAGTCCCGGTGGACTGTTGAACATAATGGAAAATCCAAACACACCACAAAAGCTGGCAAGAAGCCGGAATATCACCTGCTCTTCTGATGTTAAACAAATTTTTGGAAAATCTACCGGCTGTAAATGTAGAATTAATGCCATGATCCAGGCAGCCATTGTTGCGACAAGAATAACCAATATAGCATACGCAAAACGTTCCATGCCCGAACGCATATCCAGTTTTGCAAGGTCAATGCCACTCGTAATAAATGGGAACCCCGGAATAATAAAGAGCATGGCACATATATAACCAGCTTCATGTTGAATGGATATTCCCCACAAAATTTCTGCCAGTTTTAAAAATCCCGCATAAGTAAAACAAGCTAATGATACACTGGATACAATACACAAAAACAAAGTAAAATGGTGTTTTGTCAATTTGCACCGCACATAATTTCCAACACCTGCGCCAATAAATGCACAGAGCATTTCAATCGGACCTCCGCCAAGCAGAAATGTGAATCCACCGCACGCAAGCGCTGCAGCCATTCCCAGTGCCACAGGTGAATATAATCCATGAATTTTCTCTATTTCATCCAGAAGCTGATGTAACTGTTCTCCGGATATATGCTTTCCTTCCTTTTCAAAATTCCGGATAAATTTTTCCAGACGGTTTAATTTTGATGTATTTACCCCTGTATTAGTCAGACAAAGAGCTTGTGTATAACCATCTTCTCCATCAAAACAGGTGTATTCGATCGACATCAGTCCAATATCCGCGGTACATGTGATCCCCATCACTTCTGCAAGTGTATTCATGGAACTTCTCACTCTCCATGCTCCGGTTCCACAGGACAAGAGCATAATACCCACTCTGCCGATAATAGAAGCTTTCTCAGTAAGGCTTGCTTCTGTAACAGGTCTGTTCTCTCCTCCTGCATCTGTATACTCATGCCAGAGAATATCCATATGATTTTTTCGTAATTGATCTAGCTGCATCCTCATCACTTCCTAATCATTCAGATCCAGGCTTTCCTGTCCTGCTTTTTCCATCATCTTTTCCCGGCATGCCAGCACGATACCATCCACTTCCTGCAAGTGATGCAGCATCTTCTTCTCAAATTCGCGAATCGGCAGGAGCACCCCGATCTCATCAAACTCTTTTTGCTTTTTAATTCCTGTTTCCTGTCCGTAATATACAATTGCGCGCGGTGCTGCTTTCTGAATCTGCATAAATGTTTCCCATACAACTGCATACGCTTCAGCCTCTGTCAATCCCATCTTACATGTATCCGGTAAAGCATACAGAATCAATATGCCTCTGCTTTTGTTTTCTTTTTTCTCAACAATTTTTGTTCCTTTTTCATAAGACCGTACAAGATCATATCCATCTGCCAGATATACTTTTGATCTCGGTGCACATTGATGTATCTCGTATGTTTCTTTGAATTTCGTATATTCTCTTGCCGAGACCTTTTTTTCCTGTAACAGATTGCCATCTACATCTGTTAAAAGCACCGGATTTGCACCCGCTTTTCCGTGAAATTTTTTAGGGATCAAATATGCTTCCCGTAATAAGTCAAACATACTTCTTCCACAAAGTTCCAATAAAAGTGCCGTAACATCACCATTTTTATATGCATGAAACAGTACCTCTGCGAAATGTCCTGCTGAATCTCCGGATATATTTTCTTCTTCCAGATGTTCCTGAAATACGTCTTTTAATCTTCCACATGCTTCTTTTGATTCAAATATTTTAGAAAAAATTGCTTCTACAGCTTCTTCTCTCGGTAATACAGTTTGCATATTATCGCCTCCATAACAAAAATAGCCTTCTATACTTTATTAAGTATAGAAAGCTGTTTTTTCAAAGTCAAATAAATAACTTCTGTTTTATTTACATGGCACCTATGTTATATATATATAATCACATTTCTGCATCATACACCTGCCATTTCCATTGCTAAAAATACATTTTCTACAACAATAAATGTTTAAAAGCTTCCTCTGCAATTCCCGGTGGGAAATTTATATTTTCCACCAGACAGATTTCTCTCTCAGGAATCTTTTCATATAATGATATCATCTGCAATTTTCCAGCTTCTATTGCTGGTTTTACATATAATTCCGGTAAAAAGCCAATTCCCAGCCCACACGAAATCAGTGGCAATATCTGATCCATCGTCTCTACTTCTGTGTTCGGTGTAAATATCAGATTCTGTTCCATAAACCATTCTGAATAAAATTTGTATGATGTGCTGTCTTTCTCCAGACTGACTATGGGATGTGAAGCAATTTCTTTTAAATGAACCTGAGAATCTCTTTCTTTCCCTAGTATATCCAGACAAAACGCAGGACTTCCAACTGCAATCTCACGAAATTTCATCAGTGGCATTACTTTTAAAGGCTTCTGCGCCTTCAATGGAGTCGTTACAATTGCCAGGTCCGCCTGTCCCTCTTTTACCGCGCGTATTGCTCTTGGTGTACTATGATTCAACAAATGGAGCTGAATATTGGGATATGATTTATGAAACTTTGTAAGTACCGGAAGAAGCCGTAAATGTAATGCAATCTCGCTTGCACTGATCGTAACGCTCCCACTTTCCATACTACGTTTTCCTGCCAGCTCTACTTCCGCTGCATGAAGCTGCTGATAAGCAATCCTGACATGTTGATATAATAATTCACCTTCCTGTGTCAATGTTACACCACGGTTAGATCGTACAAACAACCGACAGCCAAGCTGATTTTCCAAATTGTTCATAAAATGCGTAATATTGGGCTGGTTGCTTCCTAATACTTTTGCCGCCTTTGAAAAACTCTTATAGGTTGTCACATAATAAAAAATCCGGTAATAATCGTATGTAATGTCCATTTTTCTCTCCATCTATATCACATCTATACCATATCTATATTTTATTTATATATCAGGTATGCCGAATATATATTTTACATTTCTTGTCATCTATTATATACTTGCGAAAGGAAAAAGAAAATCTATTTTTACAGAGGTGGCCTGCTATGATAAAAAATAATATAAAATTCACAACAACAAGTCAATTTATTATCTTTCATAATATTTGCAGTAAGGTTTCTTCTGATGTACAAATACGCGATATTTCCAACCATAACAAACCCGTTGATGGGAAAAAGCTTTCTGAACTTGCAAATATCCAACTGGGTCTTCCAGCATTACTGATGATTCATGGTAATGACGAAGTTCAGGTTTTCTCATCTCTTCAAAAGTATGGAATCTGTCATAAAAAAGAGAAGAAATAATTTCCTCATTCTTAGTCACTCTCATACGACTGTCCGAAAAAGATAGTCGTCTTTTTACTTATCTATATTAAAATCCTTGAATAAAAGATTAATAGTTTTTATTTCTTATAACAAAAAAGCGACTGGCTTTATACCAATCACTTCTGTAAGTTATATACCTTCAAAACTGCA